>JAKLKA010000122.1 GCA_023150915.1 Polyangiaceae bacterium
AAGCCGTAGTCTTCGATGCCGCCCCGCGAGGCCGCGACCGAACGGAAGCCGAAGATCCGCTTGTCGAAGAGGGCCTTCTCCATGTCCAGCCACATGAAGCTCGGATCGTTCGCCCCCCACTCCGACGCCGACGCGCTGGCGATCACGATCGGCGTCAGATCCATGGCCTGCACCGCCGCGAAGGTGGCCACGCACAGCGCCGGGAACGAACCCGATGCGCCGACTGCCACCACGTCGCCCTTGGACACGCCGGCGCGCGACAGCCAGTGCACCACCAGCGCCGCGAAGTTCGGGTTCACGCTCAGGCGCTTGGCCGAAATGTACCCGGTGTTCGAGGTCACGGGGGTGACCGAGCGGCCAATCAGCCCGGTTTGTTGGGGGTCGGCCTCGGGGTCGATGCCAATGCCGCGACTGATCTTCTCGGACTTGATGGCGTTGAAGGCCTCGAGTGCCAGGCGCGAGGCCGCGAGCTTCTCGGAATAATTTCGCTGGCGGGTCGAGACCTGGAACTTTTCCACCGCCAAGAACGCCGACACCGCGACCATCGCGATCAAGAGCATGGCGCGGCGTGGGACCCCCTGCGGGCGCCAGTAGACCTTCTTCATCCGTGCAGCTCCGCTCCGACCACCAGCACCAGGATCAGGCGCACCACCACCGACGCCGTGATCAGCGCGGCCACCGTCTCGATCACCCCTTGGCGGTCGAGCCACAGCGCGATGAGGCCCGGGATGATGAAGCCGATCACGTTCAGATCCACCGCGCCGTGCCCGTACACCCCGGTGGTCCAGCGCAGCAGCATGCCGACCAGGTAGCCGATCAGGATCATCAGCACCGTGCGCCGGCGGCCATAGACGATGGTGAGCGACGAGAGGGTGTGGACGATGGCCCAGGTGGCAAAACCAGCCCCCACCGTCACCGCCACGTCGACCGGCTTGGTCAGGTGGAGCGCGATGTATCCAGGAACGATCATGCCGCCGGCTGCGATGCCGAACATCTCGGTGAAGAGCAGGCTGACCGCCAGGCCGATGCCGACCGATATGGGCAGAAGCTCCATCATGGGTTGCCGTTCGGGTGGTGCCCGCGCTTCGGGTGCGCGCGATTGGCGAAGTACCGCGTGAGCGGCAGGCCCTGGCCGCCGATGTTCCCCATGCCGAAGATCAACGCGCTGTCGTCGACCAGGCCCACCACCCGCTCGAAGATCTGATCTTCGCTCGCGTCTTCGACGATCTCGAGCTTCGACGGGTCGAGCCCCGCTTTCACCGCGGCCCGGGCGAACAGGTACGTTCCGTTGCCCATGGCAACCACGTAGTCCGGCGACTCCCAGCGGGGAAGCTCTTGCCCCAGCTGGAGCGAGCGGTCCGGGCGGTCGGCGCGGCAGTTGACCAAGATGACCTTGGTCGAGCGCCCTGGGTACTTGGCGAGGGACATGTTCCAGAGCTGCTCCGTCGACACCGGGTCGTTGGCCGCGAAGCCGTTCACGAACACCATTTGGCGCCCGAAGAAGTCCAGGGCGTACTCCCGCAGGGCGCCCGGGTCGGGGCGACACCCGCGCATCCCCGCCAGCGCCACGTCGCGCTCGATGCCCAGATCGGCGGTCACCGCCAGCGCCAGCGCGACGTTCTCGCGGTGCTCGGTATAGCGAAAGCCTGCCAGCTCGTCGGCGCCCACCGAATCGACCGCCTCGGCGCCGACCGCCACCAGCGTGCTGCCGCGGTCTTTGCAGGCGGCCTCGAAGATCGAAAGCTGCTTCTGCTCGGCCGTGAACAGCTTGCCGCGGACGGGGATCATCGACGCCAGCGCGCGTGCCACGTCGGCGTCGGTGGGGCCCATCACGTCCAGGTGATCGGGGCGCGCGTTGGTGATGACCCCGTGCGTGGCGCGAACCAGCTCGAGCTCGGACAGGGCCTGAAGGTCCGGCTGCAGCGCCATGCACTCGATGACCAGGGCCTGGGCCTCGTGCGCGGCGGCGACCGCCACGATTCGTCGTTGCTCGATCACGTTGGGCCCCGAAGGCCGAAAGATCGGCAGCTCGTGACCGTCGGGCAGAATGAACCGGGCCAGGGTCCCCGTGGTCTTGGCACAGGTGACCGTCCCGCTCTCGCGCAGCGCGGCGGCGATCAACCGCGTGACACTCGACTTGCCCCGGGTTCCGTTGACGTGGACGCGAACCGGGATCCGCTTCAGGTTGCGCCGATGAACCACTCGCTCCACGGCCCCGGCGCCGACCAATGTGCCGGTGACGATGCCCAGGGACAATGCTGCTGCGGTCAGGGACAAGAGAGCGCGCAAGCCTAGCCCCGGGAGTCGGGGGGGCGCTAGAGCGTGTTTTGGCGATCAGCAGGTCGGGCAGCCGCAATGCACGGCCGAGCCGTCTTTGATGCCGTCCGAGCAGGAGGTGTACGGTGCGATGCAGGCCTTGTCGGCGAGGCACGCGCAGCCCTGGCTGCAGCCCGCGGGCGGGGTCACGCAGTGATGCTGCCCGCCAGCTTGATCGTCGGTCACCACGCAGGCCGTGCCCGGTCCGCACTCGAAACAGGTGCCGACGAAGCTGCACGAGGTGGTCGGCACGCATTCGCCCCAGCACCCGCTGTGCACGCTGGGCACTTGGCCCGCCGGGCAGGTCGGGGGCAGGGCGTTGCAGAGCACCTTGCTCGCGTCACAGTCACGCGCCACCGTGCACTGCCCGGCGATGCAGCGCGCCTCTTTCACGCCTTGCACCGAGCACTGATCCGCGAAGCACGGGGTCGGTTCGCAGTAAGGCGCGCCGGTACCGGTCGGCGCCGCTTTGCAGTAGCAACAGCTGTTCTGGAGGGCGCAGTCGGCGTCGACCTTGCACTCGCCGACGACGTTGACGTAGTCCCCACCGCTGCCGCCGCCCGCCCCGCCGACCGAGCCGCCGGCCCCGCCAGTGCTGCCGCCGGTGCCCCCGCTGGCCCCGCCGCTGCCGGCAGCCCCGCCGGTCGTGCCGCCGTCCGACGAGGACTGCCCGCCGCAGGCGGTCGAGAGCCAGAGCAGCACGAGCAATGGGGTGCAGCGTTTCATGGGCCGGCCAAGCGCAAGGACCATGCCCGGGCCGAGAGTGGGAGAAACCTGCCGGGTGGGCGCTGTGCCAGCCCGCTGCCTGGCACGGCTGGGGCAGCGGTGTCAGGGCGCCCACCGCGCCCCGCCCCGCCCCGCCCCGCCGTGGACGTGCCCCGGGCCGGGCGCTATGCTGCTCGAAGCGTGCGCCGTCTGTTCGCCCTCGTCGTCAGCTTGCTGATGCTCCTGCCCGCTGGGTCGGTGAGCGCGCAGGCCTACTTCTGCCACATGAAGGGCAAGCTCACGAGCGCCTGCTGCTGCCAGAAGGCACGCGCCGACGCGCCCGACCCATCCGGCGAGTCGGGGCCCGCGGCGTCGCAGGGCGACTGCTGCGACGATCGGGCGCTGTCGGCGTCGGCCGAGCGGCGCTCGGTGGGCGCGGCCGACGTCCCGATCATCGCGCCGCCCGTCGTGCTCGCCGTGCTGCCCGTCCCGCTCGCCTCAGAGGTCGTCGTCTCGCATGCCGACTTCGCGCCGCCGCGCGCCCGGGCGCCGCCGCCACCGCGGCAAGCGCCGCTCTACATTCTGAATCGCGCCTTCTTGAGCTGAACCCGCCGATCGTCCGCGAACGTGCAGGCGATGGTGCGCCTGCGCGTGACCGGTGGTCGCGCACGCGTGCGACCACCTTGCCCGACGACGAGGAGTGGTTCGCATGTTCGACAAGAGGTCATGGTTCGTCAGCGCGTGCGCGCTGCTTTTCTGTGTGAACGAAGCTCGCGGTGAGCCAGAGCTTCCGACCGCCAAGGCCACGCGCTCGGAGCTGATCCGCGAGGCGGTGAGCAAGAGCCCGGGGATGCGCGCGGCGGCGCATCGGGAGAAGGCCGCCAAGCTGCGGGCAAAGGCCACCGGCAGCCTGCCCGACCCCGAGCTGATGCTCGAGGTCTGGCAGGTGCCCATCACGCGACCCTACGCGGTGAACGACGCGGGCATGGTGATGGTGGGCGTGAAGCAAGCCGTGCCCGCCCCGGGGTCGCTGTCGCTGCGCGAGGGCGCGATCGAAGCCGAGGCGCGCATGGCGCGGGCCGAACGTGACGAGGCCGCGCGCAAGCTGAGCCGCGAGATCGGCCACGCATTTGCCGACTATCTGGAGGCCACGGCCGCGCACCACGTGCACCAGCGTCACGTGACCGTGGCCGAGCGCGTGCTGGCAGTGGCCAAAGCGCGCTACGCGGCCGGCGGCATGCTGACCGATGTCTCGCAGTCCGAGGTCGAAATCAGCCGCTCGCGCGCTGACGCAGCCGGCGAGAGCTCGCGGCTCAAGTCGATCCAGCGCCGTCTGAACGCGCTGGCGTCTCGGCCCCTGACCGCGCCGCTCGGGCCGCCCGCGGACGAGGGCGCGCTGTCCGTGGCGCTCACGGCCGACGCGATCACCGACCGAGCCCTGGCGCGGAGACCCGACGTCGCGCTGGCGCGGGCCAAGCGGGGGGCGTCCGAGGCCGAGCAGCGCGTGCTCGACAAGGAGTCGGCCGCCCCGTCGTTCAGCGTGGGGGGGCTGTACTTCCCGCCCACGAACGGCATGACCGAGCACGGCTACGGCGCGTCGCTGTCGGTTTCAATGCCGTGGATCTGGGGGGGCGCTCGTGGCCGCAAGGCCGCGCAGCGCCAGAGCACCGCGGCCGCCAACGCCGAGATCGAGCAGGCGCGCCTCGACATCGCCGCCGAGGTGGCCATGAGCCTTGCCACGGCCCTGGGCGCGCTCGAGCGGCTGAAGGTGCTCAAGCGCGAGACGCTGCCTGCCAGTCGGCGGAACCTCGAGTATTCGCTCGCCGGCTACGAGACCGGTGGAACGTCGCTCGTGACCCTGCTCACCGCCCAGCGCGACGTGGTGGACGTGGAGCTGGAGATCATCATGGCGCGCGCTGCGCTGGACCACGCGCTGACCGAGCTGGACTTCGCCGCCGGCAGTGAGCTGCCCAAGCGGCGGGTGAAGCTCGACGAGAGCTGAGGATTTCGGAGGAGAAAGCCATGTCGGAAATCGAAACTCATCCGCCCGACGCCGAGCCTGTTCCGAAGGGCGTGCGCACCATGGCCATCGTGCGCTGGGTGCTGATCGCGCTCACCGCGCTCGCGGCCGCCGGATCGTGGTGGTCGTTTGCTCGTGCCGACGGTCAGGCCGAGAGCGCCGCACGGTATTACTGCCCGATGCACCCCGAGGTGACCTCGGCGAGCCCCGGTGAGTGCCCGATCTGTCAAATGACGCTCGAGCCGATCCCGGAAGACCGACGCAAGTCCGCGGCGGCGCCGTCCAGCCACGCACCCCACGCGCCGTCGCCGGTGGCCAGCGCGCCGCCCGGAACCCTCTGGACCTGCCCGATGGATCCCGAGGTCATCTCCACGGTGCCGGGGCGCTGCCCGAAGTGCAAGATGCGGCTCGAGCCCAAGGCGCCGCCGGCGAAGGCCGGGCCCGCCGAACCGGCCGGACCCCCGCCGGACGCCGGCGCCGAGCCCACTGGGATCGTTCCGGTCGAGCTCTCGCTCGACCGCCTTCAGGCGATCGGCGTCCGGACGGCGGTTGCCGTCGAGACACCGACCAGCGGCAGCGTGCGCATCGCTGCCGGGGTGGAGGCCCCCGAGAGCGGAGTGGCGCAGGTCCATGTCCGCGCGCCGGGCTTCGTGGAGCACATCGCCGTGCGCGAGACCGGGGTCCGGGTGCGACGCGGGCAGAACCTGCTCTCGATCTACAGCCCCGAGATCTACCAGGCACAGAGCGAGCTCTTGGCGGTCAAAGACTGGCCCGCCGTGGGCGGGGGCAAGAGCGCGGGCGACCGCGCCCAGAAGAAGCTCGAGCTGCTCGGGATGTCGAAGGGGGCCGTCGATCAGGTCATGAAGAAGGGCGAGCCTTCGCGGACGGTCGGGATCGGTGCGCCCATTTCCGGCTTCATCACCCAGAAGAACGTGGTGCTTGGCTCGTACGTGGCGCCGGAGACGGTGCTCTACGAGATCGTCGACCTGTCGAAGGTCTACGTAGTCGCCAGCGTGTTCCAGCGAGAGCTGGCGCTCGTCCAGGTCGGACACGAGGGCAGGTTCAGCGCGCCGGGGCTGGCCACACCGGTGGTGGCCAAGGTGGATCTGATCTACCCGCGCGTCGACGCCGATGCGCGCACCACGCGCGTGCGCTTCTCGGTGAAGAACACCGACATGGCGCTCCGGCCCGGGCAATACGGCTGGGTCGAGCTGTCTCACCCGGCCCGCACCGTGGTCGCCGTGCCACGCGACGCGCTGATCGACACGGGGCTCGAGCGCTACGTGTTCGTCCAAGAGAGCCCGGGTCGCTTTGCGCCCCGCACGGTCGAGGTCGGCGCCGAGCTCGGCACCGACCGGGTCGAGCTCACGGCCGGCGTGCGGCCGGGCGAACGGGTGGTTTCGGGGGCGACGTTCTTGCTCGACTCGGAGAGCCGGCTCAAGGCGTCGCTGGGCGGCAAGGGCGCGGCGGCCAGCCAGGACCATTCCAAGCACGGCAGCCCATGATCGGCCGAGTGATCGATCTGTGCGCGCGCCACCGTTGGCTGGTGCTCTTGGCCTGGGTGGCCATCGCGGTGGGCGCAGTGAACGCGGCGCGGCGCGTCCCGCTGGACGCCATCCCCGACTTGTCGGACCCGCAGGTCATCGTCTTCACCGAGTGGCGCGGTCGCTCGCCCACACTGGTCGAGGACCAGGTCACCTATCCCATCACCAGCTCACTGCTCGCCGCTCCCAAGGTCTCGGCGGTGCGTGGGTACTCGATGTTCGGCATGTCGTTCGTGTACGTGCTGTTCGAAGAGGGCACCGACCTCTACTGGGCACGCTCGCGGGTGCTGGAGTACATGGCCACCATCCGCGAGCGCCTGCCCGAAGGGGTGACGCCCACCCTGGGCCCCGACGCCACGGGCATCGGCTGGGTGTACAGCTACGCCCTGGTCGACCGTACCGGACAGCACGACCTCTCGCAGCTCCGCAGCCTCCAAGACTACACCTTGCGCTTCGCCCTCGAGAGCGTGCCGGGTGTGGCTCAGGTGGCGGCGGTCGGCGGCTTCGAACGGCAGTACCAGGTCAACGTGGACCCCGAGAAGCTCAGGTCCCACGGGCTGAGCGTGGACGCGATTGGCGCCGCCATTGCTCGCTCGAACCGCGAGGTGGGCGGCCGCGTGATGGAGCTCAGCGGGCGCGAGTACTTTGTCCGCGGTCGGGGCTACCTCGGGGGGCTGGACGACATCGGCAACGTCGCCATTCGCGCCGGGCCTTCTGGCGAGCCCCTGCGGGTTCGCGACGTCGCGGAGGTGCGAGCCGGGGGCGAGATCCGACGGGGCCTGGCCGAGCTGGACGGCAAGGGCGAGACGGTCGGCGCGATCGTGGTGGCGCGCCACGGCGAGAACGCGCGCGCGGTGATCGAGCGGGTCGAGGCCCGGCTCGAAGAGTTGAAGAAGTCGCTGCCGCCCGGCGTCGAGATCGTCGAAACCTACGACCGCAAGAGCCTGATCGACCGCGCCATTCAGACGCTGAAGGGCACGCTGATCGAAGAAGGCGTGGTCGTCAGCGTGGTGATCTTGATCTTTCTCATGCACCTCCGAAGTGCGCTCTTGCCCATCGTCAGCTTGCCCCTGGCCGTCGTCACGGCCTTCGTCCCCATGTATTTCCTGGGCGTACCGTCGACCATCATGAGCCTGGGCGGTATCGCCATTGCCATTGGCGCCACGGTGGACGCCGAGATCGTGATGATCGAGGCGTGCCACAAGAAGCTGGAGCACGCGCCCCCGGATCTGAGCACGAAAGAGCGCGCGAAGCTTCTGGCTGAAGCCGCCAAAGAGGTGACCCCCGCCATCTTCTTCTCGCTCTTGATCGTTGCCGCCTCGTTCATCCCGGTGTTCGGGCTGACGGGCCAAGCCGGTCGCCTGTTTCGCCCCTTGGCCTTCACGAAGACCTTCGTGATGCTCTCGGCCGCGCTGCTCAGCATCACCTTGGCGCCGGCGCTGCGCGACCTCTTGCTGCGGGGCAAGGTGAAGAGCGAGGCCGACCACCCCGTGTCTCGCACCATCATCCGGCTGTACGAGCCGTTCGTGTACGTCGCGCTGCGGCGGCCGATCACCACCCTGGCGATCGGCGCATTCGCCATCGCCTCGGCCATTCCGCTCTATCTGCGGCTGGGCAGCGAGTTCATGCCGCCGCTGAACGAGGGCGACCTCTTGTACATGCCCACCACCCTGCCCGGGATCAGCATCGAAGAGGCGAAACGCCAGCTCGAACGGCAGGACGCGGTGCTGGCCTCGTTCCCGGAAGTGAAGCGGGTGTTCGGCAAGATCGGCCGGGCCGAGACCCAGACCGATCCAGCGCCGCTTTCGATGGCCGAGACCGTGGTTCAGCTCCGCCCACCCTCCGAGTGGCCCCAGGTGCACCAGCACCGGTGGTACTCGGGCTTTGCGCCGGCGCCGGTGAAGCGGGTCCTGGGCACCGTCTGGCCCGAGCAGCGGCCCGAGACCTGGGACGAGCTGGTGACCAAGCTGAACGCCGCCATGCAGCTGCCGGGCTGGACCAACGCCTGGACCATGCCGATCAAGGCTCGGGTCGACATGCTGACCACCGGCGTGCGCACGCCGGTGGGGGTGAAGGTGTTCGGCAGCGACCTGGGCGCCATCGAGGCCGCCGGCGAGAAGCTCGAGTCGGTGCTCAAGGGCGTCCCGGGGGCTCGAAGCGTGCTCTACGAGCGGTCCCTGGGCGGGACGTACGTGGACGTGGTGCCTCGGCGCGACGTCCTGGCGCGGTACGATCTCCGCGTCGACGACGTGACCGGAGCGATCGAAGCCGCGGTGGGGGGCGAGCCGGTGACGGTCACGGTGGAAGGGCGCCAGCGGTACACCGTCAACGTTCGGTACAAAGAGGACTTCCGCTCGAGCCCCGAACGACTCCGGCAGGTGCAGATCGCGCTGCCCGAGAAGGGGCAGGCGCGCAGCCTGCCCCTGGGTGAGCTGGCCGACGTGAGCGTGTCGCACGGCCCCCCCATGCTGCGCAACGAGGCGGGGCTGCTGGTGGGGTACGTGTACGTGGACGTCGACCCGGCTCGGGACATCGGGGGCTTCGTGGCCGACGCCAAGCACGCCGTCGCGGCCAGTGAGCTGGGCCTGGGGCAGGGGATGTACCTGAAGTGGACCGGCCAGTACGAGCTGCTCGAGCAGATGCGCGAGCGCATGCAGGTGCTGGTGCCGCTGGCGCTCGGCATCGTGCTCTTGCTCTTGTACTTCCAGTTCAAGAACCTGACCGAGGTTGCGATCGTGATGCTCAGCATCCCGTTTGCGCTCGTGGGCAGCGTCTGGGCGCTCTACCTGCTCGACTATCGCCTGTCGACCGCCGTGGGGGTCGGGGTCATCGCCCTGGTGGGCCTGGCGGCACAGACCGGCGTGGTGATGATCGTGTACATCGATCACGCCTTCGAGAAGCGCTTGCGCGAAGGTCGCATTCGTAACTTGGAGGACATCATCCGCGCCCACTCCGAGGGCACGGTGCAGCGCGTGCGACCCAAGCTGATGACGGTGTCGACCATGATCATCGGCCTCTTGCCGCTGCTCTGGGCCACGGGCAGCGGAGCCGACGTGATGAAGCGGATTGCCGCCCCCATGGTCGGGGGGCTGGTCAGCAGCGCCTTCCTCACGCTCGAGCTGATTCCGGTGGTCTACACCTACTGGCGCTTTTCCCAGCTGAAGAAGGCCGAGCGCACGGGCAAGCCGCTGGCCGAGGTGTGCGGGTTCGCGCCGGAGGGCTAGCTCGGCGGGGCAGCGCCCGCTACTGCTGGAACAGGATCACGCCCTTGCAGTCGTTGGGCGTGCCCATGCTGCACTGGTAGCTGGGGCCCAGATCCGCGAGGCACGCGTCGTAGGTCGGGCTGACGGCGTCGGCGCCGCTGCAGGTGGCCCCGAACTGCTGCTTGAACGACTGGTTCACCTGGCTCACGCAGTCGGCCTGGGTCAAGCTCTCGCAGGGGCCGAGCTTCTCGCAGAGCTTGTCGACCAGCGTGTCGCACTTCCCGGCGGCGGCGCCCGTGCTCCCGCCCCCGCCCCCGCCGCTGCTCGAGCACCCGATCACGGCTGCCAGCACTCCCACCCACGCCCAACGCGACGCTTGGTTCATCCAGGCCTCCTTCAGCGAGCATGCCGGTGCTCATGGCGGTCGGCAAGGCTTGTCGCAGGGTGCGGTCAGCCCTAGCGTTGTCGCGTGTCAGCCCGCCGTTCGTCTCGATGTCGCGCTGCGCACCTGGGCGTCGTCGTGGCGTTCGGTCTGGCCCTTTTCGGCTGCGGTGGCGGCGACGGCACTGCCAAGAGCGCCGGATGCAGTCCGGCCGACAACCGCTTGCTTTGCGAAGCCCCGCTGCTGTTCGCCCACCGTGGTGGCGGCAAGCTGCGGCCCGAAGAGACCCTGCCGGCCTACGACAACGCAGCCGCCCTGGGCACACACGTTCTCGAGGCCGACCTTCACAGCACGCTCGACGGTGAGATCGTGTGCATGCACGACGCCGACGTGGATCGCACCACCGACGGGGCGGGCCCCATCCACGCGCTGTCGCTGGCAGAGCTGAAGAAGCTCGACGCCGGCTACCAGTTCTCGCCGGACGGGGGCGCGAGCTTTCCCTTCCGCGGCAAGGGTGTCACCGTGCCGACGCTCGGCGAGGTGCTGGACGCGCACCCCGATGCCTGGTGGACCCTCGAGATCAAGCAGCTCACCCCCAGCATCGTCGATCCGGTCATCGCGCTGCTCGACGCCAAGGGTGCCTCCGGGCGCAGCGTGCTGGTCTCGTTCTCCGACGACGTGGTGCAAGAGATCCGGCAGAAACGCCCCGACATACTCACCGGCATGGGAGCCGGCGAGATGTTGCAGCTCAGCACCGTCAGCGACGAGACCGAGAAGGACTACGAGCCTCCAACCAGGATCGTGCAACCGCCGAGCCACGCGGTCAGCGCCGAGATGATGGCCCGCGCCAACCGTCTCGGGCTCCGCATTCACACCTGGACGGTCAACGATCGGCAAGAGATGGAAGCCCTGCTGGACCTCGGCACTCACGGCATCATGACGGATGACCCGGCGCTCCTCGCCGAGGTGCTGGCCGAGCGCTGAACGAGCGCGCGCTTGCCCCGATCGGGCCGCCCTGCTACCCGTCAACGCATGCAAGCGATGGAGGGTGCGGCGTACGTCGTGCCGTGATCCGGGTGTTCGCCCCCGCAGGTGGGCCCATCGACCGTTGGGTGGGTGAGGCGCCGCGACAGCCGAGCGCGGGGGAGCGCCTGGTGTTGGTCTGCGCACCGGGCGAGGTCGAAGCGCGGCGCGCAGAGTACCCGGACGCGGCGGTCGTCGCGTGCCTGCCGCTTTCCCCCGGCGACGATCGGATCGCCGCCGGCGCGTTCGACCACGTCGCCGTCCGGGCGGACGCTTACGCCACCACCCAGGCCGGTCTGTACGAAGCGCTCGAGCTCGCTGCACTCGAAGATCGGGCGGCGCGCGCCCGCGGCGCGCTGCGACTCACCTGGCTCGGCTCGCTCGGGGCCCCGGCGCCGCTCCACGTTGGCCCGGTGGGGCGGGCGTATCCGCTGGACGAGCCCATGCTGATCGGTCGCGACGCGGGTTGTGCCGTGGTGCTGCGCACCGGCGCGCACTCGGATCAGAACACGGTGGCGCGCCGCCACGCGCGCGTCGAATTCGAGCCCGCCGGCGTGAGGGTGCGGGACCTTCGCTCTACCAACGGCACGTGGGTGAACGGCTCGCGCGTGAACGACCGGCTGATCGCCCCAGGCGCCGAGCTGGCCTTCGCGTGCACCTTCCGGTTCCGGCTCGACGGCGCCGCGGGCTGAGCCCCGGGCGCGTGACCGTGCGCTTCAGGCCGGGCCTTCGGTCTTGCAGTTCGCGCTGCAGCCGTCCGCGCTCTTCTTGTTTCCGTCGTCGCACTCTTCTTGCGGGCTCTGCTTGACGCCGTCGCCGCAGCGCGGCCCCAGCTTGCAGCCCGTGTCGCACTCGCCGTACCCGCCGTCGTTGACGCCGTCGTCGCAGGCCTCGCCGAACAAGCTGTCGACCACGCCGTCGCCGCAGAAGCCGCCCTTCTTGCAGCCCGGGGCGCAGCCGCCGTAAGGCGAGAGGTTCACGCCGTCGTCGCACTCTTCTTGCGGGGATTGCACGCTGCCGTCGCCACAGTGCGGGCCTTGCTTGCAGGTGCTGGTGCAGCTGCCGTAGCTGCCGTCGTTCTTCCCGTCGTCGCACGCCTCGTTCGGCGTCTTGATACCGTCGCCGCACACGCTCTGGCAGCTCGAAGTGCTGCTGTTGAAGCCAGACAGCGTCAGCTTGTAGTTCGACTGGACGGTGTGACGTTCGGCCTGGAAGACCACGATTTCGTAGACCTTCCCCACGGTGAGGCCGAGCTGGGTCGCCTTGGCCGCATCCAGCGTGACGCCGCCGCTCATGGCCCCGTGCACTCCGCCCAGGTCCACCGCCAGCTGCTTCTTCACGAACACCCAGACGTCGTCATCGCCGGTGAAGTCCAGCTGCTCGCCGCCCTTGTACTCGAACCAGTAGCGGACCTCGCTGGTGAAGTGGAAGTTCTGGCTGTTGCCCTCGTTGCCCCACCCCAGGCCGTTTAGGGGGAAGAAGTTGGCGTTCGAATACTGGTACGCCCCGCCGGCGATCTGGCTCAGCGTGAGCGTCTGCAAGATCGTCTGGTTGATGCCGGCCACATCTGCGTACCACTGATCGAAGTTGGTGGAGCCGGTGGTGGTGGGCGTGGTGGTGGCCGACTTGTACTGGGGCTTGCCGTTCGCCTTGAGCGTGCTGGCCACGATGCCGAGGTCCACGCCCAGGAAGTCTTCGAAGTCCGGGTGCGACGTCTTGAAGTCCCGGAGCACGATCGGCAAGACCAGCTGGGTGCCACCGCCGCTCGGAGTGTCCGTGCACTTGAAGCCGGTCTCGATCTGGCAGGTCGCCGAGCAGCCGTCGCCGCCCGTCGTGTTCCCGTCTTCGCACTGCTCGTTGTCACTGGGCAGCTTCAGCCCGTCGCCGCAGGTGCTGGCGCACTCGCCGGTGCTGCAGTTCGGCTCTTTCACGCAGAAGGGCGTGCAGCCGTCTCCCAGATCGTTGTTGCCGTCGTCGCACTGCTCGGTGCCCTCGGGCTTGGCGTCGCCGCAGACGGTCTTCTCGCAGGCCTGCCCGGGCGTGGTGCACTTCCACCCCTTTTCGAGCTTGCAGCTCGGGTCGCAGCCGTCGCCCGCCGCTTGATTCTTGTCGTCGCACTTCTCGGTGCCGGCCACCAGCCCGTCGCCGCACGCCGCGGCCTCGCAGGCGGCCCCGGGCGTGGGGCACTTCCAGCCCTTTTCGAGCGCACAGCTCGGGTCGCAGCCGTCGCCCACGGTCGTGTTGCCGTCGTCGCACGTCTCCTTGCCGGTGATCTTTCCGTCGCTGCATTTCACCGTGGACACGCAGGCCTGGCCCGGGGTGGGGCAGGCGAAGTCGTTCTCGATGGCGTCGCAGTTCGCGGCGCAGCCGTCCCCCGAGACCCCGTTGCCGTCGTCGCACTTCTCGCCGGGATCGATCGCGCCGTCCCCGCAGGCCGGCCCCGCGTCAGCCGAGCAGGCGTCGCCGCCGCATGCGTCCGGATCGCTGCCGGCACTGCCACCGGCGCTGCTGTCGATGGCGATGCCGCCCCCGCTGCCGCCCGCGCCGCCCGTGCCGCCCGTGCCCGCCGAGGCATCGCCGCCGGTGCCCGTGCTGCCGCCGGTGCCCGCTTTCGTGACGTCCGGATCACCCCCGCAGCTCGAAGGAACGAGGCCGGCCAGGCAGAGGGCCCCCAGGGCGAGGAGCAGGGTCGGAGCGGGCTGTTGGCGCATGATTCCGGAGCATACGTGGTGTATCGACGAGCGGGGAGGAGAGTGTCATGACCATTCGCGTCGTCCAGCTCGGGAGCCCGCGGGCGCGGGGGGAAGGGCTGCGCATCGGAACCGTGCGGCGCCCGCCGCGCGGGGTGCCCAAGAGCGAGCACGGCACCCGCGACTTCTACGACGTGTGGCTGCCCGAGCTCGCCCCGTCCGAGGCCCTGGTCAAGGTCGCGCTGAAGGCCGCCGACGCCCGCGCCTGGGGCGCCTTCGAGAAGCGCTATCGCGCAGAGCTGAAGCGGCCCGAAGCACTGCGATTGCTCCAGCTCTTCGTGGCGCTCTCGCGGCAAACCAGCTTCTCGGTGGGGTGCTATTGCGAAGACGAGGCGCGCTGCCACCGCTCGGTGCTTCGAGCGCTGCTTGCCGAGCACGGCGCGATGGTCGAGTGAGCCAACGCGGCGGGCTGCGCGCCGGCGTGCGTCCGCTGGTCCCGGGAGGCGGAGCGAGCACACGCCTCGCACGTCTCACTCTGAGACCCAGCACCTGCCGTTGTGGCAGGTCGTGATCGGCAACTCGCCGACATCGTGCGACTCTGCACCGCGTTGACGCGCGTCATGTTCAACGCGGGCATGATCTGTTGTTCTCGTGCACGGCGGGGCATTCGCGGGAGGACGACATGGCTGGGGATCGTGGAGCTGTTCGGTTTCGGAATGCTGCATGCGTGACGCTCGCGGCCTGCTGGCTGGTCGGCTGTGGAAATCGCGAGGGCAATGCGCCGTCCCCCGCGCCTTCGGTGGGCGCAACGAGGGCAACCGACCTTCCCAGCGCCGCAACCGCTCGGGTCGCTCGCAGCGTGCTCGAACGCAGCGACTCCGCCTTCAGTAGCTCGGCGCTGCGCGGTGGGTCTCTCGCCACCACGTCTCCCGATCGCGCGAGCGACGCGGTTCGTCTCGAGACGGCGAGCGGCGCCGCGCGGCTCGAAGTCGTCGCGGAAGGCGCTGCGCCGGTTCCTGGCGAGCTTGCCAACGGCGCGGTGATTTTTCGAGATGCGTTTCCGGACACCGACGTCGTTCACGCGGCCCACGGCTCGCGCTTCGAGGAGCTGCGCGTTCTGCATTCGCCCAAGGCGCCGGCCACCGCGCGCTACCGGCTGAAATCTGCGGGAGAGCTGCGCGCGAGTCGCGGCACCATCGAGGTCGTGGACGGCCAAGGCAACGTCCAGCTGCGATCGCTGCCGGCCTTCGCCATCGACGCTGCAGGCAGGCGGCGCGCGCTCGACGTGCAGATCGACACCCGCGGCAGCGAGCCGGTGATGATCGCCAAGCTCGACCCGGCTGGGCTGACCTATCCAATCACGGTCGATCCGACCTGGGTCAGCGGCGGGCCTGGAGCTTGGCCCGCCGACACATTGGTGGCGCTCAACTCGATCTGGATCGAGGGCGGCGGCACCACCACCGGCAGCGCGGCCGTGCTCGACGCGGCACCGGGTGCGGTGCTGACGGACTCGGCGGAGCTGGTGGTCGGTCTCGGTTCGACCCTCACCGGCACGGCGAAAGCGAACCGCGTGCGCGTGCGACTGGGCGGTACGATCGCGGGGGACGTGTTCACCAACGCGCTGACCAACAACGGAACCGTGGCTGGCGCCACCCACACGCCCCTCGCGCTGCCCCTCGCGATCACCGCTCCCGATCAGCCGAGCGTGGTCCCGGGCAGCGCCGACGTCGCGCTTGCCGCACATCAAGATCTGACGCTCGCCGCCGGCGCGTACCGGAACGCTTCCCTCGGCCTGGGCAGCGCGTCCGATCCGACGGTGCTCACGTTGAGCGGCGGCGTGTACCACTTCGCCAGCCTCGAGCTGGGCGCGGCCAGCCGGCTCCAGTGCGCACAGCCGTGCGACGTGCGGGTGCAGGGCAAGCTCGGACCCGGCCTCGGCTCGTTCATCGGTCCCGCCTCGGGCTCGGGCCTCGCGCCCGGCGACGTGCAGCTCTTCGTTGCGGGCATCAATGGGCTGACCGGCACCCTCGGCGCGCTCCCCAAGGCCGCCGCGGTCGGAGTCGGCAGCACCGTTCACGCTCGCCTGCACGTCCCAAACGGCACGCTCTGGATCCGCGCGGGCACTGAGGTCACGGGCACGCTGGTCGCCAAGGACCTGCAGATCGGGCTCGGCGCTAGCGTGACGAAAGACGCCACCGGCACCTGCGGTCCGACCGACGATGGCACCCCATGCACGGCCGACTCGTGCGACACGGCGACCGGGACGGTGCACCACGATCCGCTGCCCGCGGGCACGGCCTGCGACGACGCGAGCGTTTGCAACGGCCACGAGAGCTGCGACGGCGCGGGCACCTGCCAGGCCGGCACCCCGCTTGCCGTCGACGATGGCAACGAGTGCACTGCGGACTCGTGCGATCCGCAGGCCGGCGCCCAGCATGCGCCGCTGACGGGCGCCGCGTGCAACGACGGCGACGCCTGCACGCAGACCGATGCTTGCCAGGCGGGCACGTGCACCGGGGGCAACCCCGTCACCTGCGCGCCCCTCGATCAGTGTCACGACGCCGGCACCTGCAACCCCGCCACCGGCACGTGCACCCAGCCCGCGAAGGCCGACGGCAGCGCGTGCAACGACGCAAACCCCTGCACGCAGAGCGACGCGTGCCAAGCGGGCACGTGCACCGGCGCAAACCCCGTCACCTGCGCGCCCCTCGATCAGTGTCACGACGCCGGCACCTGCAACCCCGCCACTGGCGCGTGCACCCAACCCGCCAAGCCCGACGGCGCGAGCTGCAACGACGCAAACCCTTGCACCACCGGCGAGGCGTGCACGGCCGGCGCGTGCGGCGGCGGCGTGCCGGCAACGGTGGACGACGCGAACCCCTGCACCGCGGACGCCTGCACGCCCTCCGGAGGGATCACGCACACTCCGGTGGCCGCGGGCACGGCCTGTGGCGACGGCAACCTCTGCAACGGCGACGAGACGTGCAACGCCGCCGGCGCCTGTGAGCCTGGCACCCCCATAGCGACCAGCGATGGCAATCCGTGCACCCAGGATGCCTGCGATCCGCTCACGGGCGCCGTGACGCACCCGCCGGCGCCCGCGGGCACGCCCTGCAACTCCGACGCCTGCGCGATCGGCGCGCTGTGCGACAGCGCCGGCGCGTGTCAGGGCGGCACGCCGGTGCTGGTTGACGACGGCGATCCGTGCACGGTCGACACGTGTGATCCGATCTCGGGCCCTGTCCACAGCGAGTGTCCGAAGCTCGACCCGACCGTTGTCACGTCGGTTGCTGGCTCGACTGCCTGGCTGTACACGGGGGCAAGCCCCGTTCAGACGAGTGTCGTCCCTGGGGCGATCGACGCGGAGCGCGCTTCCGTGCTCTTCGGACGGGTGAGGGATCGCGCGGGTGCGCCCGTTCCCGGCGTGACCGTCGAGGTGCTCGGGCACCCCGAGCTCGGTGCGACCTCGACGGACGTCACCGGCCGATTCTACCTGGTCGTCAACGGCGGGGGGCGCGTCGTCGTCGACTACCGCAAATCGGGCTTCCTGCCGGCGCAGCGTGGCGTCGTTGCCTCCTGGCAAGAGTACGTTCCGGTTCCGGACGTGGTCCTGGTTGCACCAGCGCCGCCGATGACCTCGCCCGCCGGTGCTGCTGCTGCCCTTGCTCTCGGAGCGCCGGCAGCGCAGGCGCTGGTGGGACCGACCGAGACCGACCAGGATGGCGCTCGCCGGTCTGTCCTCATTGCTCCAGCGGGGCTGGCAGCGACCATCGGTGGCGTGCCCGCGCCGCAGTCACTCACGGTGCGTGCCACCGAGTACTCGGTGGGCTCCGGTGGACCCGAGGCGATGCCCGCGGAGTTGCCGCCCAACAGCGCATACACCTACGCCGTCGAGCTGGCTGCCGACGAGGCGGCGGGGGCGCGCGTCGACTTCGATCAGCCCATCGCGGTCTACGTCGACAGCTTCCTCTCCGGGTTCGCGCCTGGAATGACGGTTCCGGTCGGCTCCTACGACCGCGGGCGCGGGAACTGGATCGCTGAAGACAGCGGTCTGGTGGTGAACATCGTCAGCGAGGCCGGCGGCATGGCGCTCCTCGACACCGGTGGAGTCCCGCTGACGGTCAGCAACGAGGAGCGCGCGTTGCTCGCCGAGCTCTATGACCCTCCGAGACTGCTCTGGCGGTTCACGACCAGGCACTTCTCCACGTGGGACTGCAATTGGCCGTTTGGCCCGCCGCCAGGGGCTGCCCCGCCGCCGGGACCGGACCCAGAGCCGGACGATCCGCTCGATGACCCCTGCGAGAAACCCGGATCAGTCATCGAGTGTCAGAACCAGATCCTCGGCGAGCGCATCCCGATCGCCGGCACGCCGTTCTCGCTGCACTATCGTGGCGACCGGGCGCCCGGGCGCGCGGCTGCCCGACGCTTGGTCGTCCCCGTCCACCAAGGGACCCTCCCCCCCGATCTCGAGCGTGTCGAGGTCGTGATGACGGTAGCGGGCAAGGAGTACTCGGCGGTGATCTCGAAGGCGAACGCCCTCGCGCAGCAGTCGATCACCTTCGACTGGGACGGGACGAACCTGTTCGGTCAACGAGTGCAGGGTCGCCAGCTCGCGACCGTGGACGTCGGCTACGTCTACAAAGGTGCCTACGGCACCGCTGGTCGCTTTGGCATGAACGCCTCCGGCCTGATCACGGGGAGCCGTACGCGACAAGAGGTCACGCTCCACCGCAAGTGGCGGGGAGAGATCGGGACGCCCTGGGACGCACGCGCGCTGGGATTCGGCGGTTGGAGCGTGTCATCCCACCACGCCTACGACCCACAGGCCAAGACAGTCTTCCTCGGTGATGGGACGCGGTCGGAACTCGGAACGGCGGCGGTGACCGCCGTTCCGGCGACGACGCTCAACCCACTCTACTCGTTCGCCGTGGGCCCCGATGGTTCCTACTACCTCGGGACGTTCGCGGCAGTGTGGCGCATCACGCGTAACGGAAGCGCGACCCGGGTCGCGGGGACGGGCAACTGGGGCTTCGGGGGCGATGGGGGTCCGGGGCCGAGCGCGCTCCTGGGAATGTACGTCGGGGATCTCGCGGTGGCCGAGGACGGCGCGCTGTACATCGCGGATCTCGACAACGGCCGTATTCGCGCGGTGCGCAACGGAGTGATCACGACGATTGCCGGAGGCGGAAGCTCGACCGCGGACGGAGCCCCCGCACTCCAGGCTCTGATCCAACCGCGATCGCTCGCGCTCGGCAACGACGGGGCGGTGTACTTCGCGGAGCCCAACGCGAATCAGGTGCGGAAAGTCGGCCCGGATGGGCTGGTATTCCGTGTCGCCGGCACCGGGTCGCTGACAGGGGCGTTTGGAGAGGGCGGCCCTGCGCTCTCAGCGACGGTCAGCCAGCCCAGCCGCGTCGCAATCGCGCCCGACGGGACACTGTATGTCGCGCACCGCTTTGACAACACCCACTACGTGGTGCGCAGCGTGGGCGCGGACGGGGTGATCCGGACGGTTGCGGGCAGGACCACCGGGCCGGCGCCTTCATCAGACGGGATCCCCGCGACGCAGGAGCTGTTCCGTAACCTGCTGACTGGGCTCGCGGTCGGCCGCGACGGTTCGCTCTACATCGCCCAGTACGACGACGGCTTTGCGAACACCGTGAACCTCATCCGTCGCGTGGACCCGTCGGGCATCATCACGACCGTTGCGGGTGACCGGTCGGAGCAATCCACGCTTGCCGGGGAGGGACCCGCCACTCGACTCAACATCTACCCACCTGTCGGGTTGCGAGAGGGGCCCAGCGGGGTGGTCTACTTCGCCAGCGGCGACTCGGTCCGCAAGATCGGGCGCGGCGCGGCTCGAGGCTCTTCACCCGGCGAGGTGGTTCTGGCATCTCCAGATGGCCAGGCGATGCACGTGTTCGACGCGCCCGGCCGTCATCTGCGCACCGACAGTGCTGGGTCCGGCGCAACCCTGCTCTCGTTCCAGTACGGCACCGATGGTCGCCTGACTGGCGTCGCGGATGGCAATGGGAACGTCACGCAGGTTGTGCGCGACAGCATGGGGAACGCCAGCGCGATCGTAGGGCCCTACGGCCACGTCACCACGCTGGCAATGGCAGCGGACGGCTACCTGGCCTCGGTGACCGGGCCGGCGAACGAGACGTACTCGCTGGCGTACTGGGGTGGTGCGCAGTCAGGCCTGTTGAAGACCTTCACCGATCCCAGAGGCTCGACGGCATCGATGTCCTACGATTCCATCGGGCGGCTTGTGCTCGACGCGGATCCGGCGGGCGGCTCGAGAGCCCTCGGGCGCCTCGAGCTTCAGGCCGGCTGGGAGGTGAGCCACACGACGGGCCTGGGCAGAACCACGACCTACCGAACCGAGCGCCCGGCCGCAGGCGGACAGCTCAGGACGCAGACGTTCCCAGATGGAACCATCGCAACGTTGCTCCGCGGCAACGAGGACGGGGTGGACACCATCACCTTGCCGGATGGCACGGTGATGAAAGCGTCGCAAGCCCTGGATCCCCGGTTTGGTGTGCAGGCGCCGGCGGTGTCTCGGACGACCCGCACGCCGGGCGGCTTGATCCGCACCGAGAGTCGAGAACGCACCACGTCGCCCAGCGCGCCGGCGACACCGTACGCGGTCACGGCGGTCACGGACTCGGTGACGGTGAACGGTCGTACCACGACCACAGTCTTCGACAAGCCCACGCTGACGACCACGGTGACCAGCCCCGCGGGCCGGATCAGCAAGACCTTCCACGATTCACAGATGCGCGCCACGCGCCGGGAGATCACTGGGATCACTCCCGTCGACTTCACGTACGATTCCAAGGGCCGACTCGCCACGGTCGCGCAGGGGCCCAGGCTCAGAACTACGGGGTACTTCAGCACGTCTGACAGCCGCAACGGCTACGTCCAGTCGGTCACCGACGCGCTGAGCCAGACCACGGCCTTTGCGCCCGACGCGGCGGGCCGCATTCTGCAACAGCTGGACCCCGACGGCGCCCTGACCAGCTTCGGCTGGGACGGCAACGGCAACCTCACGAGCGTGACGCCGCCCGGACAACCTGCCCACGCCCAGGGTTTCACGCCGGTGGACCTGCTCTCGGCCTACACGCCACCCGTGGTGCCCGGAGTGCCGGCGCCGGCTACACTGTTCGCGTACAACGTGGACCGGCAACTGACGCAGACGACGCGGCCCGACGGCTTGCTCGTAGGGAGAACCTACGACGCGGCGGGCAAGCTCGATCTGCTCACCACGCCGACCGGCAACGTCGACTTCGACTACTTCGGCCTGACGCCCTGCCCGACGTGCGCGCCAGGACGCCTGCAGAAGATCACCGATCCAAGCGGCGTGGTGCTCGATCACGCGTACGACGGCCCCTTGCTCAAGACCCTGACCTGGTCCGGCGCCGTATCCGGCAGCGTGGGCTTCGGCCACGACGCGAGCTTCCGCGTCACCAGCGAGACGGTCACCGTCGG
>JAKLKA010000123.1 GCA_023150915.1 Polyangiaceae bacterium
GGCGGGGGCGGCGCGCTGCGGACGCCCAGCGCCGTGCCGCGCCTCGAGCGGGCCCACAGCGCCGCCCTCGAGGTGCCCATCGGGGTGCGCGACGCGGTGGCGCGCGCGCGCCGCGGGCTGGTGGTGTGCGGGCCGCGCCGCGGCGCGGCCCCGGGTGATGCGCGGCTGCGGCAGGCGCTGGGGCGCTTCGCCAGCGCGCGGGGCTTCGCGGTGTTGGCCGAGGTCACGAGCGGCGTCGCCCACGGGCCCGAGTGCGCCACGCTGCCGGCCTTCGACGCCTGGCTCCCGCGGGCAGTGGCCGAGGGCGACGCCCCGGATCTGGTGATCGAGATCGGCAGCCCGCCCACCTCGAGCGCTTGGGAGAGGCTGGCGGGCGGGCTGGGCGCGACGCCACGCATCGTGGTGAGCGAGGACGGCCTGCCGGATCCCACCGCCACGGCGAGCCTGATCGTCGAGGCGAACCCGACCCAGCTGTTCGATGCGCTCGAGGCCTCGGGCCCGTCCGACCGGTCGTGGCTCGAACGGCTCGGCGCTCGGGCACGGCAGGCCGAAGCACTGCTGAGCGAGGCGCTGGCCGGCACCGCGCTGACCGAACCCGTGGTGGTCGAGCGCGTGTTCGACGCGGTGCCCACCGGCGGCGCGATCTTCATCGGGAACAGCTTGCCGGTGCGCGACGCCGACTGGTTCGCGCCGCGCTCGTCACGCGCGCTCACGGTCTTGCACCAGCGCGGCCTCTCGGGAATCGACGGGCTGATCGCCGGCGCCGCGGGTGCCCGGCGCGCGCTACCGCCCGAGGCCCCTCTCTTCGCGCTGATCGGTGACGTGAGCGCGCTCCACGACGTCGGTTCGCTGGCGGTGCTGGCGCGGGCCGCCGGCGCGGTGACTCTGGTGGTGATCGACAACGGTGGCGGACGAATCTTCGCCGAGCTGCCGGTGGCTCGGGCCGTCTCTGCGGCAACGCTCGAGCACCTGTTTCTGACCCCGCCGCCCGCCTTCTTGGAGCACGCATCCCGCGCCTTCGGCCTGGCTTACACGCGGGTCGAGACGCGAGCCGAGCTCGATCGGGCGCTCGAGGCGCCGGCGGATGCCCCACGCGTGCTGCACGCGGTGGTCCCGGCAGACGACGGCCGCACGCGACGCCGCGCGCTCCGCGAATCACTGACCCGCGCGCCGGCGGTGATCGCGTGACGCCGCTCTGGCTGCTCCATGGGTTCCTGGGCGCGCCCGCCTCGTGGGCGCGCGTGGTCGAGTCACTGCAGGCCCGAGCCGGCGTGCGTGCACCGTGGCTGTTCGGCCACGGGCGGCCCCCGCGGGCCGTCCCTGAAAGTTTCTGGCAGGCCGTCGACGCGCTGGCCGCCGAGCTGACCGAGCCGGCCTTCGTCGCCGGATATTCGCTGGGGGGGCGTCTGGCGCTGGGCATCGCTTGCCGGCACCCGCGCCGCGTGCGGGGCGTGATCGCCATCGGGGCGCACCTCGGCCTCGATTCGGATCTCGAGCGCGGTGAGCGCATCGCCTGGGAGACGGCTCTGGCCACGAAGCTCGAGCGCGCCGGCCTTCCGAGCTTCGTCGACGCCTGGGAGAAGCTGCCGCTCTTTGCTTCGCAAGCGGCGCTGCCCGCTGCGCAACGCTCCACGCAGCGGGCAGTGCGCCTGTCGCACGACGCGGCGGCCCTCGCCCGCGTTCTGACCGCGCTCGGCACCGGCCGCATGCCAGCGCTCGAACCCGAGCGGGCGGGGGTGCCCGTCTTGCTGGTGACCGGAGAGCACGACGAGAAGCTGTCCGCGGTGGCCCGAGCCCGCCCCCGCCTTCGACACCGGATCGTCCCCGACGCGGGACACAACCCCCTGCTCGAAGCCCCGCACGCCCTCGGGCGGCTGATCGACGAGCAACTCAGAGACTGGTCCGCGACCCGGACCCAGGAGAACCACGCATGAACCTCCCGAATTGGCAGAAGAGCAGCGGTTACGAAGACGTCGTCTACGAGCGCGCCGAAGGCATGGCGAAGATCACCATCAACCGCCCAGAGGTCCACAACGCCTTCCGTCCGCAGACCGTGAAAGAGCTGATCCGCGCGTTCGAAGCGGCGCGAGAAGATCCCGAGGTCGGCGTGGTGATCCTGACCGGCGCCGGCGACCGGGCGTTCTGCTCCGGCGGCGACCAGCGTGTCCGGGGCGAGGCGGGGTACGTGGGCTCGGACGGCGTCCCGCGCCTCAACGTGCTCGACTTGCAGCGCCAGATCCGCACCTTGCCCAAGCCCGTGGTCGCCATGGTCGCGGGCTATGCGGTGGGCGGCGGCCACGTGCTGCACCTGGTGTGCGATCTGACCATCGCCGCCGACAACGCGCGCTTCGGTCAGACCGGGCCGAAGGTCGGCAGCTTCGACGGCGGCTTTGGCGCGTCGTACCTGGCACGCATCGTGGGTCAGAAGAAGGCGCGCGAGATCTGGTTCTTGTGCCGCCAGTACGACGCGAAGGCCGCCCTGGACATGGGCTTGGTCAACACCGTGGTGCCGCTCGCAGAGCTCGAGCGCGAGACCGTGAAGTGGTGCAAAGAGATGCTCGAGCTCTCGCCGCTGGCGCTGCGTTGCCTGAAAGCTTCGCTCAACGCCGACTGCGACGGGCAAGCCGGGCTGCAAGAGCTGGCCGGCAACGCGACCCTGCTCTTCTACATGACGGCCGAGGGGCAAGAGGGGAAGAACGCCTTCCTCGAGCATCGCAAGCCCGAGTTCGGAAAGTTCAAGCGGCTGCCCTGAGATGACCTCGACCGTTCTGTTGCCCGACAGCGGGAGCATGGGCGCCTGGCTCTTGGCCGCGCGCCCCCAGACCTTACCCGTGGCCGTCGCCCCGGTGGCGGTGGGCACGGCCGTGGCCAGCACCCTGGGGCCCGTGCGCTGGGGCGCGGTCGCTGCTGCCCTGATCGGCGCGCTGGCGATCCAGATCGGGACCAACTTCGCCAACGACGTGTTCGACCACGAGAAGGGCGCCGACACCGCCGAGCGCCTCGGCCCCACGCGCGCGGTGCAGAGCGGGCTCCTGTCCGCCCCTGCGGTGAAGATCGGGATGATCGTCGCCTTTTTCGCAGCCTTCCTCGCGGGCGTCTATCTCACGACGGTGGCCGGTGCGCCCATCGTCGTGATCGGCATCGCCTCCATCCTGAGCGGCATCGCTTACACCGGTGGGCCTTACCCGCTCGGCTACCACGGCCTGGGCGACCTGTTCGTGCTGGCGTTCTTCGGCTTCGTGGCCGTCGCAGGCACCAGCCTGGTCGCCGCCGGCAGCGTGCCGCCCCTGGCCTGGCTCGCCGCGGTCCCGGTGGGCGCGCTTGCCACGGCGGTGCTGGTGGTGAACAACGCCCGCGATCACCAGACCGACGTCCGTGCCGGCAAGCGCACGCTGGTGGTGCGCTTCGGGCGGCGCTTCGCCAATCTGGAATACGGCACGCTGGTCGCTGCCGCATACCTGGCGCCGGCAGTCATGGCCCTGACCGGCCTGGCTCGCCCCGGGGTGCTGGCGCCGTGGCTGACGCTGCCGTGGGCGGTCTGGCTGTGCGTGCGGGTCACGCGGGCCGAGGGCCGCGCCTTGAACCCGCTGTTGCCGGCGACCGCACGCTTGCTGCTGGGGGTGAGCGCGCTGCTCGCGATCGGAATCGCCTTCCGATGACCTGGTTCGTCGCGCCCTGGGGCGGAGAGGTGCAGGGCGTCGAGAACGCGCACCAGGTCTGGGCGCGGCGCGACGGCTGGCTCTTGGCGCTCTGCGACTCGGGACAGGTGAGCTTCGGCGAGGCCACGCCGCTGCCGGGTTTCGGCGTCGACGGGCTCGCAGCGCTCGACCCCGCTCTGCTGCCGCCGCCGGTGGACGATCTCGACGCCATCGAGAGCCTGGTGCGCACCGTTGCCTGGCCCAGCGCGCGCTTCGCGGTCGAGACGGCGCTCCTCGATCGAATCGCGCGCCGCCGCGGACAGTCACTGGCCCGGCTCTTGGGCGCCGCGGCGCTCACCGCCCCGCGCAGCGTGCTGGCCGGAGCCTTGCTCGCCAGTGACTGCCTGGCGGTGGCTCGCGCCCACGTCGCGCGCGGGGCGCGCACGCTGAAGCTCAAAGCGCTCGGCCGCGACCTCGACGAAGAGGGTCGCCAGCTGGGCGAGCTGCGCCGGTTGCTCGGGCCGCACGTGGCGCTGCGCCTGGATCTGAATGGCGGGCTCGACGCGGGCGCTGCGCGTGAAGCGCTGGCGCTGTACGCGGTCCACGGCATCGAGCTGTGTGAAGAGCCCGCGACCGGCCCCGAGCTCTTGAAGCTCGAAGCCGGAGCCACGCCGTGGTTCGCCGACGAGTCCGCGACCAGCCCCGAGATGTTCGCCGCGCTGCTCGAACACCCCGGCTGCGCGGGCTTCGTGCTGAAGCCGACGCTGATCGGCGGGCTGCTGGCCTCGATCGGGCGTGCGCGACGGGCCGGGGCCGCGGGCAAGCAGGCCGTGACCAGCCACGCGTTCGAAGGGCCAGTGGCGCTGGCGGCGGCGTCCGAGCTGGCCCTGGTGCTGGGCGCGGGCACGGCTCACGGCCTGGACCGACACGCCGCGCTGGCAGCCTTCCCGCCGCTCACGTTACCGCAGCTTCCGGAGCGCGCGCCGCTGGTCGTGGCGGCTTCGGGCGGGGCCGGGCTGGGGATCCACGTCGAGGGGCCATGGGACTGTCGCTGACGCTCTCGGGGCGCACGCTGGCCGGACAAGAGCTGACGGCGAAGCTGCGGCGCATCCAGGGTGCGCTGGCGCGTGCCGGCGTCGAGCCGGGCGACGTGCTCGCGTTCGTCGCGAGCATCGAGCAGCCCACGCTGCTGCTCACGCTGGCGCTGCTCGACGCCCGCATCCCGTTTCTTCCCCTGCACCCGCGGGCGAGCGCGGCCGAGCAGGCTGAGCTGTGCGCACGCGTGGGCGCGCGGCGGGTGAGCCCCGCCGAAGCCGACCACCCGCCGCAGGCGTGGCTCGCGTCGTTCGATCATTCGCCCGAGGCCACGGCCGCGCTGGTCGCCACCTCGGGCTCGTCGGGCGAGCCCAAGCTGTGCGTGCTGTCGCACGGTGCGCTTCGGGCCAGCGCCCGGGCCAGCGCCGAGAACCTCGGCTTCCTTCCGGGCGACCGCTGGCTCTTGTGCCTGCCGTTCGCGCACGTCGGGGGCCTTTCGATCCTGACGCGCTGTCTGTTCGCGGGGCGGGGCCTGGTCGCCCACCCGGGCTTCGAGCCCCCGGCGGTGCTCGACCTGATCGAGCACCAGGCGGTCAGCCTGGTGTCGGCGGTGCCCAGCATGCTTGGCCCGCTGTTCGACGCCGACCGGCGGGGAGTGCTCCGCCGCCTGCGCGCGCTCTTGGTCGGCGGCGCGCTCTGTCCGGTCGACCTCCGGCGCGAAGCCGCGCGCCGCGCGATCCCGCTGGTCACGACCTACGGGCTCACCGAAACGTGCTCGCAGGTGGCCACCCAACGCCCCGGGGCGCTGCACGATCCCGAGTCCCTCGACTCGGGGCATCCTCTTCCGGGGGCAGAGGTCAGGATCCGCGGGGGCTGCATCGAGGTTCGCGGACCCATGCTCGCGAGCGGTTACTTCGGCGAAGCACCGTGGCCCGCCGGCCGCTTCTTCCGCACCAGCGATCTCGGCGAGCTCGACGCCGAGGGCCGGCTGATCGTCCACGGACGCGCTGACGACGTCGTGATCACCGGCGGCGAGAACGTGCACCCGGCCAGCGTCGAGCGCGTGCTCTCTGCCCAGCCCGGCGTGCGCGACGCGCTGGTGTTCGGCGTGCCCGACGCGCGCCTGGGGCAGGTGGTCGCCGCGCTCTTGGTGCTCGAGCCGGGCGTGAGCGTGAGCGCCGTGCTGACCGGTGCACGCCTTGCCCTCGCCGGCTTCGCAATGCCGCGCCGCGTGGCGTGCGTGGCAGCATTGCCCACGACCGCGGTCGGCAAGCCGGACCGGCGCCGCGCGGCCCAAGAGCCGCTCTCGCCGTGCTGACTGGAGCGGTCACTCGAACAGCAGGGGCTCGGCGTTGGCCCGCCGCCGGATCGCGTTGAGCGCACCCCCCACGGCCGGGCGCGCCGCCAGCCGGCGCTCGAGCGCGCGCTTGCCGGGGAAGTCCAAGAGCACCAGCGAAACCAGGATGGTGAGCACCCCCTGCCCCGGCAAGACGAGCATCGCCAAGCCGGCGATCAAGAGCAGCGCACCGCCCAGGTTCTTGGCGACGTGCAGCAGTCGTCGCCGCCCCGGATCCCGAATGGGGCTCAAGGTCGGGTCGTGGTCGGGTCGCACGAAGTAGTCGCGCGGCAGTCGGGCGACGAACCAGGGCAGCATCGCCACGCTCCCCACCAAGAGCGCCAGCGAGACCACGGTCACGACCGCGATCACCGGCGGCGTGAAGAGCGGGCGAAGCGCCTCGAGCACCGGGCCCGCCTAGCCCCGCTCCCGGGCGCGGCGGGCGGCGTTCACGGCCGCCAGACCGGCGCGGGCTTTGTTCCGCGTCTCTTTGGCCTCGAGCTCGGGCACGCTGTCGGCGACTATGCCCGCGCCTGCGCTCACCTCGAAGCGACCCGCGCGGAGCACCACGGTGCGAATCGCGATCGCGAAGTCGAGATCGCGACCCGCGCTCACGTAGCCGACCGCCCCGCCGTACACGCCCCGGGGGCCCGCCTCCAGCTCGCGGATGATCTGCATGGCCCGCACCTTGGGGGCTCCGGTCAGCGTGCCAGCGGGGAAGGTGGCGCGCAGCACGTCCCACGGGCCGACCGAGTCGACCAGCTCGCCCGCGACCTCGCTCACGATGTGCATCACGTGGCTGAATCGCTCGACCCCCATGCGCTTCTCGAGGCGCACCGTCCCCGCGCGGCTCACGCGCCCCACGTCGTTGCGCGCCAGGTCGATCAGCATCACGTGCTCGGCCAGCTCCTTCGGATCCGAGAGCATCTCTTCCGCTAGAACCTGGTCCTCGGCCAGAGTCTTCCCGCGGCGTCGGGTGCCGGCGATGGGGCGCACGGTGACCGTCGAGCCTTCGACGCGCACCAGGGTTTCGGGGCTGGCGCCCGCCAGGTGCACCTCCGGTGCGCCCTGCCCCGCCGGAAGCTCGAAGCAATACATGTAGGGTGCGGGGGACAGCACCCGCAGGGCCCGATACACGTCGAACACGTCGGCGCCGCGAGCCGGCACGGAGAAGGTCCGAGCAACGACCACCTGAAAGGCGTCGCCGGCCACGATGTGCGCCTTCACCCGCTCCACGCTGGCTGCGTAGTCCTGGTCGCTGGCATCGACCGTCACGCCTTCGGGCAACTCTGCGGGATCGGGGGGCTGCAAGGGCGCGAGCGCTGGTGCCTTCGCCAGAACCGCCTCGACGCGCTCGACCTCGGCAGCGCGGGTACCGGCGATGGTCGCGGTGTGCAGCAGGTTGTCGAACACGACCACCGTCGGTTCGGCGATCAGCCGGACGATCGGCGCGGCGGCATTGGGCCACGGGTCCACCTTGAAAGCCGAGTGGACCGCGTCGTACGTGACCACACCGAAGTGCGAGGTCGCGAGGCGCTGGGCGACCCCGCTCTCGTCGCCGCCCCCCGCGGGCACCAGCCCAGCCAGCCGCTCGAAGGGGTCGCGCCCGGGCTCTGCATGGAGCACGACCTGTCGCGCAGGCCGGACGCCCAAGATCGAATAGCGCCCCCAGCGCTCGCCCGGAACGACGCTCTCGAGCAAGAAGCTGCCACCCTCGGCGTCGCTGCGCAGAGCGGCGTAGGCCCCAACGGGCGTGATCCCATCCACGACCAACGTGCGCAGGGCCACTGGCATCGCCCCGAGTTCTACCAGGTTCGTGTATGCTCGACAGCGATGCGCATCGGCCGCGGCCTGTCCCTGCTGGTTTTGGCTCTGGCCGCCACGGGTTGCAAGCGGGTCAGCGAGCGCACGCTGCGCGACACCGAGTCGCGGAAGTTCACGGCGGTCTGCGACCGAGACGGCGAATGCAAGCTGAGCCTGGTCTCGGGCGAGCACGCGCCGGACAAGAAGGGCCTCGCCGTCCACACCACCGGGAACCTGGTGGGCATGTGTGACGTGGGCGAGAGCAAGAAACCCGACGCCATCACCGACTGCCGGGCGCTGATCTGCGACACCGACGGCGATTGCCCACCGATGCACGGGCTCAAGAACGGCACGTGCATCAACGGCCTGTGTCGCGAGCCGTCGGCGACCATCGGCGTGGACGACGCCGTGATGCTGTGCCTGGCCGGGACGGGCCTGGGGACCACGCAGCCGGACCGGCTCGCAATGGCGCTGAACTGCGGCAGCCCGTGCCGGGTCCCGACCATCTGCCGCCAGCCGTGAGCCGGCGGTTCCATCGCGGCGCGATTCGGCCTAGCGTCCGGCCCCCATGCTCCAGCGTCAGACTGTCCGCGCCAGCGTAGCCCTGGCGGCCTACGCAGAACCCGTGCTGGAGGGCCGTCGGGTCGTGGTGTTCGGCGACTCGTCGTCGGGCCTGGCCGAGCAGCTCCTGGAGCGCGGCGCTCGCCTGGTCCACGTCTATGATCCCGATCCGGCCCGGGCCGCCGAGGGCGCGGTCAAGAACCGCTCGCAGAGCATCGCCATCGCACCGCTGTCGGACATGGGCCTCTCGCTGCGCGACGGGGTGTTCGACGTGGGCCTGGTGGAAGATCTCACCCTGACCGGCCCCGCCCATTCGGTGCTCAAACGCTTGCGTCGCGCGCTCTCGCCGCGCGGCGTGGCGCTGGTCGCGGTGCCGAACCCCGAGGTCACCCGGCGCCTCTTGCCCGGTGGCCCTTCCTTCGACTCGGCGCTCGACTACTACCAGCTCTACGACGCGGTCTCGTCCGAGTTCTCGCACGTGCGCATGCTCGGGCAGACCCCGTTCGTCGGCTTCGTGGTGGTGGACTTCGCGTCGCAAGGCACGCCCGACCCGTCGCTCGACACGGCGTTCGTCCCCGGTGGCGCCGAAGAGCCAGAGTGGTTCATCGCGTTCGCCAGCGCGGTTCCGCTGCGCCTCGACGAGTTCCAGATCGTCCAGCTGCCGCTCGACATCCTCGACGCCCGCCCCGCGAGCGCCGGCAGCGACTCCGAGCTCAGCTCTGCCCGAGACGCCGAGCGTCGCATGCGAGAGCGTCTGGCCGACCTCGAGGCCGAAGTGAACGATCTGCAAGGCCAGCTGCGCACGGCGCGCACGCGCGACCCGAACACCGAAGAGATGCTGGCACTCAGGACCGAGCTCGCCCAGAAAGAGCGCTGGGTGGCCGAGGTCGAAGCGCGCGCCGCCGTGGCCGACGCGCGGGCGGACGAGGCCGAGGCCGAGCTGGACCGGCTGCGCGAAGCCATCGAACGCGAGCGCGCCGCCGCCGGCGAGCCGCTGCGGGCGGCCGAGGCCCGAATCGCCTCGCTGCGCGAAGAGCTGGCCCGGCAGAGTACCGAGAACCACGCACTCTTGGAGCGCGCCGCACAGCAAGACCAGCGCATCGCAGCCCTGACGGCCGTGTCCGCCGAGAAAGAGGGCGACGAGCTCGAGTCGCTGGAAGCGCAGCTCAAGGCCCGCGGCGCCGAAGTCCGACGGCTCGAAGCCGAGCTGCGGAGCGTTGAGCGGCTGGGCCGGCAACTGGTGGACGACCTGACCGGGCTGGCCCAGAAGAACGCCGTGGCCGAGGCCGACCTCGAGGCCGCCCGCTGGAGTCTGTCTGCCGCGCGGGGGGCGCCCAGCTCCGAGGCTGAGCTCGACCGGGCCCGGGCGGCGCTGCAAGCTCGCCTGGTGCTCGAAGCGCAAGCCCAGAAGCGCGGGCTCTCGTGAAGGGCCCCGCGTTGACACGACTCTTGCGGGGCTTATTGTCTAGACTCACCTTTTTCCCGGCTCGGACCGCGGTTTCATGAGCGAAAAGCGCGACTACTACGAGGTGCTCGAAGTCTCGAAGGACGCCGGCACGGAAGAAATCCGCAAGGCCTATCGCAAGGCTGCGCTGAAGTTCCACCCTGACCGGAACCCGGACGACGCGGCCGCCGAGGCCAAGTTCAAAGAGGCGACCGAGGCCTACAGCGTCCTGTCCGACGAGCAGAAGCGGGCCCAGTACGATCGATTCGGCCACGCCGGCGTGGGGGGCGGGTTCGACTTCCAGCACGCCGGGATGGGGGACATCCTGAGCCAGTTCCAGGATCTGTTCTCGGACTTCTTCGGCGGGTTCGGCGGGTTCGCGGGGCAGCGTCGCCGGCGTGGGCCCGAGCGCGGGCAAGACGTGCGGGTCGAGGCCCACATCAGCCTGAAGGACGCCTTCGAAGGCACCAAGCACGAGGTCCCGATCCGCGGCAGCGCGCCCTGCGAGACCTGCAACGGCAGCGGCGCCGCCGAGGGCACCCGGCCCGAGCGGTGCGCGCAGTGCGGGGGCAACGGCCAGGTCACCACGCAGCGCGGGTTCATCATGTTCAGCACCACGTGTCCGCGCTGTCGCGGCACGGGCGAGCAGATCGCCAAGCCGTGCACCGACTGCTCGGGAACGCGCTACGTCGAGAAGAAGCGCAAGGTGTTGGTCACCTTCCCCGCCGGCATCGACAGCGGGCAGACGTTGCGGGTCCCCGGTCAGGGCATGCCCGGCCCGGCCAACGGGGTCCCCGGGGACCTCTACGTCGACGTGGTGCTCGAAGAAGACGAGCGCTTCCAGCGCGACGGGCACGACTTGGTGGCGCGTCGCGAGATCTCGTTTCCCGAGGCCGCGCTCGGCTCCGAGATCACGGTCGAGCTTCCCGACGGGGCCAGCGTCGCAGCCGAGGTGCCGGCGGGCACTCAACCCGGAACGGTCATCTCGATCCGCGGCAAGGGCATGCCCCGCCTGGACGGGCGTGGCCGCGGGGACCTTCACATCGTGACCGAGGTCGCGGTTCCGAAGAAGCTCAGCCGCCGCGCCAAGAAGCTGCTCGAAGAGCTGGAAGAAGAGCTGCGGGACGCCAGCGGCAAGGCGCAGACGGGCTGATCAGCCGAACTTCTTCGCCAGCGCCGCGAGCTCGGTGGCCGCGACGTCGAAGCGGGTGGGCTCGGCGCCCTGGCACACGAAGCGTTCGATTTCGGGCAGCGCCGCCATGGCCCGATCGACCCGCGGATCGCTGCCCTTGGCGTACGCCCCCAGCGTGATCAGGTCGCGCTTCTCTTCATACGTGGCGATCAACGCGCGCACCTTTCGGGCGGCCGCCGCGTGCTCGGGCGTCACCACCGCTTCCATCACCCGCGACAGACTCTGGGGCACGTCGATGGCGGGGTAGTGCCCGCGCGCCGCAATGCGGCGGTCCATCACGATGTGGCCGTCGAGGATGCCGCGCACTTCGTCGGCGATGGGCTCTTCCATGTCGCCGCCCTCGACCAGCACGGTGTAGATCGCGGTGATGGCGCCGCGATCGCTCTGCCCGCTGCGCTCCAGAAGGCGCGGCAAGAGCGCGAACACGCTGGGCGGGTAACCGCGCCGCGCCGGGGGCTCGCCGGCCGCGAGCCCCACCTCGCGCTGGGCGCGCGCCACGCGCGTCACCGAGTCGACCAGCAACATCACGCTCTTGCCAGCGTCGCGGAAACCTTCGGCCACGGCCGTGGCCACCTGCACCGCGCGCAGCCGTTCGAGGGCCGGGGCGTCGCTGGTCGCCACCACCACCACCGAGCGGCGTCGACCGGCCTCGCCCAGCGAGTGGGCCAGGAAGTCACCGACCTCGCGACCGCGCTCACCGACCAGCGCGACCACCACCACGTCGGCGCTGGTTCCCCGGGCGATTGCGCCGAGCAGCGTGCTCTTGCCGACGCCCGAGCCGGCGAACAGGCCGACGCGCTGACCCACGCCAAGTGTGAGGAACGCGTCGAGCACCCGCACGCCGGTCGACAGCGGCTCGGTCACCGGCCGGCGCCCCAGCGCGGGCGGCGGCGCTCGGTCCACGGGGACGCGCGTCAGCCCTTCGGGCAGCGGCGCCCCGTCGGCAGGGCGGCCCAGACCATCGATCACGCGGCCGAGCAGACCCGGGCCGGTGGCCACCTCGAGCGGAGCGCCCGTCGACTCGACCGCGTCGTCGACCCCGACGCCGGTCAGCTCACCCAGCGGAATGGCCACGGCCTCGCCCTGATCGAAGCCGACGATCTCGGCTTGAAGGGGCGTGCCGCGGCGTTTCAGCACCACCACGTCGCCGACTCGGGCCCCGGGCAGCACCAGCCGAACCGACAGGCCGGTCACCGCGCGCACCCGGCCCTGGGCCACCAGGGCCGGCGACACCGCGAGCTCGGCCCGGAGGGCGTCGAAATCCATGCCCCCGCAGGGTACGGCCCCGGCCTGCCCGAGCCAAGCGCCACGCAAGAGTTGCCCTGGCCGCAAGAGAGGTGCCAGGCTTTCGCCGTGCGGACTCTGCTGATTGCGATCGCGACCCTCGCTCTGGTCGCAACGGGCTGCCGGGTGCAGGCGAGCGCCAACGCGAACCTCAACACCGGCAAGAAGAGCGGCGAAGAATTCGAGGACGAGCCGCCGGTCAAGGGCGAAGGGGAGGCCGAGGGTCCGGGCGAGCACGCGCTGGTCGGGGCGCGGCACGATCTGATGCTCTCGCCCGACAAGCGCACGCCGGTGTGCAGCTGCCTGTCGGTCTCACTGGGCGGCCCCGCCGACCCCGCGTTCAAGTGGAGCGGCGCGGCACCCACCATCGACGCCGAAACGCAGCTGGTGATCGCGGTGAGCTCCGAGGGCATCGCCTGCCCCGCCGCCAAGCCCGACAGCCTGGGCGCATCGTATTGGGGGTACAAGCAGGCCGGCGACGACGTGATCGTCACCATCGAGAACGCTCGCAACGGTCGGCCGCTGACCGGCGGCGCGATCATTCCCAAGCCGATCGGCAACGGACAGGTGTACGTGCAGCCCGCCAGCAAGGGTGTGCCTTACGGCCGCTCGCTGGTCGCCGGAGAGAAGTCCTGCAAGGTGGGCAACCCGGGCCCCGCGCGAAAGCTGGGCGGGCCCAGCGGGACGCAGACCGAAGAAGAGCAAGACTGGTGAGCGCGGGGCGCTAGCCCACGGGGCGGCCCAGTGCCTTGGCGAGTGCTGCGCGGCGCTCTTGGATCACCGAGCCGAGGTTCGAGACCACGAAGGCCGCGAACTGGTCCTTCGGAACCGGTGCACACACCTCGGCGTAGGCGTATTGAATGGCCCGGCGCATGTCGGCAGCGGACTGGTAGCGATCGGCTGGCTCGCGCGACATGGCGCGGTGCACGATCTCGGCCACCGGGCGCGGGGTGCTGGCCGGCAGCGGCGGCAGCGGCTCGCCGAACTTGATCTGCCGCACGATCGTCGCAATGTCACCTTCGTAGGGCAATCGCGAGGAAATCAGGCGATAGAGCACCACGCCCGCGGCCCAGATGTCGGTGCGCCGATCAGGGCTGAGCCTCAGCACCTGCTCTGGGGCCATGTAGCTGACCTTGCCCTTGAGCACTCCGGTGCGGGTCTGCTCGGCCAGGCGTTCGGAGGCCTTTGCGACGCCGAAATCGATCAGCTTCACGTCGCCCGACGAGCTGAGCATGATGTTGGCCGGCGAGACGTCGCGGTGCACCAGATCGACCAACTCGCCCTTCGCATCGCGAAGCTCGTGCGCGTTGTGCAACCCGAGGCACGCTTCACCCACGATGCGCAGCGCGATCGAGAGTGGCACCTCGCGCCCCTTGGAGCTCAGCGCCCTGAGCAGCGCGCTGAGCGAGTCGCCCTCGACCCACTCGAGGGCCACGAAGGGGATGTCGCCGTGCATGCCCACGTCGCGAATGGCCACCACGTTGGGGTGTCGGATCTCCGAGAGCAGCTTGGCTTCGTCCAGGAACATGTGGACGAACGCCAGATCGGCGGACAGGTTCGGCAACAGCGTCTTGAGCGCCACCACCTCGCGCTCGCCGCTGCGGCGCAGCCGCGACGCCAGCCAGACCACCGCCATGCCGCCCTTGGCGATCTGCGTCACCAGCTGATAGCGGCCCACGTGCTGGCCGGGCTCGAGCGGCACCGGCATGGCCGGAATGAGCGGCGGCTCGGAGGCCTGGCTGACCACCCGGGCCCAGCGCTTGGCGAGCGGGCTGGTCTCGGTGAAGGTGTCCTCGCCCCAGTCGCTCTCGGGCGCCTTGTCGTCGGGGTCGTGGGGGCCTTTGGGACTCATGAACGCACGGGGCACGCCGGACGCACCGCCGCACCGTCAGGGTAACAGGAAGCGCCGCGCGCAGGCAGCCCGGCCCCCCGACGGGACGAACAAGTTCCGAGCCCGGGGCACGAGGACTTCCGCCTAAACACCCGCCCAGTGTATGACCAGAGGCATGGCTGACGGCGGTTTCGACGACGGCGCTTCGTTTCGCCTGGTGGCCCCAGGCGCGCCGCCGCGCCCGCAGGTCGGCGCGGCCGCGTTTCGCCTCGACCGCGCCGACGCCGTCGAGTGGCTTCAGACCCTCTCCGACGCCAGCGTGAGCCTGGCCATCACCGACCCAGCCTACGAATCCCTCGAGAAGCATCGCGCCGTGGGCACCACCACGCGCCTGAAGCAGAGCCGCGCCAGCAGCAACGAGTGGTTCCAGATCTTCCCCAACGCCCGCTTCCCGGCGCTCTTGACCGAGCTGTATCGGGTGCTGGCTCGGGACAGTCACCTCTATCTGTTCTGCGATCAAGAGACGATGTTCGTCGTGAAGCCCATGGCCGAAGCGCTTGGCTTCAAGTTCTGGAAGGCCCTGATCTGGGACAAAGAGCAGATCGGCATGGGGTACCACTATCGCTCGCGCCACGAGCTGATCCTGTTCTTCGAGAAGGGGAAGCGGAAGCTGGCCGACCTGTCGGTGGCCGACGTGATCCGACACCCGCGCATTCGCGGCGGGTACCCGGCCGAAAAGCCCGTGGCCGTGTCCGAGGTGCTGGTCCGCCAGAGCAGCTCACCCGGCGAGCTGGTGATCGACCCGTTCGCCGGCTCGGGGTCGGTGGGCGTCGCCGCCACCCGGCTGGGGCGCGACTTCTTGGGCGCCGACCTGTGCGCCGAGGCCGTGGCCGCGGCGGCGGCGCGCCTGGGCGAGGCGGGTGCTCGCCGCGACGACAGCCGTTACGATGCGGTCCGCCGATGACCGGAAACCAGTATCGCAGGTTGGTCGCGCAGTATCTGTTGTCGGCCTACGGCGCTCGCGGGCTGCAGCTCTACGAAGAGGTGAGCCTTGGCACCAGCATCATCGGCAAGCAACGCCGCGTGGACCTCTTGGTGGTGCTGCCCACCAGCGGCGAGTCGCTGGCCCTGGAGTGCAAATATCAGGACTCGAGCGGCACCACCGACGAGAAGATCCCCTACGCCCTGGATGATCTGAAAGCGCTGCGCATCCCCGCGGTCATCGCCTATGCCGGCGCCGGCTGGTCCGACGGCGTGTTGCACCTGCTGCAGAGCTCTTCGCTGGCCGCGTTCTGCTTGCCGGGCGCTCCGATGAAGCCCGCGCCGCGCAAGCAAGGCGACCCGATCGACAGCGGCACCTGGCAGCTCGACCACGTGCTGGCGCAGACCTTCCGCTGGTGGGACGTGGTGCTCGCGGGTCGCACGCCGCTGGTGCTGTGACCGTTGGACGACGCGTCGCTTCGCGGCTACGCTGCTTGCCGCACGCACGAGTGGCGGAATTGGCAGACGCGCCGGATTTAGGTTCCGGTTCCCGAGAGGGAGTGAAGGTTCAAGTCCTTTCTCGTGCACCAGCGGAATCGTTGGCGTTGTTGGTGACGGCGTCAGCGATTCTTGATCTCCGTGGTCAAGGTTGCCGACGATATCGGTCTGGGGGCGGCGTTGGTAGGTCCAGCGGGACTCGAACCCGCACGCTCTTGCGAGCAGACGCTTGATAGGCGCCCGTGTCTGCCATTTCCGACCATGGACCCACCAATTCCAGGTCGTCCACGTTCGACACTCGACGGATTTCTTATCTATCTCTTTGATCTTGGATTTCTGTCGAGAGAGCCGAATGGACGACCTGCCGCGCCGCCCTCACGCCGGGAAGGTGGCCTGCTTGAACTCGACAGAGGACTGGACGGCCAGCTCGGGGATCGCCTCGTGCAGTGGCAGAAGCCAGCCGAGCCCAAGCTCCTCGACCGTCCCGGCCTCCCGCCGGTATTTGGCGATCATGGCGGACGAGCGGTGGCCCGTCCTGGTGCGGACCCAGTCCTCGGTTTCCCCACGAGCCGTGTCCGTGCGTCACACCGTAGCGACGCGGAAGAAATGCGCGTCGAGACCCTCGCCTTGCTCGGCAAGATGCTTGAAGAGCTACGGACCGGTGAAGTTGATGCGAGCCAGAAGCGGGAAGCGATCCTCGACGAGCTGACCGCTGAAGCGCAGAGGCTCGGGCTCGGTTACTGACAGGGAACTCCAAAAACAGCCACCGGGAGGTGGCTTCGACCCTGCCGCCGAAGCAGCGAGGGGGGTGCCCCGGAAGTAGATCGTCCTGGTCGGATCGGCAAGGAGCAGGGCCGGCCTTGACGAGTTACGTTTCGTCGGTAAATATTGAGAAGTGCCGACGAACCGTTCTCTTTCCACCCGCCGGAGCGGCGCTGCCAGACAGGCCGTATTTCGGCCTCGGGATGTCGAAGAGAGCGGTCTGTCGCGGACAGCACTGGGTCGGCTCACGAGAGCCGGGAAGCTCGAACGGGTTGGCCGGGGTCTCTATGTGCCGGCCGGGGCGAAGGTCACGGAGCACCACACGCTGGCCGAGGCCGCCAAGCGGGTGCCGACCGGGATCGTCTGCCTGCTCTCGGCGCTCGCCTTTCACGGGATGACGACGCAGAGCCCCCACGAGGTCTGGCTCGCCATCGACGTGAAAGCTCGGAAGCCGAAGGCGGATTGGCCTCCGATCCGGATCGTGCGGTTCTCCGGTAGGGCTCGAACGTTCGGCGTCGAGAAACACCTCATCGAAGGCGTAGAGGTGCTCGCCACGTCGAGGGCGAAGACGGTGGCCGACTGCTTCAAGTACCGAAACAAGATCGGGACCGACGTGGCCATCGAAGCGCTCCGTCAGTACCTCGGGAAGCGGGGCCGCTCGATGGACGATCTTCTTCGAGCGGCCGATGTCTGCCGGGTAGCCCGAGTGATGAAGCCGTACATCGAGTCGCTGGCATGACCAAAAACGTCGCCCATTCGGTCCGGGACCGGCTGCTCAAGCTCTCGAAGGAGCGGGGAGAAGAGTTCAACTTCGTCTTGATCCGCTACGGTCTGGAGCGCTTCCTCTACAGGCTCACCCAGTCGGCCCACGCTCCCGAGTTCATCTTGAAGGGGGCGATGATGTTCACCGTCTGGTCGGAGCATCCGCATCGAGCCACGAAGGATCTCGACCTGCTCGGCTATGGTGCTCCGAATCTCCAACGACTAGCGGACGTGTTCCGTGGCGTTTGCGCGACCGAAGTAGAAGACGATGGGGTCGTGTTCGATCCGAGGACGGTTTCAGCCAACCGCATCAAGGAGGACGCCGAGTACGAGGGCGTGCGGATCACGCTGGTCGGGAAGCTCGGGACGGCCAAGCTCAAGCTCCAGGTGGACGTGGGCTTCGGGGACGCCGTCACGCCCGAGCCCGAGATGGTGGAGTTCCCCACCCTGCTGCCCGGCTCAGCCCCGAGGGTGCGGGCGTATCCACGAGAAGCCGTCGTCGCCGAGAAATTGCACGCCATGGTGAACCTCGGGATGACCAACACCCGGATGAAGGACTTCTTCGATCTCTGGTTCCTTTGTCGGACGTTCGGCTTCGAGGGGCAGTCTCTTCGCAAGGCTATCCGAGCCACTTTCGAGGGCAGGGGCACGCAGCTCCCGGTGGAGGCACCGCTGGCTCTGACGGCCACCTTCGCCTCCGACCCGACCAAGCAGACCCAGTGGCAGGCGTTCCTGTCTCGGTCGAGGGTGACCGACAACAGCGTCACGCTGCCCGAGGTCGTCTCGGTGATCGGTCCTTTCCTGCTGCCTGAGCTGGAGCGTGCTGCCAGCGGCTCGACCGAGCCGTCGAGGTGGGAGCCAGGGGGGCCTTGGAGTGTATAACGCGGCGTGGCTGTGCGTCTGCGTCGGCTCGACCTGAAACTAGTCGGGTGGTAGGAGATGTCCGATGTTCGAATGGACCGGACGAGAGACCACCGACCCCGAGACGTTCAGCCGAGTTCTCCAGGCGAAGGTCGGCGGCCAGAGTGTCTCCGTCTACATCTCGCGGGAGGCCGTCGAAGATCGCGGTCTGGATGCGTGCAAGGAGATCGCCGAGCGAAAGATCGCCGATGCCTGCGTCGGTGGCATGCCTCCCAAGAAGGTCAACGTGACCACCAGCGATTTCGGCGGTTGAGTCTCGACGGCGTCGGGGGTACCAGGGCTGACCATGAATCGGAAAGTTGGCGATCTGTGTCGTGCACTCGTCGAGAACGCCCTCGAACATGCAGACAAGCAGCAGGTCGAGCGAGCCCAAGACGCCCTCGACGCTGCCTCGAAGATTGCTGAGGGAGCCGATCTCGATAAGGGCGCCCGGGAAAGGGCGTTCGGCCCACTGGCGCTCCGACTCAGGGACGTCGCCCTGAAGCTGCTGGCCGACGATGAAGACGCAACGCAGGTGGCGGCCGCGTACTTGACGATTCGGCAACTGATCGACGCAGGCCCCGACCTGTTCAAGTAGGCCGTGGAGCACCTGCTCTGACCACCCCCTCCAATCGTCGGCGAATCGTCGGAAACGTCGCTGAACGACGCCGAACGGCGTGATACGGTGCTTGCAACCCCTCGGATCACCTCAGTTCGCATCCGTTCGCGACACAAGCTCCCGATTTAGGTTCCGGTTCCCGAGAGGGAGTGAAGGTTCAAGTCCTTTCTCGTGCACCAGCGGAATCGTTCAGTTAGTGGATGATCCGCTCGGGCGGCAGATCGTCGGCTGCCTCATCGTTTCTACGATTCATCGACAATTGAACCTCGCGGGCAGCCGTCCCCCGTTCTGGTCCTCACCCAATCCTCCGACCGTCCCATCGCCAGGGCGAGGGTGACGAACGTCGCCCTGAGGTCGTGGGCATTCAACCGCATCTGGTTCTTCCCGCTCTCGAAGAGGCGTGCCCGATCGACGAGCAACAAGCAGCTCAACTTCGTCCAGCATACGAGCCGGTGGCCCTCCGAGGCATCGCTACTTGCCCTTCTTCGTCAGAGATCGCCGAGGTCCTCCGCAGTGGCCTGGCGTCTGCCGGAATGAAACATCATCGCCGGGGACGGGGCCGAGGTAAGACTTCTGGATGAAGATGTCCAGGGACCCGAGCGACGACGTCCGGATCTCGGTGATCTCCAGCGCGGTCAAGCACTGCTCGCACAGGTTCGCCTTGAAGCTCGTCGAGGGCCTTCTCGCACGGGAGGGGGTCGTGGACGTACGTGCCGAACTGCACCGGGCGATGACTGCGCTGCTTCTTCGGGGCGATCCCGACATCGAATAGTCACAGTCGGATTCGGTCCCCGCTCCCCGGGAGCCGAAGTGGCGACGGGTCACTTGGTGATCAAGCTCCGTTCGGAAGTGGCCGGCTTGGCGACTGCATGGTCTGTAACGCTTGGGGACCAGGGCCGAATCCCGACGCTCTTGGCCGCCGGGAACCCTGCTTGATTCGTCAGGGCGAGAATGCCGGCTTGGTCCGGTGCGCCTGGTAGCGCTGAGCCTATCGGGTGCGGCATGATCCCTCCGCGATGGCCGGCAGGAAGACCGGGACCACCTCCCGCTTCATAGGGGTCACCCTCTTTGCCGAGGGTGGCCGGTTCCAGGCGTTCGTGAAGGTCGCCGGCAAGCGCGTCCACCTCGGGATGTTCCGAAACGAGGAGGATGCTGCTCTTGCCAGGGACAGAGCGGTTCTGTTTTTCAAGCTCGACGCACCGTTGAACCTCCCGACACGCGCACGAAGACTCGGTCCAGAATCGCCGGAACGACTCCGGTGGCTTGCTCGAAGCAAGCAGAAGGCCGAGGCCAACGGGAGTAGCTTCTTCGGGGTGAGCCTCGATCGCCGTCGGCGTCGGTGGGCGGCTGTCATCTGCGTTGGCGACCGGAAAGCCGTCCAGATCGCCCAATTCGATGATCCCGAAGATGCGGCCGTTGCCTACGACCGCGTTGCTCGCTCCATGTTCGGCGCGAAGGCGCTTCTGAACTTCCCTGATCGCCGGCTTCGTCCCGCGTCCATGGAAGAAATGCGAGCGTGGTCGTTCAAGCTTCGGAAACGCAGGACAAGCAGCCGCTTCATCGGGGTCATTAGACACTTGGAGGCCGAGACTTCTCGCCCCTGGGGAGCGCAAATCGCTCACGGGGGTCGTCACCAACTGCTCGGGTCTTGGGAGTCCGAGCACGAGGCAGCGGTTGCGTATGACCGGGCGGCCCTCTATCTGGTCGGTCCAACCGCCAAGTTGAACTTCCCTTCCGAGTCACCGAAGGTCGGTCCCGCGAGCCCGAAGGCGATCAGGGACAACGCCTACGCTCAGTTCAAAGCCACCAAGACGAGCCGGTTTCGAGGCGTTCATCGAGCCCACAGAACGGGCAACTGGGTCGCACAGATCACGGCCGGCGGAAGGGCACATCACTTGGGGACGTTCGTTGTCGAAGAGGACGCCGCCGAAACCTATGACAGGGCGGCCAAGAAGCTCCACGGGAGGAAGGCGATCCTGAACTTCCCCGGCTGAACCCTGGCTCTTCCCGTTCACGACCCAAGTTCATGTCCCCCAAACGAGCAAGCACCAAGGTCGAACGAAGGCGAGCCCTCAAGAAACGGGAAAGGGAGAGGGACGACGTCGTTGATGCTGCCGTCGGCGCACTCCGGTATGCGATGCCCGGCCCAGGACTCTGCTTGCCATCATGCGTGCTGCTCCAGCGTTTGCTCAGGCACTTCTTGCCGAGCGAGGAATTCCTCCTGCACCTGGGTTCCCTGCACGTTCGCTCCCAGGACAGCACGGCCAGCGCGATTACCTTCGACCCACGAACGCCCGAGGGGATCGACGGCGGGTTTCACGCTTGGCTCGAAGACAAGGCCGGAAAGGTTCTCGACCCGTCCATCCCCGTGACTCTGCACGACGAGGGATACGACGTGAACCCAGACACCTACTTCCTCGACTGCGGCCGGAACTTCGTGCGACACGGCCTGCTGTTCACCTATGACCCTCCCCCGATTTCTTGGACAGGAAGGATGAGGCAAAATGGCCCGACCGAGAATGTCCAAAGACCCGACGAAGAAGCGTCGCCAATTCAAGGCGGAGTACAAGGCAGAGGTGGTTCGAATCTGCCGAGAGTCGAA
>JAKLKA010000282.1 GCA_023150915.1 Polyangiaceae bacterium
GAGCCCGCGGTGCCACCGCCCGAGCCTGCGCTGCCGCCGCCGGAGCCCGCGCTGCCGCCACCGGAGCCCGCGGTGCCGCCGCCCGAGCCCGCGGTGCCGCCGCCCGAGCCACCGCTCGAACCGCCGCCGGTGCTCGAGCCACCGCTGCCGCCGGTGCCCTTCGAGTCCTCTTCGCTGTCACCGCCGCAGGCCACCGCCAGCATCAGTGCCGTCACCACGGACGCCACGCCCATCGTCGAAAGCTTCGCCATGTCGCCTCCTAGCCCAAGCCGCCAAAGCATAGCTGGTTTCGGTCCCGGTGGCATCCGTTCGGAATGACGTCGGATTGCCGAGGCGTTTGACTCGGGCGCGGTGTATCTGCGATGCCTTCGTCGCGCGAAGCGTCACGATGTTCGAGCCGAAATCCAGAATCCCGCCGGCCATCTCTCTCGTCGCTTCGGCGCTGGGGCTGTCCTTCGCGACCAGCTCGACCCTCGACTACGCCGCCCACCTCGACCGCGGCCTGCACGATCTCCACTGCAGCTTCGTCCCCGGCGCGGCCCCCACCGAGGCCGCCGAGGCCTGCCGCACGGCGATGTACAGCCCGTATGCCGCGTTCTTCCGCGACAAGTACTGGGGCGGCATTCCGATCTCGCTGTTCGCGCTCGGAGCCTTCACCTTCTTCGCCGGGTTCGCGCTCTACCTGCTGATCGCGGGTGCGCGGGCGCCGCGCCGCGCCGTGGGGTTCTTTGCCGCCGTCGGCGTGACCCCGCTGGTGGCATCGGCGGTGATGGCCACCATCAGCGCGGTCGAGCTCGGGTCGTTCTGCAAGACGTGTGTCGGGATCTACATCGCGTCGTTTCTGCTCGCGCTCGGCGTGCTGCTGGGCGCCCTGGGCTTGCGCGGCGACGACGGCGGCGAGCGCCCCCGAGGCAGCTGGCTGGTGCCGGCGGCGTTCTTGCTGGCGCTCGGGGCCGTCAGCCTGGTTCCTGCGGCGGTGTACGCGAGCTCGATGCCCGACCACCGCCCTTACCTCGACCAGTGCGGCACGCTCAAGAAGGACCCCGAGGCCGGTGACGCGCTCTCGAAGATGACCGGCAAGCGTCCGGTCAAGACGGCGACCTTCTTCGAAGATCCGCTGTGCCCGACCTGCCGCGCGTTTCATCAGCGATTGCGCGCCGAGGGCGTGCTCGACCGCTTGGACGTTCAGCTGGCGCTCTTCCCCCTCGACAGCGAGTGCAACTGGATGCTGTCGAGCGCGATGCATCCAGGGGCGTGTACGGTCAGCAAGGCCGTGATCTGTGGAAAAGACCGGGCACAGCAAGTGCTCGAGTGGGCGTACGACGAGCAAGACGCGCTCTCCAGGGCGGGCAAGGTCGGCACCCCGACGCTCCGCGCGGTGATCGAGAAGCGCTGGGGCGCGGCTCTGCTCGGCTGCGTCGACTCGAACGAGACCAAGCAGGTCTTGAACAAACACCTGCATTTCGCCACGGAGAACGGCATCGCGGTGTCCACCCCCCAGGTGTTCCTGGGCAAGCAGCGCGTCTGCGACGAAGACACCGACATGGGCCTCCGCTTCACCTTGCGGCATCTGGCGCCGGAGCTGGTTCCATGAGCAACACTGCCAGAGTGGTGGCGCCGATCGCAGGCGGGCTGGTCACGCTGCTTGCGCTGGGGGCGCTCTCGATGTCGGTCAACGCGGGCGTCCGAGCTGCCGGCCAGCGCCTGGCGGCGCCCCAGGCCGAGAAGCCCAAGGTCGCAGTCGCCGATCACGCCGAGGTGCCGTACTGCACGGCGCGCTTCAAGCAGGTGCTCGAGCGCGTGCTCCACTCGTGCGGGCTCTCGGGCGGAGAGAACCGACGCGGCTGCAAGCCGGCCGACGTGAAGACCTTTGCATCGATCAGCGACTCCGACTTCAACGAGCTATTCACTCCGCTGAAAGAGCGCGGCGGGGTGGTGCTGTTCGACACCGCCAAAGACGAGCTGGACGCCGAGGCGAAGAAGCTGCTCGCCGATCGTTGGGCCGACCGCAAGGGTGCGCGCTATTTCTTCGTGGTGGCGCGGGCGTCGAAGACGGGCTCGCCCGAGAAGAACCGAGCGCTCTCGCACCGCCGCGCCAACTCGATCATGTACACCCTGAAAGAGCTGTCCAAGGACCCCGAGATCGAGAAGAAGGTCGGGCTGCTCTGGCTCGGAAACGAATTTGCTCAGCTGTCGAAGGAGTACTGCACGTGGCCGAACTCCC
>JAKLKA010000124.1 GCA_023150915.1 Polyangiaceae bacterium
AAGCCTGCGGCAGAGCCGAAGCCCGCGGCAGAAGCGAAGCCTGCGGCAGAGCCGAAGCCCGCGGCAGAAGCGAAGCCTGCGGCAGAGCCGAAGCCCGCGGCAGAAGCGAAGCCTGCGGCAGAGCCGAAGCCCGCGGCAGAGCCCGAGACCGCGAAGGCGGAGTGAGCGGCGCCCCGGACACGCGGCCTCAGCGCCGCGCGATGACGCGCGCGATGGTGGGCACGATGTCCAGGCGGCCGGCGAGCAGCATGTTGAGCTCCACCGAGCCACAGAAGCCGCAACCGGCGCACTGGTACTCCGGCAGCTTGCCGAGGGCGCCGAGGGTGCCGTGGGTGCGCACGTTCGGCACCGGCGAGTCGTAGCGAATGCGGTCGCAGGGCACCACGTCGCCGTTGGCCTCGATCATGGCGAACGCTTCGCCGGCCCAGCAGTCGAGCCCGCGGATGTCCGGCCAGCTCGCGATGTGTCGCAAGCCGCCCAGACTGTTCCGCAGGCGCGCGGGCTCTCGCAGCTTGGCGCGGGTCAAGAGCTCGATGGCGCGGCGGTAGTCCGCCGGGGCCGGGAACGAGTCTCGGCGCACGTCTTCGGCCGAGTGCTCGGTGGCCATCACCGGCTGAAACGCCACGAAGGTGTCGTGCTCGCGCGCAAAGTCGAGGGCAAAGGGGATGTCTGCCAGGTTCTCGCGCGTCATCGTGAACGCGAACGACAGCTTCACCCCCAGCTCGCGGAGGACTCGGATCCCGCCCAGCAGCTCGTCGAACGCCCCCGGACGATTGCGGATCCGGTCATGCACCGTGGGGCTGCCGTCCAGCGACAGCTTGACCAGCTCGAGCGGGCGCAGAGCATCGCGCCGTTCGTCGAACAGAAAGCCGGTGGAGTTCAGCTCGGTGAAAATGCCGTGATCGCCGGCCGCTCGGACGATCTCGGCCAGGTCCTTGCGCAGCGTGGGTTCGCCCCCCGACAGCGACAGGCGGCGCGTGCCAGCCCGGGCCAGATCGGCGATCACTGCCCGCCACTCGGCGGTCGAAAGCTCTTCGGTCGGCGTGGACCAGAACGAGCAATAGCGGCAACGCGAGTGACAGCGGTTGTTCAGGTTGATGCGCACCGCGACCGGGATGCGCCGCCCCAGGGCGCGCACCTTGGCCAGGTCGAGCAATGCCCCGGCTTGGTCGACCGCCTTCACTTTCCCCCCACGCCATGGTCCGCGCCGAGGCCGAGAGGGCGCAGGCGATCGAAGAAGGTCTGGTAGCGGCCCGGTGGCGGGTGCGTGACCGCGCCGCGCGCGCCCGGCTGCTCGCGGGTGAGCACCGGCTCTGCGGCGCGGCGAGTCAGCTCTTCCCGGGCCAGCCGCAGCGCACCGCGAAGGCCGCCGCCCTGGGCGAACACGCCGTGCCGCGCGCCTGGGCTGGCCACCGTCAGCGTCGCCTCGGCGAAGGTCAGCGCCGCGCGTGCCAGGCGCCGCCCGAGGCCCGCGCCCGCCGTGGGGCGCAGCGGCCTGAGCGCCAGCTGCAGCGCCACGCGAGCATAGCGTGTCAGCTCGTCGCGGCTCTGTACGCGGCGCAGCATCGAGAGCGCATAGCGCGGTCGCGAATAGAAGCGCAGGTAAGCGCGGCGGGCCATGCGCTCGAGCTCCGCGCGCTCGAGCTTCGTCCATGGCGTTGGCAAGAGCAGCGCGTCCACGCGTCCGGTGACGTACTGCCGCCAGTAGTCGATGCCCAGCTCGTCCACCACGTGGCGGCGCTCGAGCTCGGTGTGGGGCTTGATCACCGCAATCTGGTACTGCGCGTAGGCCAGCGGCAGCGAAAGCGACAGATCGACGGTGCGACGCACGCTCTGGGCGGTGTCACCCGGCGCGCCCAAGATGAAGAAGCCCAGGGCCATGATCCCGGACTCGCGAACGGCCGCCAGCGTCCGCCCCAGGTCGCTCGAGGCCACCTGCCCTTTCATCATCTCGCGGAGCACCGCGTCGTCGCCGCTCTCGATCCCGAAGTAGATGCGCCGGCACCCGCCCTCGGCCAGCGCGCCGATCAGCTCGTGATCGGGCCGGCGCCGCGTCCCGTGGAAGCTGAGCGAGTCCACCCGGGACCGGCATGACCAGATGACGTCCAGCTTCCGACGGCGCACCTCGCGCGCAATCTCGAGCGCGCGCTGTCGATCGTGCAGCATCAGCGGGTCGAACCAGTCGATCTCACGGATGCCGAGCGCGGCGCACTCCGCCATCTCGTCCACCACTTGCTCGGCCGTGCGGGCATCGAAGCCGCTCTGTCGCATGCAGCAGAACGTGCACGGGTAGGGGCAGCCGATCTCGCTCATCCCGATGGTGAAATTCTTCCGTTGCGAGATGTGGGAGTAGTAGAGGCGGTTGTCGAAGAGGCTGCGATCGGGCGTGGGAAAGTCGCAAAACCGCGGGCGCGCTCCCGCAAAGGTGTGCGCCAGCTCACCGCGCCTCCTCCAGAACAGGTCGGGGACCCGCTCGTAGCCGTGCCCGCGGGCCAGTGCGGGCAAGAACTCGGGCAAGAACTCGTGACCCTCGCCGCCGCAGAGGAAGTCGAACCCGCCCTGTTCCACGATTTCGTGGGGGTACACCTTGGCTTCGTAACCGCCGACCAGGGTGGGGACGCCGGTGCGCTGCCGGATCGGCCGGGACCACGCATACAGGTCGCGGATGGTCTGGCAGGCGTGTGCCGAGAACGCGATCAGATCGGGGCCAAACGCGCACAGCTCGCGCGTCACCTGGTCGAGGGACTTCTTCTCTGCGGGCGCGTCCCAGAGCCGCACCTGCCAGCCGGCTGCCCTGGCGCCGCGCGCCGCCCACCCGAAGCCAATGTGCGGGAACAAGCCGAACTCGTCGTCGACGGTCGGTAGGTTCTCGTTGAACGGCTTGGCGTAAAACGGTGGGTAGACGAAGGCGACCTTCACCAGAGGTCAGCCTACACCGGGCGCTGGCGCAGCGCTCGCGGCCCGGGTCAGCTCGCCGAGCGCTCGCCATGCGACCAACGCCCACGCCGCGTAGAACGCGATCTGTAGGAACCCGAGCGGCCCCCCGATCGGATCGCCAGCGCCCGCCCGCGGCACGTAGCCGAGCCCGCGTTCGAGCAGCGGAAGGCCGTCGATGTACGTGGTCAAGAGCGCCGCGATCAGGAACAGAGCGCCCTCCGTGGGCTGCGAGCTGGCCGGAGCACAACGCTCCCACAGCCGGCGCACACGTCCGAGTGGAACCAGGGGCAGCGCGAAGAACAGCCCCATCGGCGCGCCCATCCAGACCACCGACCAGCCGAGCAACGAGGCGTGCTTCCACTGGGCGTTGTGCAGGTTCGTCGAGCCGCCGGTCCACCTGGCGATCAGGCTGTGTCCCAGATCCAGTCCGTACACCGCGCCCCAATCGATCTCTTCGAACAGCGCGAAGCCCAAGTAGGCGCTGACGCAGACCGCGAGGCCACGGGCGGGCCCCGTCGAACGCACGACGACGACGAGCCAGAGCGAGAGCGCTGCCGCCAGCGCCAGGTGACCGGCGTGCTCGAGCGGCCCCTCTTTGGCTGCCAGCCAGAGCCACAGCTCGGGGGCTGCCAAGACCACGCCGAAGTACACCGCCACCATCGCCACGAACACCCACGCGAAGGGCGTTCGCAGCGCTTTCGCAGCCATGCGGGCATTGTACCGGACGCTGGCGTAAAGTCGCGGCATGTCGCTCCGGACCACGCTCGGCAGCGCGGCGCGGTTCGGGGCCGCGGCGGTCCTGGGGCGACCCACGTTGCTCGGGCTCGGGTGGTCGATCACCCAGGTGTGCAACGCGCGCTGTCCGTTCTGCAGCCGTCACGGCGGGCCGGCGGGGGTCGGCACCAAGGCCGCGCTCGAAGTGGTGGATCAGCTGGCGAGCCTGGGATGTCGGCGGGTGCACTTCACCGGGGGGGAGCCGCTCACCCGCCCAGACTTGAGCCAGATCCTCGCGCGGGTGCGCCATCGCGGCATGACCAGCAGCGTGAACACCAACGGCATCTTGCTGACCGAGCGGCCCGAGGTGATCGAGCAAGCGGACGCGTTCTTGGTGAGTCTGGACGGGGTCGCGGCGGTCCACGACGCTCATCGCGGGGCAGGCGCCCATGATCGCGCGCTGGCGGGCCTGGCAGCGCTCGGGCGGGCGCACAAGCCCGCGCTGCTCTCGGTCACGCTGTTCGAACGGAATCTGGATCAGCTGCCCTACTTGCTCGACGTCGCGCGGCGCTTCCGATCGCGGCTGGTGGTCCAGCCCGGCGCGACCCACGTGCTCGGTTCGGGCGACCCGAACCCGGAAGCGCCCGACGTGCAGCGCTATCGCGCCGCGATTCGTTCGCTTTCGGGCGACCCCCGCCGGTTTGCCTGGGTCTGGAACTCGGCTCGGGGCCTTCGTGAGCTCGAGCGCTACCCCGAGCGTCCCCGACTTCGCCCCCATGCTGGGCGCATCACGGCGCGCCTCGAGGTGGACGGCCGCCTGTTCCCGTGCTCGCGCAGCGTGAACGACCCGAGCGCGCTGCCCGCGCCGAACGTGCTCGAGCTCGGAGTTCGCGAGGCCTTCCGGCGGCTCCCGCGCATCGATTGCTCGGGGCACGTGTGCCAGTGCGCGCACAACGTCGAGAAGGGATTGCTGTTCTCTCTCGAGCCGGGCGCCTGGTGGCATCTCGCGACCCGGCGCTGGGCGGAAGCGCGCAGGATGGCGGGGTGACGCGCAAGCGCTGGGTCTTGGCCCTGAGCTTCTCGGTCTCGGGCGCGCTCTTGTGGCTCGTGCTGCGCCAGCTCGACGTCCGCCGGCTTTCGGCGCTCTTCACCGGCGCCGACGTCGCCCCGCTCTTGGCGGCGGTGCTCGTCGCCCTGGCCGTCAATGGCCCGCTCTCGGCCTGGGCTCTGCAACCCGCCCTCGCAGCTCACGGGGTCTCGTTGCCGTACCGCGCGGCCCTCGAGGCGACTCTCGGGCACCTGTCGTTGCACGCCGGCGCGACCGCCGTGGTGGGCAAATCGGCGCGCGCCGCGTACCTCGTGCGCCGCCACGGCGCAGACACACCAAGCGTTCTTCGCGCCGAGCTGAGCCTGCTCGGGCTGAAGCTCGTTGCGCTTTGGGCCCTCGCATCCACCGGTGCGCTGCTCTCGGGCCATGGCTGGGGGGCGGGCAGCGGCGCCCTGGCCTTGGTCCTGGTGGCGTTCTGGGTGCATCGCCGCGGCGCTGCCGTGATCCAGGCTTTCTCGCTCACCCTGCTGATGGGGCTCGGTCAGCTGGCCGTCTTCGCGCTCGCGCTCTCGGCGCTGGGCGCTTCCGTGCCCGTCGCAAGCCTGCTCTTCTGGTTCCCCATCTGTCTGCTCGGCGCCAAGCTTCCGGTGAGCGTGATGGGGATCGGGGTGCGCGAATCGCTGGTGGTGCTGCTGCTGCGCGGCAGCGCCTCGCCGGTCGCGCTCTTGGGCGCATCGCTTGCGTTCAGCGCGATCGAGCAGATCTTGCCCGGCCTGCTCGGGCTCTTGTTCGCGCCTCGCTTCGTGGAAAAGACGCTGACCTAGCCCAACAGCGCGTCGATCGCGCCGGGCGCGTTCAGGCTCGGAACCGCCAGCCAGGCACCGCGGGCGCGGAGCACCGCGAGAGCCTCGCCGCCCGTGCCCACCGCGATCACCTCGGCCCCGATGGCAAGGCCGGCATCCACGTCGCGAACGGTGTCTCCCACCACCACCACTCGACAGTCGCTCCGCGCTTGGCCCAGCAGGGCGGCGCCGCGTTCGGCCCCGGCTCGCAAGAGCTCGGCGCGGTCCTCGTGGTCACAGCCGAATCCGCCGAAGGCGAAGCGCTGATACAGCCCGACCCGCGAGAGCTTGATGCGCGCGCCCGCGCGAACGTTCCCCGTTCCCAGCCCGATGGCGGTGTGGTCGGCCGCCGCAGCCGCGTCCAGCGCCTGGACGATGCCCGGATAGACTCCATAGCTCGACGCCGACTGGACCTCGCCCTCGAGCAGCTCGACATAGAGCGACAGCAAGTGATCGACGGCATCATCATCGTCGTCGTGCTCCACGTTGCGGAGCCCCGCGCGCACGATGGCGCGATCGGTCATGCCGGCGAACGGGAACTGGGTGGCGTCGTCACGTCCGGTCAGCGCGTGGAACGCGCGGTTCATGGCGCGGCGGCCTGCGCCGCCGGTGGTGACCAGCGTGCCGTCGATGTCGAACAGCAGGACCGTGGGCGAGCGCACCCGCGCATGATAGCGTCAGCGCGCGATGGAGATGTTCAGGGAGTGCGGCTGGCCCGCCTTTGCGGTCCTCGGCCTGGCGATCCTCTCCGTGCTCTTCGCGATGGTGGCGCTGGGGGTGGCCATCGCCCGGCCGCGCGTTGGGGTCGTGCTGGGCGGGGTCGCGCTCGCGGTTTCCTGCTCGGTCCCAGGCATGGGCGCGGGCGGGACGATGCTCGGCAGAAGCACGGTCGATGACGCGGTTTCGGGCGCTTCCATCGCCTCGGAGCAGCGCGAGCGCATCCGCGCGCAGGGCTACCAAGAGGCCGGCCAGTGCACCACCCTCGGACTGAGCTTCGGTGCGCTGCCGTGCGTCCTGTCGGTGGCTGCGCTCGGGATCGGTGGTCTGCGCCGGCGCGCTCGAGCTCAGTAGCCCACGTCGTTCTTCGACCCCGAGCCGGGTGCCAGGGGCGGGTACCCCGGCGGCACGGTGGTCACCGGAAGGGGGCGCGCGTAGGGCATGGTCGACGGCGACCCCGCGGGCGGCGCGCCGTAGGGCGACGGTGCCAGATCCGCACGCGGGGCCCAGGTCGAGCTCGCAGAGATCTGCCCCGGGGCGCGGCACCTGAGCAAGAACGTGTCCCGCCCGTGCTGGGTGCGGGTCAGATCGTATCCGGCGGGGCAGCGCTCGCCCGCCAGCTGGAAGCAGCGTGCCTCTTGCCCGGCGCAGCTCAGGTGAAACATCGACGAGCCGTCGGGCCCGACGATCGACGAGACCTTGGGATCCGAGGCACACGCAAAGGCCAATGAACCCACGAGGGCAGCAGCGAACCAGCGCACGCGCGAAGCCTATCACGAACGCGTCTCCAAGAGCTTGGCACGCAGAGTGGCGGTGTCACGTCGTGGCTGGTCGCGTGGCTTGAGCCTCTCGAGCAGCGGGAGTGCCTGCGACCGCAGCGCCTCGGGCAAGACGTTCTCGAAGTACTCGAGGGCGGTCCCGCGAAGTGAGTCGTCCCCGCTCCGCAGCGCGCGATAGGCCAGAGACAGGGGCTCGCGCTCGAGCACCAGCGACATGAGGACGATCGCTTGCTCTACCGACGCCCCGGCCGCGGGGTCGGCGCTGGACTCTGCTGCGTTCAGCGCCGCGGACCCGCGGCGGAGCTCGAGCTCGACCGCCGAGAGCACTCTTTCTCTGGGTGGGGCCGCGGGCTTCTGCTGAAGCGCGAACGCTGCCTGACGACGAACCTCGAGCTGCTCGTCGACCAGGGCGTCGAGCAGGCCGGTGGTGGCTCGCGGGTCGTCGACGGCCTCGAGGGCCCGGGGGATGCGGCGCCGGATCACCACGTCGAGCCCGGGGTTTGCCAGCGCGGCGCAGAGGTCGGGCAGCGCCACTTTGCCCCAGCGGCGCAGGCAGCGCAGCGCGTCGCGCGACAGGTCGTCGTTGCCCAGAAGCTCGATCACCGCTGGCACCAGCTCCGGGTCGATGGGTTGTTCGGCGAGCAGCTGGTCGCGCGCGCGTGAAGCGTCGCCCGAAGCGAGATCCGCGAGTGCCCTCTCCACGCCGTCGGGCGGGTCGGGCAGCGCGAAGCGCATCGAGAGTGGTGCCGAGCCGAAGCCTTCTTCGCGCCCGTCGGGCGGCAGATCGCCGAGGGTGTCTCCACCCACCTCGGGGGGAGGGGGATCCGACTGCCCGGCCATGCTGGGACGCAAGCGCTCGATGCTGGCGAGCAGCTTCTTGCGATCGAGCGCTGCCGTCTCGGCCAGCGTCCGCCGTGTCGTGGCATCCAGCACGTCCTTCGCGTCCAGCCGCACGGCGCCTCGACGCAGGCTGTCGGCCAGCGCCGTGACGTAGCCACGGTGCAGCTGCAAGATGGTGATCAAGCAAGCCAGCGCCGCGGCCACCGCCACCGCCAGCAACACCCGTTCGGCATCCGCGACCCGAGGCAAGATCTGGAGTACCAGGCCACTCCCCAGCGCCGTCCCGATCCGGTCGAAACCGACGTCGATCAGCATCTTCGCCGGTCGTTTCTGCCCGCGCGGCACCGGCGTGTAGGCCACCTCGTAGGCTGCTCGATACAGCGAGCTCTGCACCAGCGCATCGGTGCCACGCATGAGCAGCGCGGTCACCAGGCTGGGAACCAGCATCATCAGCCCCGAGGCACCCATCACCCCGAGCGGCAGAAGGGCCATGGTGCCCGCGAGCCCCAGGCGACCGAGCGTGGCTCGCGTCGCCAGCGCCTGCACGGCGAACGACGAGAGGCCGACGCCCATGTGGAACAACGCGAAGAACGCCATCAGCTCGGGCCCCTTGGGAACCCGCGCGACCACCCGTGCGCTCATCACGAAGTCGAGCAATGCCGAGGTGAGCGCGACCAGGACCACCATGGTGCCGAGCTTGCTCAGGTACGGGTGAGCGTGAATCACGTCGAAGCCAGAGCGAGTTCGAACGCGGTCCGCCGGGGGCTGGCTCTTGGCGCGGCTTCCGAGCATGCCCACGGGCACGATCGCAGCCAAGCTCAGCGCCGCCAGCATCAGCAGCATGACGGGGATCCCGCTCGACCGCCCCAGCGCATAGCCCATCAGGCCGCCGACCGCTCCGCCGGCGGTGCCGCCCATTGCGATGCGGCCGACGACTCGTTTCGCGGTGTGCGGGTCGAAGCACTCGTTGATCAGCGCCCACGTTCCCGCGGTCAGCGTTGCGCCCAAGAAGGCGACCTGCAGGTAGAGGGCGATGCCTGCGCTGGCGGGAGCGCGGCTGACCAGCAGCCACTGGGCGCCGAACAGCGCGGCGTTGGCGACCAGGGCCACGGGCAGCACCCGGGCGGGCGCCCAGGCCGCCATGGCGCGCGCTGCCGCCAGCGCCGCGACCAGGGACACCCCCGCGGCCGCGGCCATCATTTCGGGCAGGCGCGCGACCGGGTGGTGGGACAGGAACAGGGCATCGCGGGCCGCCTTCGCCCCCACCAGCTGGGCGACGATGGCGGCCGAGGCCAGCCCGGCCGCCCCCACTGCTCGCCTGAGCTGCCTCCGACGCTCGTCCATGCCGGGGATGAGGATACGCCTGCCCTGGGTCGCAGTAAAAACTCTTCGATTTCAGTGACTTGTGCGCTCAGCTTATGGAAGCGCCGCGGGCGCCGAGCCTTTTTCCGCGCGTCGAGCGTCTGGGGTGTGTTGGGCCGGGCTTCGGCCCACCACAGGAGGATCTTCGAAGATGAATCTGCGTACCGCTACCGCTCTCGTTTCGCTCGTTTGCATCAGCGCCCTCGGCATTGCCTGCGGTGGAAGCCCGGCCCCCGAGGCGAAGGCCCCGGAAGCCCCCGCGACCCCCGAGGCGAAGGCCCCGGAGACTCCCGAAGCCCCCGCCGCTGGCGAGGAGAAGAAGGAAGAGGGCGGCGAGAAGAAGGAAGAAGCGAAGCCCGAGGAGAAGAAGTGAGCTCACCCGTCGAGCCCCCACCTCGGGAGCTCGGCGAGACTCACGAAGGGCGGCCTCCGGGTCGCCCTTCTCCTTTTTTGTGGTTCGGCTAGTCTGTGAAGGCCTGAACGATTCGTTCACGGCTTCAGCCAGTGGCGGACAAGCCCACGGACAAGTCGGCGCCCCGCGCCGAGCGCAGCGGCGACCCAGAGCGCCGCGCGGCCATTCTCGACGCCGCGGACAAGCTGTTTCGCCACTACGGTCCGGGGAAGACCACCATCGGTGACATCGCTCGGGAAGCGGACGTCGGCGTCGGCAGTGTCTACCTGGAGTTCTGCTCCAAAGACGAGATCGTCGGCGAGCTATCGGGCAGACGGCACCACCGAGTGCTTTCGGCCATGCGCTCTGCCGCAGGCACCGCGCGCGGCGCCGAGCGCCTGACGCGCGCGCTCGAAGCGCGGGTCGACACGCTGTTCGAGCTGCGCGAGGAAGGGACGCACTCGTGCGACCTAGTGATGTGCGCGAGCACCAAGGGGTCGTTCGGGCGCTTCCGCAGCGAAGAGCGCGAGCTGGTGATCGAGCTTCTGCGGGGCGAGGGCGTGAAGGACGCCGCGCGCGTTGCCGAGCTGATCGAGCGCGCGCACGCCACCCTGAGCCCACCGTGGCTCTTCGAGCTCGACCGGCGGCGCGCCCTCGCGCTGTGTCGCGAGCTGAACGCTGTGCTCGTGACCGGGGTCTTCGCCCGGCCGGGGCGCCGGAGCGCACGCTGACGGGTTGACGGAGCCGTGAACGGATTTACTTTCCGTTCATCATTCAGGAGGCCCCGTGAAAACCCTTCGATCTGGCGCAACGCTCCCCGATTCGGCTCTGCCCGTCCTCCCCCTGCGCTCGGGGGTGCTGTTTCCGGGAAGCGTGGCGCCCTTCCATGTCGGGCGACCCCGATCGCTGGCGCTGGCGCTGGCTCTGCACCCCGGAGACTTGGTGATCGTGGTGAGCCAGCGCAAGGGCGAGATCCGCGATCCGGGCTTCTCCGACCTGCATCCGCGGGGCACCCTGGCGCGGGTCGTCGAGGTCGAGCGGCACAACGAGCGGACCTATCGGGTGGTGCTCGAGGGGCTCGAGCGCTTCGAGCTCGAAGCGCTGACCGGAATCGAGCCCTACTGGCAAGGTCGCGGCCGGCTGCTCGAGGAAACCCGAGCCGATGCCCACGAGGCGCAGCTCTTGGCCGAAGCGCTTCACGGCGAGCTCGAACGCGTGGCCCGCGAGTCGAACGGCGTTCTCGAGGGCACCCCGAGCATCGACCGCGCCCCGGGCCTCTTCGCCGACCGCGTGGCGGCGAGGTTGTTCGTCGAGACCGACGCGGCCAGGGAGCTGATCGCCACTCCCGACGTGGTGCAGAGGCTCGAGCGTGTGATCGAGCTCTTGGCGCAGGTCAAGGCGCTCGCCGATCTGAAGAGCAAGATCGATCGCGACGTGCGCGAGCAGTTCGGGAAGAAGCAGCGCGAGGTCGTCCTGCGCGAGCAGCTCTCCGCGATCCGGCGCGAGCTGGGCGACGACGACGAGGGCGGCGAGGTCGACCGGCTGAAGAAGAAGGTCGAGGCCGCCGCGCTTCCCGACGAGGTGGCCAAGGTGGCCGCCCGCGAGCTCAGACGGCTCGAGGCCCAGGGTGGGCAGGGCCCGGAAGCCAACGTGATTCGGACTTACCTCGAGTGGCTGGCTGACCTGCCCTGGAATCGCCGCGCAGAGGCCCCGCTCGACCTGACGGCCATCGGGCAGAAGCTCGACCAGGATCACGCCGGCCTAGAGGACGTGAAGAAGCGCATCCTCGAGCACATGGCGGTGCACAAGCTCTCGGGCAACCCGCGTGGAAGCATCTTGTGCTTCGTGGGCCCGCCCGGGGTCGGCAAGACCTCGCTCGGGCAGAGCATCGCCGACGCCACGGGTCGCCCCTTCGTGCGCATTGCCCTGGGCGGGGCGCGCGACGAGGCCGAGATCCGCGGTCATCGCCGCACCTACGTCGGAGCGCTGCCCGGCCGGATCGTCCACGCGATGCGCAAAGCGGGCGTGAAGAACCCGGTGATCTTGCTGGACGAGATCGACAAGCTGTTCGCCGGCTGGTCCGGCTCGCCGGAGGCGGCGCTGCTCGAGGTGCTCGACCCCGAGCAGAACCGCAGCTTCACCGACCACTACCTCGAGCTGCCGTTCGACCTGTCCGAGGTCCTGTTCGTCTGCACGGCGAACACCCTGGACACGCTTTCGGCGCCACTGCGCGATCGCCTCGAGATCGTCGAGCTCTCGGGCTACACCGAGACCGAAAAGCTCGGCATCGCCCGCCAGCACCTGATCCCGAAGCGGATGCCCGAGGTCGGTCTCGACCCGCGCTCGGTCGAGATCACGGACTTGGCGCTTCGGGCGATCATCGCGGACTTCACTCGCGAGTCCGGCGTACGGCAGCTCGACCGCGAGATCACTCGCCTGTTGCGCGGCGTCGCGCTCGAGATCGCCCGGGCCGTGGATCAGGCTCCGCCCCGAGTCGAGATCGCCCCCGCGGCCGTCGCCCGGTACCTGGGCAAGGCGCGGTTCTCCAACGACGTGGCAGAGAGAACGGCGGCAGCGGGCGTCGCCACCGGGCTCGCCTGGACGCCGGTGGGTGGGGACATCCTGTTCATCGAGACCTCACGCATGCCCGGCAAAGGCCGTCTGGAGATCACCGGCAAGCTGGGCGACGTGATGAAGGAATCCGCTCGCGCGGCGCTCACCTACCTGCGCAGCCACTCGTCGGAGCTCGATCTGGACGTGTCGGGCCTGGAAGAGAGCGACCTGCACCTGCACGTCCCGGCCGGTGCCGTTCCCAAAGACGGGCCGAGTGCCGGCATCACGATCTTCACCGCGCTGGCCTCGCTGCTCTCGGGGCGAACGGTGCGGCCCGACACCGCGATGACCGGCGAGGTCACGCTGCGCGGCCGGGTGCTGCCCGTGGGCGGAATCAAGGCCAAGGTGCTGGCCGCGCACCGCGCCGGGATCCGCCGAGTGATCTTGCCCGAGAAGAATCGCCGCGATTACGAAGACGTTCCGGCCGAGGCGCGGGACGCGCTCGAGGCGGTCTTCGTGTCCGACATGCACGAAGCGCTGGGCGCCGCCCTCGACCCGTCGGAAGCGGGCTCGCTCTTCGATGTGCCCCCGCTGCAGGGCGAAGCTGCCACACCTGCGGCCTGAGCTGTGAGCGACGAGCACAGGCGTGGTGCCCCGCGCACAAGGGTCTCTCCAGCGAGCGCACAATTCACGAACAGCGAGCCCGGCACACCGGTTGCAATGGTGCCCGCTGATGGATCTCCCCACCCTTGCGCGTGGGCTGGGCGCTCGCTCGGGGCTCGGTCCGGCACCGATCTCCGTCGGCTTCGAGCTCACGCATCGATGCAACCTGAATTGTAGCTACTGCGACCGGCACTCTCCGTCTCCCGGTGAGATGAGCCGGGACCAGATCCTGAGAGCGCTGTCCGAGCTGCACTCGCTGGGAATGCGCCATGTATCGCTCGACGGCGGCGAGCCTCTGACCCATCGTCACGTCGACGAGATTGCGGCGTTCTTGGTGCAGCGTCAGGTGCGGGTGTACATGAACACCAACGGCATCTTGGTGCCGCGAAAGCTCGCCACCGTGCGGCTGCTGTCGAAGGTGAAGATCAGCCTCGATGGCCCCGCCGCCTGTCACGACGCGGTGCGCGGCCAAGGGGCCTGGCGCCGGGCGGTGGTCGGCGCGCTGGCCGCGCGGGACGCCGGGGTCCCGGTGGAGCTGACCTGCGTGGTCGGCAGGCACAACGTCGACCATGTCGACGAGCTGTTGGCGTTCGCTGACCACGCGCGGTTCCCGGTGGTGTTTCAGCCCGCGCGCGCCAGCCTGTTCGCGGGTGTCGAGCGCCCGGGGGCGGCCTTTCAGCTCGAGGCCACCGAGGTGCGCCGCGTTTTTCGGCGGCTCGAAGCCGCCAAGCTGCGCGGGTGTGCCGCCGTCGGCAACCGCTGGTCCAGTCTTCGGCACTTTCGCGACTACCCCCGAGACGTCGAGCTGCCGTGCGCTGCGGGACACATCAACGCCACCCTGGACCCCGAGGGGAACCTGCTGCACTGCGGCCAGATCGCCCGGCCCGGGCGTGCGCCCAACGTGGTCGCCCTGGGGGCGCGCGCGGCGTTCGAAGCACTGGCCCGAAGCGCTTGCACGCAGTGCTGGTGCGCTCGGGTCGTCGAAGAGAACTATGCGTGGGGTGGGCGGGTGCATCGCATGCTGCCGCCCCTGGGCGTGGCCGAGCCGCCCGCGCCGCGCCCGCGCCGGCTGAAGGTCGTGGCCTGATGCTGGCACGGTCGGTCCCGGCGCCGCAGCCGGTGCGCGTCTCCATCGACTGTCGCTACGTGCGCGAGCGACCGAGTGGGATCGGCGCGTATGTTCGAGCGTTGGTAGATCGGCTGCCCTCGCTCGACCCCGCCTCGAGCTTCCACTTCTGGGCGGACCCGCGTGCGCCGCGCCCGCTGTCGGTCGCCCCCAACACCAGTGAAACCCGGGTCAGCGCTGCGGCCAATGGGCTGGCGACATTGGCGCTGCCGAGCAAGCTGGTGGACCTGGAAGGGGTCGACGTGCTCCACGCGCCGTTCAACATCCTGGGCCGCGGCATCCGGTGCGCCACCGTGGTCACGATCCACGACCTGATGTGGCTGGAGGCGCCCGCAGATGCCGAGGGGCTGTCGCTGGCCACACCCTTCAAGGCGGCGTTTTACGCGGACGGGATTCGGCGGGCTCTGCGTCACGCCACGCGGCTGGTGGCGATCTCCGAGGCAACGGCTCTGGCCATCGCTCGCCTCGAGCCGTCGGCGCTGGCACGTGTGCGAGTCATCCCCCACGGCATCGAGGGGCGGTTCCGCCCGCCCGCCGATCGCGAAGCGACGCGTCAGGCAGCACTGACTCGACTCGGGATCCAAGGGCGCTACCTGCTGGTGGTCGGACAGAACACACCCAGCAAGAATCACGGCGCGGTCCTCGAGGCGTTCGCGGCAGCGCGGCTGCCCCCCGACGTTTCGCTGGTGGTGCTGCAGCGGCTGTACGCGGGGCGCCGGCTGGGGGTCATCGGCACCCGACCTCTCGATCGTCACTCGACCGAGCTGGGTGTGCGGGGGCGGGTGGTGTTCCCCCGAAACCTCTCGGACGAGTCGCTGGTCTCCATCCTGCAAGGCGCCGAGGCGTTGGTCCAGTTCTCGCGCTACGAGGGCTTCGGCATGCCAGCGCTCGAGGCGGCTGCGTGCGGCACGCCGGTGGTGGCCAGTGACATCCCGGCGCTTCGCGAGGTGCTCTGCGGCGCGGCGCTCCACGTGCCGCTCCGCATCGACGCGCTGTCACGCGCCCTGGAGCGCATCACCACCGATCGCGAGCTCACCGACGAGTTGCGCGCACGGGGCCTCGAACGCGCGCGCCAGCACTCGTGGGATCGTTCGGCGCGCCTGCATCTCGAGCTGTATCGCGAAGCCGCTTCAGCGCGGTGAGCGCATCACTGCGGCGCCTTCTGCGTGCAGTACCCGCCCAGGCACTTGGTGTTGGCCGACGCACAGCAGTCCGAGTCGAGCACGCACTTGTCGCCCACCTGCGAGCAGCCGGACTTGTTGCCGCACACCTTGGGCGAATTGGCGTCGTTCGGATCCTTGTTCACGCAGAAGCCCTCGCAGCATTCGTCGCCGGTCTCGCACGAGGCCTCCAGCGGTTTGCACGGATCCAGGGCCCAGAAGCCCCGCTCGTTGCGGCTCTCGGTCTGGTTCGGCAGGTAGAACGCCGGGTGACTGGGGTCGCCGCTGCCGCCGGGTGTGATGGCCGCGACCCAGAGCTGCTTCCGCACCTGCCCACCCTGATAGACGTTGCCGTACTCGCGGGTGCTGGTGAACACCACCCAGTAGTAGCCGCCAGCGGGCACCGGCAGCGCGAACGGCTCGTAGTTGTGCTGGGCGTCGTTCGGCACATTGCCTTGATTGGCATTCGCCAGCTCCACGTGCCCCTTGTTCGCGATGTCGATCAGGTGCAGGCGACCGTCCGAGCCGCCGGAGGTCGAGCTGGCGTCCCAGGTCGGCAGCATCAACCCGAAACCCGGATTGGCGGTCGCACCCTCTTGCAGCACGAGGAAGTTAGAGTCCGGCAAGAACGTGGTGTACTTGGTGATCTTCCCGCTCGCTCCGTTGTCGAGCACGACCTGGCGGTTGGTGAAGGTGAGGGTGCCGTTCGCGCCGGCGGACTCGTTGATGTTCAGGTCCATCACCTGAATGGACCGCGAGACGGTGCCGGGCGGGCTGGCCTCGCCATTGCCTTGCGTGAATGCGTAGCGCTTGCCGTCGTGAGAGATGGCCGGCAAGTAAGCGCTCACACCGGCGCCCAGGCCCACCACGGTGGCGGGGTCGAGCTTCTTGCCGGCGACGTCCACCTTCCACGCCAGCTGGTTCGGCCCGCCCCAGAAGTCGTTCTGGCTGCGCATCACGTACTTGCCGTTCGGGGCCCAGGTGCCGAACGAAAGCCCGCGCGTGTCGCCGCCCAGGCCCGGCGGCGACTGCGAGATCTGGGTCGCGTTGCCGGCCAGGTCGATCTGATACACGCCCGACTCGGCGCTCTGCACGTTGACCTCGGCCCCGGTCGACAGCATTCCGCCGTAGGCCGCCACCGAGTGACACACCACGCAGCCCTTCTTGATCTGCTTGGGCGCGTCGGTGTTTCCGGGGCGCACCGCCCACAGGCCGGTGTTCGGCGCCTCGTAGGTCATGTAGTAGACCGCGCCTTTGAGCGAGCCGGGTGCCGCCACGATTTGATGGGTGTACGGGCCATACGCCTGCCCATTCGCGGCCTTGGTGACCTCGATCGACAGCTTGCCACCGGCGGCGGTCGCCAGCGCGGCGTTCCACACGTCCTGCGGAAGCTTGAAGCGTGGCGTCGCGGGCGCTGCCACCTTGTAATAGCCTTCCCAGGTGAAGAGCGGCGCGGTGAGCTTCACCTTCGCACCCACAGGCGCCACGCTGCCCGCGCTCACCATCACCAGCGGGGACAAGAGGCCCTTGGGCATCACCGTCTGGTCGTAGGGGTAGAGGAACTTGCTGGCGGTGGGCCCGGGGTCGGCGCCGGGGGTTCCGCCGAGCGCCGCCTTGTTGGCGGCATCCAGGTTCGGATCGACGTCCTCGCTCAACTTCACGTCGATGGTGAGCATCGCCGTCGCGGTCTTGCCGCCATAGGTGGCGATCACTTGCACCTTACCGCCGGTGATCCCGGTCGATGACGCCATGCCCTGTGCATCGATGTTGGCGATGTCGTAACTGGCCAGCGTCCACGTGGCCGAGACCTGGCTGCCGGACACCAGTGCCTTGAACGCCTGGCTCTGCGGCGCGCCCTTCGCGGTGACCGACAGTGTCGCAGTGGCCGGCTCCACTTTCAGCTCGGTGGCCGCGCCGTCGATGTTGAGGCCACCGCCGGTGGCGTCACCGCCGGTGCCGCTGTCGTTCTTGCCACCGCCCGACCCGGCATTCGATGCGGTGCCGCCTTCGTCACCGCCACCGCAGCCTGCGAAGCCCGCAAGCGTACATGCGACCACCAGCAGCCACAGCATGCCCCAACGTCGGATCGTGCTCGCCATGCAGCGAGTATAGGCCGCAAAAACCACCGATCCGAGCAGTTACAAGGGAGCTGTTCTTTTGCAGCCAGCGCACGACGGCGAGCGCGGTCCGATGCGCAAGCTGGCTCGCTTCGACGTGTCAAAGAGGGTTTGTGATTCGTGCGGGGATTCGACCTAAGCTGACTCGATGCGTCTGGCGCTGTTCGCACTGGCCCTCGCACTGGCCGCCTGTGGCGGCGAGGAATTCTCGGTAGTCGGCGTGGGCGGCGCCGGCGCGGGCGGCAGCAGCTCCGGCGGCAGCAGCTCCGGCGGCGCCGGGGGTGGTGCGGGTTCGGGTGGCGGCGCCGGCAGCGGCGGCAGCAGCACCTGCCGCGCTCTGAAGTTCGACGGGGTCGACGACGTCGTTCGCGTTCCAGACCATGCCGAGCTCGACGGCCTCGGACAGCTCACGGTCGAGGCTTGGGTCTTCCCCGAGAGCTACCCGAACGAAGTGCACGTGCTGTCACACCACGACCACAACGCGATGACCGGATATGCCCTCCTGATGTACGAGGGGTCCGAGATGCAGTTCCGCTATCAGTTCGGCGGTCAGATGCACTCTGCGGGTTTCACCCCGGTCGCCGCCCAAGCGTGGCATCACGTGGCAGCCACCCACGACGGCAGCACGGTGCGTTTGTTCGTGGACGGCGCGCAGCGCCACCAGCAGAAGATTGCCCCAGGCGTCGCCGCCGACTGCAAGGCGCCGCTCAGCATCGGCGGTGCCGCGTACGAAGACAACTTCCCGTTTCGCGGGACCATCGACGAGGTGCGTCTGTCGCGCATCGCGCGCTACTCTGCCGATTTCACGCCGTCGAAGCAGCCCTTTGCCGTCGACGCGGACACCGTTGCTCTCTGGCACTTCGATGAAGAGTCCGGGCAAGCGGTCACCGACGCCACCGGGCAGCACCCCGGCACACTGGGCAAGACCAGCGCGCTCGAGGGCCCCGACCCCGAGCGCGTGCCGGTATCGTGCCAGCTAGGCGGCGGATAGCTGGTTCAGGCGCGCGCGCAGGCTCGACCCCTCCCACGAGCGCGAGACCAGCACCAGCTGGTCTTGGTTCTGCTTGGTGGGGCTGCACAGAGGTGCCAGCCGGTCGAAGAACGCGCGCGGTTCGATGATCGCTTCGGGAGCAAAGACGCCGCGCAAGGCGCTTCGCTCGGGGCGCAGGGCCGCGAGCCCCACGGCCAGCGGCACGCCGGTGGCGCCACCCATGCCCACGGCCGGCGCGGACAGGATCGCCGCGGCCACGCTCTCGCCCTTGCCGCGTTTGCGCCCCCGCACCACGGCGAACAAGGGCGGCAGCGTGCGCTCTTTCCCAGCCAAGAGCTCGCGCAAGTAGTCGTCCGGCGTCTTCACGGGTTTGCCGACCCCTTCCGCCCACTCGACCAGCGCTGCGGCCCGCTCTACCGAGAGCAGTCGCGCGTCGACCAGCCGGGCCAGCACGCGCATTGCGGCCAGGTTGGTCCTGGACATGGTCATCAGCACCAGGCACCGCGCGAGCTTCGGGTACGAAGCCGGGAAGGTGATCGCTTCCGGATGGCCCATGGTGAACGCGGTGCACAGTCCGAGGCCGGGATAGTCGAACCGCACCGGTCGCAGTGGGGGCTCGTCCACCAGCCGCCCACCGTCGAACACGCGGATCGTTCCGGTGAGCTGATGCACGCCGTGGATGCTGGCCGCGCAGGGCTTCTCGCCGCGGGTCTCGGGCATGGCCGCGTCCAGATCGAACCCCGCATAGACCTCTTGCACTTCGTCCAGCTCGCCGATTGCCATCTGCGCCAGCAAGTTCGAGATCCCCGGGCTCGCGCCCATGCCGATCACGGCGGTGATGCCGGCGGCGCGAGCTTCGGCGCCGAGCGCCATCATCGCCTCGGTGGACTCCCAGTCGTCGTTGATGTCCAGGTAGTGGCACCGGGCCGCGATCGCCGCGCGGAGCACCGGCGGGCCGAGCCGGAAGAACGGGCCGACGGTGTTCAGCACGGCCTGCGCGCCCTGGAACGCTTGGGCCAAGCTGGCGTTGTCGGTCACGTCCACGCGGATGGCCCGCGCCTTCGGTCCGATCGAGGCGGCGAGCTTCTGCGCTGCGCCTTCGTCCAGATCACCGATCACCAGATCGTCGACGAAATCGAACGCAGCGGCCGTCTTGGCCGAGTAGCGCCCCATTCCCCCGGCCCCCAAGGCGACGACCTTCATGCCGCGCGACATACCATGCCGGGGGTGTCAGCGGCCACGGCGTGACGCGCTCACGGACTGACCTCGACCTCGGGCTTGTAGCTGGTCCCGAACATCACCCAGCCGATCGGCGTGACCGTCAGCCCGCCGAGGAACAGCAAGACCCCGCTGCTGCCGAGGAAGTCGTCGCCTTCCCGGCACTCGGAGCCGCTGCACGAGGCCAGCATGCCCACACCCACCAGGGCAGCGATCGGCCCCACGATGCCCATCACCAGCCCCGCGGTCCGGTGCGCGTGGGTGTCGGGGTCGACGCTGACCTGGGCCGGGCCGGTGGTCTCGAACCCACGCGTGCCCTCGAGCGTTTCGGGACCCTCGCTCACCCGAAGCTGGTAGCGACCCGGCCAGAGCGGAATGCGGCAGGGCGGCGTCGGACACTCGAACAGCGGCGGATCACGATCGGGCCGGGCTCGCTCCGGAAACACGCTGAGCGAGACGCCGGGCTCGGTGCTCACCAGGTCCACGGGTGGCGGCACCGCGTAGGGCCGTGGCGCCCACCCCGGCGGCGGCGCGGGCACCTGGGCGCGGGCGACCGCCGGCGCGAGCAACAAGAGCGCGGCAGCCACCCTTCCCATTCGGCATCAGCCTACCAGCGCCGCGTGGCGCCGTCAGCTCACCGGAGTCAAACCGGGTCCGAGTCGGCAGCCCGCACCGGCACCGGAGCGGGTTCGGGTTGGGCCCGCGGCTTCAAGAGCGACAGCACCACGGCCCCGGCCACCAGGCTGGCGATCACCGCCAGCGACACCGCCGTCGGAATCGGCGCCACCCCGGCCAAGAGCAGCTTGAGGCCCACGAACGTCAGAATGATGGCGAGCGCCGGCTTCAGGTAGTGGAACTTGTGCACCACGCCGGCCAGCAGGAAGTACAGAGACCGCAAGCCCAAGATCGCGAAGATGTTCGAGGTGAACACGATGAACGGGTCGCGCGTCACCGCGAAGATCGCGGGCACCGAGTCGACCGCGAAGATCAAATCCGTGACCTCGACCAGCACCAGCACGGCGAGCAGCGGGGTGGCCAGCCAGCGGCCGTTCTCGCGAACCAGGAACTTGCTGCCGCGAAGATCGCGGGTGGACGGCACCAGCTTCTGGAACGTGCGATAGACCCAGCTGTCGGCCGGGTTCTTTTCGGCTTCCGTCTTCGCGAAGAACAGCTTGGCCCCGGTGATGACCAGCAGAGCACCGAAGAAGTAGATGACGAAGTGGAAGCGCTCGAGCAGCGCGGAGCCGGCGGCGATGAACACCGCCCTCATCACCAGCGCACCCAGGATGCCCCAGAACAGGACGCGGTGCTGGTAGGCCGCCGGGATGGCGAAGGCCGAGAACAGGATCACGAACACGAAGATGTTGTCGACCGACAGCGCCTTCTCGATCAGGTACCCGGCGGTGAACTCGAGCGCCGTGGCACTTCCATGCAGCGAGTAGAGGCCGGCGGCGAACACGCCCGCCAGCCCCATCCAGACGGCGCTCCAGATCCCCGCCTCGCGCATCGAGACCTCGTGCGGGCGTCGATGGAACACGCCCAGATCGAGCGCGAGCATCAGCAGCACGAACACCACGAACCCTGCCCACATCAGCGGGCTCCCGATCGATTCACCCATGGACGTATGGATGGGGCCGAGGCGTCCAGAGCGCCAATAGATAGGTTGCTAGTGATCCATAGGCAAAAGCGATTATTGCCGTGCCGCCGGGCGGCAACTTCCGACCTCAGACTCGTG
>JAKLKA010000283.1 GCA_023150915.1 Polyangiaceae bacterium
AGGACGCCAACATCAAGCTCGATTCCTTCGTCTCCGACATCCTGGGCAAGAGCGCGCGTGCGATGATCGATGCGATGTATCCGTTCAGGGCATAAGAATGTTGGATCGTTTCGATCACTTGTAAGTTCGCGCTTGCGGCCCACCACCGAGGCGTGATCCATCGTCAGCGTGGACGCCGATCGTCGGATGGTTGAGCTCGAAGAACTCGTGGCCAAGCAGGCCGCGGAGCTCGCCGAACGGGATGAACAGATCGCGCGGTTGACGAAGAGCCTTGCCGACCGAGACGCCGAGATCGAGACGCTCTCGAAGAGGCAGACCGGGCTGGAGCAGCAGGTCGCGTCCCTCGTGGCAACCCAAGAGAAGGCGGGACGGAACTCGCGCAACTCGAACCTGCCGCCGTCGAGTGACGCGCCGTCCGAACGCGCCAAGCGCGCGAAGAAGCCCAAGAGCAGCAGGAAGCGAGGCGGGCAACCCAATCACCGCGGAAGCCACCGCGAGTTGCTGCCAGCGGACCGGGTCGACGACATCGTCGACAGCTTCCCGTCGCATTGCGAGGAGTGCGCCCTGGCTCTACCGCAGACGCCCGACCCCGACGCAACTCGCTTTCAGGTGTCGGAGCTGCCCGCCTTCGAACCGCATACGACCGAGTATCGAGAGCACTCCGTGGCGTGCCCATGTTGTCGCCACGTGACGACGGCGCGCCGTGACCCGCGGGCTCCGGCGTCTCCTTTTGGGTCGCGTCTGATGAGCGTGGTCGCGCTGCTCACCGGGGTCTACAACCTCAGCCGGCGCAAGGCGGCCCGTCTCCTCGGCGACATCGTGGGCGTGAAGATGTCACTGGGCGCGATGAGTGCGGTCGAGGCGCGCGTCAGCGAGGCCGTCGCCAAGCCGGTGCAGGAGGCGGTGGACCGCGCCATCAAGGCCGACGTCAAGCACACCGACGGCACGACCTGGTACCAGGCGGGGGTCGCCCTGTCGCTGTGGGTGATCGCGACGGCGTGCGCGACGGTCTACAAGGTCCTCGCCAATGGCAAGAAGGCCACGCTGTCGGCGCTCTTGTTCGGCAACACGCAGCGCGGCGTGCTCGTCGGCGACCGCGCGACGGCGTTGACGTTCTGGGCGATGGAGCGGCGGCAAATCTGCTGGGCGCATCTGCTGCGCAAGTTCGCGTCGTTCTCCGAGCGTGCTGGCGCTGCCGGCAGGTACGGTCGCGAGCTGCTCGACTTCACCGGCATCATCTTCGACTACTGGCATCGGTATCGCGACGGAACGATCGGCCGCGAGGCGCTCCGCACGTACATGCGTCCCGTACGCGAGCAGATCGAGGAGCTCCTCGAACGCGCAGTGAAGTCCGGCACCCCGCACCTCGCAGGTTCGTGCGCCGATGTGCTCGAGCATCGCGCGGCACTGTGGCGATTCGTGGATGAGCGCGACGTCGAGCCGACCAACAACCACGCCGAGCGCGAGCTACGTGCCTTCGTGCTCTGGCGCAAACGCAGTTATGGCTCGCAGAGTGAGCGCGGCAACCGCTTCGCCGAACGCCTGATGACCGTCGCACACACCGCCCGCAAGCAGAACAAGAACGTGCTCGAGTTTCTCACCGAGTGTTGCGTGGCCAAGGTCGACGGCAACGAGCCGCCTTCGCTCTTCAAGGCCGCGGCCGCCTGACTGCCATCAGCCCGCGGACTTGGACCTCGCGGGGATGGGGAAGTAGCGCGTCGCGTTACGCTCGCCCACGCTGCGAACTCGGCCGGAGCGCTTGAGGAGCTTGGCCGGGCGATGCAGCTCCCGCGTCGACGCCCCCACGACGGGCGCGTACGCCGCCATCGGAGCGCCCGGGTTGGCGCACATCGCAGCGTACAATCGCGCCCCGAGCCCCTCAAGCTCGTCCGCCGGTCGGCGGCGAGACGTGACACGCGCGACGCGACCCGGCCGCTCGGCCTGGCCCGATTTCTTGGCGGCCGACGCGAAGCTCCGCTCCACAGCGGCCGCGGCTCTGCGCCGGCACTCCGAGATATGCTCCCGGATGAGTTGTTCGATCTGCGCTTCGAGTTGGTCGAGGTTCTTGGTCGCCATGCGGCTCGAGGTCGCACGTCGCGATCACTCGCTCAACCCCTCCCCTGAACGGGTACTGCCTCGGCTTCGCCGAGCGGCCCTTCGGGCCGAGCGCTTCGATGCGAGGAAGGGGAGCCGCCGCTCCCCGCCT
>JAKLKA010000125.1 GCA_023150915.1 Polyangiaceae bacterium
GAGAGCGCCACACCTTTGGCGATCGAAGCCGAAACGTGGGTCGGATACACGAGGAAGGCGACGAAATTGAAGACCGCCGCCCAAACCACGGCCGCCCGCGGTGAAAGCACCCGGGTGCTCACCACCGTGGCGATGCTGTTCGCCGCGTCGTGAAAGCCGTTGATGAAGTCGAAGATCAGGGCCGTCACGATGATCGCGATCAAGAACGCGGTCATCAGGCGTGCTCCAGAATGATTCCTTCGATGATGTTGGCCACGTCTTCCGCACGGTCCGTCGAGGTCTCCATCGACTCGAGGATGTCGCGCCACTTCATGACTTCGAGCGGGTCGGTCTTCTCTTTGAAGAGCCGAGCCAGCGCCTTGCGGAAGATCATGTCCGCGTCGTGTTCGTGCTTGTTGATGCTGCGACACAGCTCCAGCAGCGGAGCCGGGTCCTTGATCTTCTGCAGCCCCGCCACGGCCTTCTCGATGTCGGCCACCGACTTCTGCAGCGTTTCCACCAGCTCGAGCGCCTCGGGGCGCACACTGTCGACCTCGTAGAGTGCGATCTTGTCGCCGGCGGCATCGACGAAGTCGAGCACCGAGTCGAGACTGGTGATGAGGGCGTGGATCTCTTCACGATCGAGCGGAGTAATCCAGGTCTGATGCAGGGCCTGCACCACCTCGTGGGTGATCTTGTCACCCTCGTGCTCGATGTCTTTGATCTTCGCCGCCAGCTCACTCGAGCGCGCGGGCTCCGCGAGCATTTCCCGCAGGCACTCGGTCGCACGAGCCGTCTTCTCCGTCATGGCGGAGAAGGCTGACCAGAACACACCATCTCGCGTCAGAGCCATCGGGGGCCTTTCTGGCGCGGGAGGAAACAGTCGCAGCGCCCCCCGGTCAAGCCCCGTGATTTCCGGGAGCCAAACCCCGGCAGACCGGCGCCTTTTTCGTCCCCGGGCCGCGGCCCGGAAGTCAGCTATGATTGAAACCGTCGTGCGCTCCGCCGCGGGCCGCCGACCCGGAGGCGAAATGTTTTCACTCGCAGCGCTGAGACCACGTGCACTGGGAACTGCTGCAGCCGGCGTGCTGATCGGGGCGGCACTGGGCGCGGCGTGCAGCGGCACCGACGGCGGGACCGCGGACAACTCCGCCGGGGGCAGCGGCGCGGCCGGCGGCGGCGGCGGCGCGGGCAACGCCTCGGGCGGGGGCGGCGACGGCGGAAGCGGCGCGGGCATCGTCATCGACTCGGGCCCAAGCGACTCGGGCATCAACCCCGACGCCGCCTGTGACCTTCAGAAGTACACGGCCAAGCTGGAGAAAAAGCCAGTCGACGTGGTCTTCATTCTCGACAACTCGTGCAGCATGACGGACGAGATCATCGCGATCGAGAAGAACATCAACACCAACTTCGCCCAGATCATCAAGGCCTCGGGCGTGGACTATCGCGTGGTGTTCATCGCGGAGCAGGGGCCGGCCAATCCCGACGAGTCGATCTGCATCGGCCCCCCCCTCGGCGGCACCAACTGTCCGGTCGCCGCCAACGTGAAGCCGGTCAACAACCCGCCGATCTTCTATCACTACGACAACAACGACGTGGAGAGCCACGACTCGTGGTGCAAGATGATCGATTGGTACGACAAGCCCGATCGCTACAACCTGGCCGCCACCGGCTGGCGTGAATGGCTGAGGAAGGAAGCGTTCAAGGCGTTCGTCGAAATCACCGACGACGGCATCAGCTGCACCCGTGGCCAGTGGAGCTACAACGACAGCGACACGGTAGCGGCCGGCCAGACCGCGGCGCAGAAATTCGACGCGGACCTCTTGGCGCGCGATCCGGTGCAGTTCGGCACCGCCACCGACCGCAACTACGTCTGGTACAGCATCGTGGGCGTGGCCCCGAACTCCGGCAACCCCAACAAGTCTTACGGGCCGGGCGACCCCGTGACCCCCAGCAAGTGCAGCACGGCGCCCGGCCCGGGCACGGGCTACCAGTGGCTGAGCAACATGACCGGCGGCATCAAGTTCCCGGTGTGCGAGGGGCAGGGCTTCGACGTGGTGTTCCAGGAAATCGCCAAGGGGGTGATCAAGAGCGCGGCGATTGCCTGCGAGTTCGACCTGCCAAAGCCCCCCGAGGGCAAAGAGATCGACCCGGCCACGATCACGGTCGAGTTCACGCCGCAAGGCGGCACCGCGACCAAGTTCACGCAGGTGCAGAACGCTGCCGCCTGCAGTGCGAGCGCTTTCTACATCGAGGGCACCAAGATCAAGCTCTGCCCCCAGGCCTGCACGGCGGTGCAGGGCAGCCCCAACGCCGACCTGCAGATCTTGGCCTTGTGCAAGGGCCAGGGCCCGAACTGAAGCTCAGAGGCTGGCCCGCAGGGCGACCGCACCCGCATCGTCCAAGAGGTCGAGCACGGCGCTCGGGGCGCGCCCCACGATCGTCAGCACCGTAGCGCCACCCGCCACGGCCAGGGCCCAGACCCGCGGCGCTTCGCTCAGGCTCACGTTGTGGAGCACCAGCAGGCCGTCGACGGCGTAGAGATAGATGAAGTCCTCGGTGCCGACCTCGCGCATCCACGATAGATTGCGGCCGCCTCGCGGCGCGACACCGGCAGCAAGCTGGTCGACCCCGGCAAAGCTGCGGGCGAGCGCGCAGAGCCACTGCTCGCCCAGCGAGCGGTACGCGACCACGCGCCAGCCAGCGTCGAGCTCTAGCGCGGCGACCTCCCAGCCGTTGTGCTTCTGCCGCGGGTCCCCGTCAGGGAAACCCAGTGACGCGAGCTCGGGGGCGTCGACCGCGCGCCGCTGGGTCACGACGAAGCGCTCGCGTTCGATGACCAGGAGCTCGCGTGCGCGGGTGACCGCGAGAATGCTCGCGCCCCGCTCGATGGGCTGCGCGATCAGCGGCGACGCCAGATGGATGCGCTGCACCTGGCGGTGATCGGGCCAACGGAACCGGGCCAGCGAGCCGTCGGCCAGCGGCGCGACGATCGCGTCGCCGAGCCGGGCTGCGAGCGCACTGCCGCCCGCCGCCAGGGCGTGGTCGGTCTGGCGGCCGGCCGCGAGCCGCGCGAAGCGCAAACAGGGCTGCTCGTCGCGGGTCTCGCCCACGTACGCGACGAGCTGCTCGGCTGGGTGCCAGCCCAGCAGCCACGAGCTGCCCGGCGACCAGATCCCACCCCCCAGGTCCACGGCGGGCGGCGGGGGGTCGGTCAGCGGCACGGCCCCCGAGAGGCGCGCGAGCTCGGCCCGAAGCGCCGCGTTCTCGAGCTCGAGCTCTTCGAGCCGCGCGCGCAGAGAGGCTTCTTCGCTCCGATACGACATCTGCGAACCCGAACGTAGCACGCGGCGATTCGTGCTATCTGACAGCGCGAATGTGCCTCGGCATTCCGGGCCAGGTGTTGAGCGTCGGGGCGGGCTCGCTGCCCTCGGGGCGTGTCGCTTTCGGCGGCATCCAGAAGGAAGTGTGCCTGGCATACGTGCCCGAGGTGAAGGTTGGCGACTACGTGATCGTGCACGTGGGCTTCGCCATCAGCATCGTCAATCAAGACGAGGCTCGCCGCACGCTCGCGCACCTGGCCGAGCTCGGTAACCTGAAAGAGCTCGAGCCATGAAGCTGGTCGACGAGTTCCGAGACCCCGCGCTGGCACAGCGGTGCGCAGAGTCCATTGCCCGAGTCGTCACCCGCCCCTGGCGAATCATGGAGGTCTGCGGGGGTCAGACGCACTCGATCGTACGCTTCGGCATCGATCAGCTGCTGCCCAGCCAGGTCACATTGATCCACGGCCCGGGCTGCCCGGTCTGCGTCACGCCGCTCGAGATGATCGACCGAGCCATCGCCGTGGCCGAGCGCCCTTCCGTGATTCTGTGCTCGTTCGGCGACATGCTGCGGGTGCCGGGCTCACGCTCGGATCTCTTGGGGGCCAAGAGCCGCGGGGCCGACGTGCGAGTGGTGTATTCGCCGCTCGATGCGCTCGCGGTGGCAAGGACCACCCCGAACCGCCAGGTGGTGTTCTTCGCCGTGGGGTTCGAGACCACCGCGCCGGCCATCGCGATGGTGGCGCACTTGGCTCTGAGCGAGGGCGTGCACAACTTCTCGCTCTTGGTCTCGCACGTGCTGGTGCCCCCCGCGCTGCTGGCGATCTTGTCGGACCCAGAGGGCAAGGTCGACGCATTCATCGCGGCGGGCCATGTGTGCACCGTGATGGGGCTCGATGAGTACCGCCCCATCGCCGAACGGTACAAAGTGCCGATCGTCGCCACTGGCTTCGAGCCCCTCGACCTGCTGCAGGGCATCCTGATGTGCGTCGAGCAGCTCGAGGGCGGGCGGCACGAGGTCGAAAACCAGTATGCTCGCTCGGTGGCCGAGCACGGCAACCCCGAGGCGCGGCGCATGGTCGAGTCGGTGTTCGAGGTCGTGCCCCGCAAGTGGCGTGGTATCGGCGAGATCCCCGAGAGCGGCCTGGGGCTGCGTGGCGCGTACCAAGGCCTGGATGCCGAACATCGCTTCGAGCTCGGCGACACGCGCGCAGAAGAGCCCGCCGAGTGCCACAGCGGACGGATCTTGCGCGGCCTGGAGAAGCCGGCTGACTGCCCGGCGTTCGGCACGCGCTGCACGCCGGAGCATCCACTGGGTGCGACCATGGTGTCGAGCGAAGGCGCGTGCGCCGCGTACTTTGCCTATCGGAGACCGGTGGCATGACGCCGTCGCCGAGCTGCTCCCTCCCGCTCCGACACGACACGGTGCAGCTGGCGCACGGCGGCGGCGGCCGCTTGATGCGCGAGCTGATCGAGCAGGTCTTCGCCGCCGCCTTCGACAACCCCGTGCTGGCCGCGCGGCACGACTCGGCCGTGGTTCCGGTCGAAGCCGCTCGCCTGGCCATGACCACCGATTCCTACGTGGTCGACCCGCTGTTCTTTCCTGGGGGCGACATCGGCAAGCTCGCCGTGGTCGGCACGGTCAACGACCTGTGCATGGCGGGGGCCGAACCGGCCTACCTGACCGCGGGCTTCGTGCTGGAAGAGGGGCTGCCGATCGACCACCTGGTGCGCATCGTGCGATCGATGGCCGACGCCTGCCTCGAGAGCGGCGTGAGCATCGTGACCGGTGACACCAAGGTCGTCGACCGTGGTCGCGGCCACGGCGTCTACGTGAACACCGCCGGCGTCGGCTGGTTGCGCGACGGCATCGACGTCCGCCCGTCGCGGATTCGCCCGGGCGACGCGGTGTTGCTCAGCGGCGACGTGGGGCGCCACGGCGTGGCAGTGATGAGCGTGCGGGCAGGGCTCGAGCTCGGAACGGACCTCGAGAGCGACTGTGCGCCGCTGGCTGGTCCGGTGCGCGCACTGATCGACGCTGGGGTCGACGTGCACTGCCTGCGCGACCTGACCCGAGGCGGCCTGGCCTCGGCGCTCGCCGAGCTCTGCCTGGACGCCGGCGTCGACGTGGAGATCGACGAAGCCAGCGTGCCCGTCCACGACGCCGTGCGCGGCGCGGCCGAGCTGCTCGGGCTCGACCCTCTGTACATCGCCAACGAAGGCCGCATGGTGGTGATCGTCGCGCGCGACGATGCCGATCGCGCGCTTCAGCTGCTCCGAGGCTGCCCGGTGTCGTCGGGCAGCGTTGCCATCGGCGGCGTGTCGGAGAAGCGCCGGGCCCTCGGCCTGGTCTCGGCGCGCGGCGCCTTCGGCGGGCTTCGCCCCCTCGCCCTGCAGAGTGGCGAGCAATTGCCGCGGATCTGCTAGTGCGTCACTTGCAGCTGATCGTCACTTCGTGCAGGTGGCTGTTCACGCTGCTGGTCCGGGTCGTGACCTTCTCACCGGCCTGGAGCTTCTTCATGTCGTCGTCCCTGAGGACGACGGCGTGCTCGTGATCGCCGCCCTTGACGGCATAGCCCCCGCCCATTCCGCGCTTCACGTGGTCAGCGGGGATCTCCACCGCGTGGCCGTGGTTGCCCGAGAGCTCGACCACCGTGCCGTTTCCGCATTTGCCTCCGCCGGCGCCTCCGCCCTTGTCGCAACCCGCCGCCAGCCCAAGGGCCAACACCACCAAACAACTCTGCATCCACTTCGACATTTGTGCCTCCGGAGCGTGGGACGACGTCCCGCGAAGCGAGACTCGTGCCAGCAGCGCGCCGGCCACGCTACGCCCGAGCGGCGCAGGTCAGCGGAAAATCTTGCAGCGCACCCCGCGCCGAGCGGAAAACCATGCGTGGCGCGCTCGCACCCTCCGCCGTTTCTGGGTGGCGCACGCCTTGCTTGAAAGCCGGTGGTCATGGCCGGGCTTCTCCGCATTCTGCTGGCAACCGACTTCGGCAAGGCCGCCGATCTGGCCCGAGCCGATGCCGCCATGCTGGCGCGTGCGTACTCGGTCCCGGTCGACCTGGTGCACGTGCAGGTGTCGCACCCGCGAACGGCCACCAGCGCAGCAGCGCTCGAAGCCCGCATCGGCCAGCACATGCGACAGTGGCGCGCTGCGCTCACCGCGGCCGGGGCACGGCCAGGCCACGAGCGCGTGACCCGAGGCAGCGCCGCCGAGGCGGTGCTGCACACGGCCGAAGCGCTGGATTCGAGCTTGATCGTCATCGGCGCTGGGGATCAGGCGCACGGCGACCCCGGGACCGGGCCCACCGCCGAGACCATCGCGCGGTTCGCGCGCCAACCCGTCTGGATCAGCCGCGCACGCCGCGAGCCCGGGCTGGCGCGGGTGATGGTTGCGGTCGATCGCTCCGATGCCTCGCGCGAGGCCTTGGTCTTCGCCTCGGACCTGTGTGAGCGGATGGCGGCCACCCCGACCGTGGCGCACGTGTTCGAGCACCTCGACTTCGCGCCCGGCGTCGACACGTCGACCGGCGAGCTCGGAGCCCACCAGGCCCGAGCCGTTTCCGAGGTCGGCGAGTTCGTCGAGCGCACGCTTGGCCCGGGCCTGGCGCCCGTGACCCGCACGGCGTGGGGGCAGCCCGCAGAGCTGCTGCGCCGCCTCGCGCTCGAAGAAAAGACGGACCTGTTGGTCATCGGGCGCACCGGACTGGCCGGGCTTCGCCGGGTGTTCCTGGGCGGCACCGCCGAGCGCTTGCTGCGATCGGCCCCGTGCAGCTTGCTCTTGACCAGCCCCGCCGGGCCCAGCTGAGCGGACCATGTCTCTCGCGCGGCGCCTGGGCAAGAGCTTGTCGAAGCTGCTGCTCGATCCCCGACAGCACGCGGCGCTGAGCTCCCTGGCGTTTCGCGATGCGGGCCACGGCTTCGACGTGCTCGGCTTCGATCCGGAGGCGTTCGGCGTGGCCCTGGGCGTCACGCGCTTCGCCTATGAACGCTACTTCCGCGTGACCAGCCACGGCGCAGAGCGCCTGCCCCGCTCGGGTGCCGCGATCCTCGCTGCGAACCATAGCGGTCTCTTGCCGATCGACGGCGCCATGATCGTGGTCGATGTCGCCCGCCAGACTTCTCCGCCGCGGGTCGCGCGGGTGATCGGCGACGTGTTCATTCCGATGATGCCTTGGGTCGGTACCACCTTCAGCCGCATCGGTGTGGTGGCCGGCAGCGCCGGCAATTTCCGCCACCTGCTCGAGTCTGGCGAGCTGGTGCTTGTGTTCCCCGAAGGCGCGCCCGGCATCGGGAAGGGCTTTCGGAGGCGTTATCAGCTCCAGAGCTGGCGCGTGGGGCACGCCGAGCTGGCCCTTCGGTATCGCGTGCCCGTGATTCCCGTGGCCGTGATCGGTGCCGAAGAGGCCTGGCCCGAGATCGGACGGCTGGATTCGTTTCACGCATTCGGCGCGCCGTTCCTGCCGATCCCGGCAACCCCGCTGCCGCTGCCGGTGCGCCTGCACGTTCACTATGGCGAGCCGCTGGTGCTCCACGAGCGTTTCCGCGACGCCGACGACCCGGGCACGGTGCGCGACGCTGCCCGGGTGGTGAAGCATGCGGTTGACGCGTTGATCGCCCAGGGGCTCAGCCAACGCCAGGGGTTGTGGTGAAGGGCCGAGTGATGGTCACGGGGGCGACCACGCCCATCGGGCGGCGCCTGGTCGAGCGCCTGCTGGCAGATCCCGGCACCACGCTGGTGCTCGCCGTGGGCGCCGAACCCGACCCTTTGCCGCTCGCGGTGCGCGACCCCGAGCGCTATCGCTACCGCCAGGTCGACCTGACCCGACCCCGCGAGCTCCACGATCTGCTGTTTTCCGACGGGCGCCAGCTCCAAATCGAGACCGTGGTGCACAACGCGCTCCACCGCCGAGCACACGACGAAGGGCCGCGCATCCACGCGCTGAACGTCGAGTGCACACGTGACCTGCTCTCGCTCGCGGAGCGGCACCCGACCGTGAGTCGATTCGTCTTCCGCAGCGCAAGCGCGGTCTATCGTCTCGATCCCCGAGGCTCGACCCTGCTGAGCGAGGACGACCCGCTCGAGCTCTCACCGTCGGCTCCGCAGAAAGTCAGGGACCGCGTCGAAGCGGATCTCACGGTCTGCACCCGAATGGGCATGTCTCCGCTGCAGATCGTGGTCCTGCGCTGCGCCGAGATCCTCGCCGCCGACGTCGGCAGCCAGCTCTGGGACTACCTGGGCTCGAAGGTCTGCCTCCGGCCCACCGGCTTCGACCCGATGTTGAACCTGCTCTCGCTCGAGGATGCCGCCCGCGCGCTTCAGCTGGCCGTGGGGGGCCCCGAGCGCGGGGTCTTCAACGTGCCGGGCAGAGACGTGCTTCCGCTCTCGCGCGCCATCGAGCTCTGGGGGCGGGTCGAGATCCCCCTGCCGGGACCCCTGCTCGCCCCGCTCTATCGGCTGCGCGCGCGGGCCATCGGCAGCGATTTCCGCTACGACCTCAACTTCCGGCGCTTCCATTTCAGCGCCGTGCTCGACGGCCGCCGGGCCCAGCGCGAGCTCGGCTACGAACCCCTACACCGCATCGTCTGGCCCTACTCGCAGTCGTCGGGCAGCCACAGCTGACTCGTTCCGGAATGAACGAACCACTCGGGCAGAGCGTCCTCGCGACGCTTGACGTACTTTGCCAGAGAAACGCTCGACAGCGATCCCGCCCGACGCGTCAGCTGTGGCAGCGTGCACTTCGGTTTCGGCACCACCCAGGCGTCCAGGCACCGGGCCGCCGTGAAGGCGGTCGTCACCCCGTCCCGAGTGACCGACACGCGAACGATGCAGCGAGGCTGCTCCCGACCGACGGCCTCGAGCTTGCCGCGCGGCGACAAGAAGAAGTAGTCCGCGCGGGCCGTCGCACGGGGCGAGAAGTCGAGCTTGCCGTCAGCGGCGACGCCGCTGGCCTCGATGCGCACCAGCTCCGCGTCCGGGGCGACCTCTCGGGCCCGCTGGCGCGCGGCCTCGAGAAAGGCCACGGGTTCCACGTTCTGCACCGTCGCGGGCCGCGCCCTTCCGCCGCCCCGCCCGCGGCTCACCAGGAACACTACGAGCGTGACGACCGCCATCAGCGCGATCACGAAGAACCCTGCCGTGAGGATCCACGGTGCGAACGAGCGCCCCGCGGGGGCAGGCGCCGCGGTCACAGTCTGCGCCGGCGCCCCCCAGCTGGCCGCGGTGACACCCGGCCCGGGAGCCCGCGGCACGGGGGCGCGCACCTGGGCCGTGTCGGGGCCGATCGTCGGTGTCTTGAATTCCTCGGGGCCGAGGCCACGGGCTGCCACCTCGAGCGCGGCCCCCATCTCGGCAGCGGAAGCGAATCGGAGGCTCGGGTCCTTGTGCAGCGCGCGCAAGATGACCTGTTCGTAGGCCGGCGGCAGAAGCCCACTCAGCTGACTGGGGGGCACCGGGGGGTGTTCGATGTGCTGGCGCAACAGCTCGAACAGCGACGGCGCGTCGAATGGCTTCACGCCGGTGACGCATTCGTAGAGCACGACCGCCAGCGAGTAGATGTCACTCTTGTGATCGACGGGCTTGGCCGCCGCCTGCTCGGGTGACATGTAGTGGGGCGTGCCCATCAGCGCGCCGGTGTGGGTCTCGGGGGTTCCCACGTCGGTACTGGGCTTGAGCTTGGCAATGCCGAAGTCGAGCACCTTGGCGTGCCCCTGGGGCGTGACCCAGAGGTTGTCCGGCTTGATGTCGCGATGGATGATCCCGCTCTGATGGGCCGCCGCCAGGGCATCGAGCACTTCGATGAAGTAACGCGCGAGCCAGCCCAGGCCGGGCACACTGTGCTCGCGGAGTAGCGCGGAGAGCGGGCGCCCTTCCAGGTACTCCATGGTGATGTAGGGCCGCCCGTCCGGCAGCATGGCCAGATCGAGCACGTTCACGATGTGCTCGTGGCGAATCAGGTTCACCGCGCGAGCTTCGGCGAAGAAGCGCTCGACCGCGGGCTTGCTGCGCACGAACGCGGGTGAGAGCAGCTTGATGGCCACCTGGCTACCGATGCTGGGATTCACCGCCCGATACACCTGCCCCATGCCTCCGGCCCCGAGCAGGCGAGTGATGCGGAAGCTGCCCACGGTGGCGCCGAGCAGGTCGTCGTCCGCGGCCGAGCTCAGGGCCGTTCCGTCGTGCGTGCAGTAGCCCGCCGCGGGCGCGCTCTCCCCACAGGCCGGACAGACGAAACGCGGGGCCATGGGCCGCCAGGATACACGCCCTCGGCCCGCGCTCGGCAGTCCTCGATCATTCCTCGAAGAACTCTTGGGCAGCGCGCAGAACGTCGATGTAGCTGACGATGCCCACCAGCTCGTCGGTGCCCGGGCGAACCACGGGAACGGCGCCGACCTTCTGGTCGATCATCTGCTCGATCACCTCCGAGAGGTCGGTCTCTGGGGTCACGCTGACGACGTCCGCGTTCATGACGCTCGAGACCGGCTGTGCGAGACGCTTCCCGACTTCTTGGGGCTTCTCCAGCTCGAGCATGGTGGGCGCCAGGAACGCGCGCAGGTCACGATCGCTGACGATGCCCACGAGCTGATCGCCGTCCACGATCGGCAGGTGACGGAAGTCACTCTCGAAGAGAGTCGCGATCACCTTCCGAATGGGCGTGCTCGACTGTACGGTGACGGGATCCTCGGTCATGACTTCTTGGACGACCATGATTTGCAAAGCCTCGCTTTCACGCGATGTTGTCGGCAGGACACGATGCAACGCGCATGCCCTGGTTCGACACTTGCAAATCCGGCGTTCGTCCGCGACACCGGGAGTCACCCGCGCAATGAGTGCGTTGATGGGCCTGGTGGCGCAGACCGTGCGCGAGAGGAAGGCAGGCATGAGCTCCAAAGCGGAATCCGAGCGCGGCGTCCACGTGACCCGCCACCCGACCGGTCAGGCACCCGGCCCCGCCGAGAAGACCCCGATCTCGGAGGTGATGTCCACGCACCCGGTGTGTGTCCCGCCGGATCTGGGCGTCGAGGCGCTGACCACGCTGTTTCTGGAGCGGGGCATCAGCGGCGCGCCGGTCGTGGATTCGGCGGGCCGCACGCTGGGCATCGTGTCCAAGACCGACGTGCTTCGGGACTACGCCGATCGGGGCGACACGGCTGAAATGGGCAAGCCGGCCCTCAGCAGCGGCGGGATCGTGGCCGAGTTGGATCGCGGAATGCACATCGAGCGGCGCAAAGACGCGACGGTGCGCGATGTCATGACACCGCTCGCGTTCACGCTGCCCGAGACGGCCTCCATCGCCCGCGCCTCGGCGTTGATGGCCATCGAGGGCGTCCACCGAGTTCCCGTGGTCTCCGAGGCCGGCAAGGTCGTCGGGATCTTGAGCGCGCTGGACGTCTTGCGCTGGCTCTCGAAGTCCGAAGGCTACAGCGTTCCAGATCACCGGGTTTGACTCGGCACGACAATTGCGAGTGAAGTCCATCGCCGTGACCGGATATCGACGCATTCTCTGCCCCATCGACACCTCAGAGTGCTCGCGGTCTGCCGTCCGCGAGGCGCTGGGGCTGGCTCGGCGCTTCGGGGCCACGCTCGAGGTGCTTCACGTCCACCACGTGCCCGCCTACGTTCAACCCAGCATTCTGGTGTGGGCGGCGGTCGGTCCGCGGCCGCTGTGGGAGGTGGCCGAAGAGCAGGCAAAGACCGAAGTGGACCAGTTCTTGTCGACCTTCTCGGCCGAAGACCGCGGCGCCCTCACCGTCAGCTACGAGGTCGGCGACGCGGCGAACGTCATCGTGCAGCGGGCCAAGACCTCGGGGGTCGACCTGCTGGTGCTCGGCACGCACGGCCGCACCGGAGCCCGTCGAGTCGTGCTGGGCAGCGTGGCGGAACGCGTGGTCAGGCTCGCCCCCTGCCCCGTGCTGGTGGTACCGATGTCCGATTCCGGGGGACGGGACGACGACCGAGGGCGGGCGGCGCCCGAAGGAGAGCCGAAATGATCAATCTGCGAAAAATCTTGGTTCCGGTCGACTACTCGGCGTGCTCGCGCGCCGCGCTCGAGCACGCTGCGATGCTGGCGAAGAGCTTCAACGCCACCATCGATCTGCTCTACGTGTGGGAGGCGCCAGCCTTCATCGCGCCAGAAGCCATGGTGGGCGCGGCGGGCACCACGCAGACTCTGGCCCAGCTCGCGAGTGATCAGGCCCAGGCGGCCATGCGCGAGTTCGTGGCCCAGGCTCGTACCGATGGCATCCAGATCGCCAACACTCGCGTCGAGCAAGGCGACCCGTCGCACACCATCGTCACCGTCGCCGAGCGCGACGGGTACGACCTGGTCGCCATGGGGACGCACGGCCGCAGCGGTTTCGCGCACCTCTTGCTCGGCAGCGTGGCCGAGAAGGTGGTGCGACGCTCCACCCGCCCGGTGCTGACCGTCCGGACCGGTGAGAGCGAATCCTGACGGTCGTGCCCGCGCTGGCCCATGGATGACGCGCACTTCGACGGGCTCAGGCGCTGCGTCGGCTTCGACGCAGCGACCGTGGCCACCCTCGGCGCGCTGGCTCCCGCGCTCGCCCCGAGTCTGCCCGCGCTGGCCGAGCAAGCCTTCCAGGTCGTGGCACGTGATGCAGTGGTGCGCCCCGAGCGCGAAGAGCTCGGGCTGCAGCAGTGGCTGCCCGCAGCGCTCTCCGGGCCGCACGACCCGAGCTGGTTTCGACAGCTCGAGCGCGTGGGCCGCGCTCACCTCCGCTTCGGCCTCGGCCCGTGCTCCCTGCTCGCTGCCATGACGGGCCTGCGGAACGGCCTGGTGCAAGCAGTCTCGATTTCTGCTGCGGTGGCGCCTGGGGAGCGCGCGGCTGCCGAGGCCGCGATTCGCGCACTGGTCGACCTTGCGCTGGGCGTGATGCTCGATGCCTACCACCAGCAGCTCTCGGAGAACGTGCGCGGCGACGAGCGGGAAGCAACTCGGGGCGAGTCCGAGGCGCGGCACCGCGCCGTGGTGGAGGCAGTGCCGGCCCTGGTCATGGCTCTCGGGGAAAGGGGGGAAATCCAGATCTGGAACCGGCGCCTCGAAGAGCTGACCGGGTTCTCGCGCGACGAGATGCTGGGCAGCCCGGGGCGCGAGCTGGTCGGCGACGGCGGCGAAAGAAGGCTCGCGCTCAAGGCGGGCGGGCATCGGCTGGTTCGCTGGCAGCTCGCCCACGTCGAAGCCACCACCTTTGCGCTCGGCAGCGACGTCACCTCCGAGCGTGCGCACCAACGGCGCACGTCGATGGACGAACGCCTGGCGGCCGTGGGAACCCTGGCCGCGGGGCTGGCGCACGAGGTGAGGAACCCGCTGAACTCTGCCACCCTGCAGCTCCAGGTGCTGAAGCGTCGGCTCGAGCGGGGGCAGAACACCCCCGAGCTCTTGGTGCCGGTGGTCGAGATCGTGCACGACGAGATCCGCCGGCTCGACCGTCTGGTGTCGGACTTCTTGGCGTTCGCCCGCCCCAACCCGTTGGTCCTCGAACCGATGGAGCTGAGCGAGCTGATGCAGTCGGTGGCCGACCAGCTGCGCCCAGAGGCCGAAGCGGCGCGCGTGAGCATCGCCTGCCGCTGCGACGGCGAGCGCGGTCGGATCGACGGCGACCGCGAGCGTCTACGACAGGTTCTGATCAACCTGGTCCGCAACGGCATCGAGGCCATGTCGCCCACCGGTGGCGCGCTGGAGCTCGGCGTCCAGCCGGGCGGCGAAGGAAGCGTCGAAGCGCACGTGGAAGACACGGGGCCCGGGTTCGACGAAAACGCGCCGGTCTTCGACGCTTTCTACACCACCAAGGCAGGGGGAACGGGTCTTGGCCTGGCCATCGTGCATCGCATCGTGCGCGAGCACGGCGGAGGCATCCACTTCGAGTCGCGCGCCGGGCGGACCCGGTTTTCGCTGCGCTTCCCCGCCAGTGCCCGCGCCTGATCTGCGGGTGCGCATAACTTTCGCCCTGCAGGGGCCTGGGCCGCAGAGCCCGCGTCGGGCAGCGCGCGAGACGCGGAGATCGCGGAGAAAACGCGAGGCACGCTGGATGCATTGGCCGCCTGTCGGAAAGGGACGACCATGGACAATCCAGCGCGCATCTTGGTGGTCGATGACGAGGGCCCGGCACGCATGGCGCTCGCGGAGCTGCTCAGGGACGCGGGCTACCTGGTCGACACGGCGAGCGACGGGTTCAAGGCGCTGAGCCGCGCCGAAGAGGTCCGGCTCGATCTCGTCCTGACCGACCTGCGCATGCCATCCATGGACGGCCTCGAGTTGATCCGCCGACTGCGCCGCTCGGACATCGACACCCCGGTGGTGGTGATGACCGCGTTCGGCAGCGTCGATTCGGCGCTGTCGGCCATGCGCGAGCACGCCGCCGACTTCGTGGTCAAGCCGCTCGACATGGACCGCCTGCTGGCGGTCGTGGCGCGGGTCATCGGCCCCCCCCGCGAGGGTTCACAGCCGGAGGCGGTCCGAGTGGGTCCCGAGCCCGTGGCGGGGGTGGTGGCCGAGTCCCACGAGATGCAGGACTGCCTGCAGCGACTGCTGCGCATCGCGCCGACTCGCGCCAACGTCTACTTGTTCGGCGAGCCGGGCACGGGCCGAGCGCGCTTGGCGCGCGTGATCCACGAGCGCTCGCCCTGCGCCGAGGGCCCCTTCGTTCATCTGGGCTGCCGCGCCGTGGCCGAACGCGGGGCAGAGATCTCGCGTGACGAGGTGAAGGCGTCCGTGGCCCGCGCCCTGGGCGGAACGCTGTACGTGTCGGATCTGGACGCGCTGCCCGCCGAGACCCAGGGCGCGCTGCTCGACGCCCTGCCGACCCAGGCCGACGGTGGAAAAGCGGTGCGCGTCGTGTCGTCGGGGTCCTCGCCGCCGAGCGGTCTGGCCAACAGCCCGCACTTCCGCGCGGACCTGGCACGCCTGCTCTGCGTGGTCGAACTGCGCGTGCCGACGCTGCGCGAGCGACGCGACGACCTGGCTCTCTTGGCGCGCTCGCTCTTGGGCGCAGCGGGTCCGGGGCTGAGCGCCGAGGCGGTGAACCGCCTTCGCCGGCACGACTGGCCAGAGAACATTCCCGAGCTCGGGCGCGTGCTGGAAGAAGCGCGGGCGCGCTGCGCCTCCAGGCTGATCCGCGCCGAGCATCTGGCGTTTCCCAAGTCCGCCGCCCCGCCTCGGCCGATGATTCCCGGCGCCCGGCTCTCCGACATCGAGCGCTATGCCATCTTGGAGACCTTGGCGGCGAACGGCGGCAGCACGTCTCGCGCGGCACGTGTGCTCGGGATCAGCGTCCGCAAGATCCAGTACAAGCTGCACGAGTACGGCGCTGCGAGGGCCGAGCTCAAGCGCACGGCCCTCGGATGACTCGACCCCGTCGCATTCTGGTCGCGACCGACTTCTCACCGGACGCTCGCGCTGCCTACGAGAGCGCGCTGTCCTTGTCAGGGCGAACCGGAGCGCAAGTGGACGTGGTGTACGTCTGGCAGCCGCCCCAGGGGGTGCCGCTCACCACCCAGGCGCCCCGCGCGGGAAGCAGGGCGCTCAGCGATCTGGCAAGGAGCGAGGCCATGCGCGGACTGCGGCACCTGGTGGGCGGTAGCGGAGCGCACCCCCGGATGGAGATCGGCGTCCCGCACGAGGTGCTGGTCACGCTTGCCGCCAGCGAGCGCTTCGATCTGCTCCTGATGGGAGCAACCGGGCACGGGCGCGAGCCGCGAGGCGTGGGCAGCGTGACGCGCCGCGTGCTCGACGTGGCGCCGTGCCCGGTCCTGACACTTCGTTCCACAACGACTTCGCCGCGGGCCGAAGCCGGCGTAGCCTCGTGAGCCCGGCCTCTACAGCCGACCTGCCCCAACCCCGGAGCACTGGATGAGCTCTCCCCAGCACATGGTTCTCGACGGCAACGAAGCCGTCGCTTCGGTCGCGTACCGCGCGAGCGAGGTCATCGCCATCTACCCCATCACCCCGGCCTCGGCCATGGGGGAGCTCGCCGACGCGTGGGCGGCCGGGGGCGATCGGAACCTGTGGGGAAGCGTGCCGAGCGTGATGGAAATGCAGTCGGAGGGGGGCGCCGCCGGCACGGTCCACGGCGCGCTTCAGGCCGGGTGCCTGGCGACCACCTTCACCTCGTCGCAGGGGCTGTTGCTGATGATCCCCAACATGTTCAAGATCGCCGGCGAGCTGACGCCGTTCGTCTTGCACGTCGCCGCGCGCACCATCGCGACGCATGCGCTGAGCATCTTCGGCGATCACTCCGACGTGATGGCTTGCCGTGGGACCGGCTTCGCGATGCTCTGCTCGGGCTCGGTGCAAGAGGCACAGGATCTGGCCGCCATCGCCCACCACGCCACGCTGCGCGCGCGCGTGCCGTTCCTCCATTTCTTCGACGGGTTCCGCGTCTCGCACGAGATCGCCAAGGTGGTTCGGCTCGACGACGCGGCGCTGGCCGAGCTGCTGCCGGCCGACGCCATCAGCGCGCATCGCGCACGGGCGCTCACGCCCGATCGGCCGGTGCTCCGCGGCACGGCCCAGAACCCCGACACCTTCTTCCAGGCGCGCGAAGCCATCAATGGCCTCTACGCCGCGTGTCCCGGTCTGGTCGAGGCCGCGATGGACCGCTTCGCCGCCCTGACCGGCAGGCGCTATCGGCTGTTCGACTACCACGGCCACCCCGAGGCCGACCGCGTGGTCATCATGATGGGCTCGGGGGCAGAGACCCTGCACGCCACCGTGGACACGCTGATGCAGCAGGGCGAGCGCGTTGGCGTATTGAAGGTGCGCCTGTACCGCCCTTGGTCGGCCGCGCACCTGCTGGCGGCGCTGCCGCCCTCGGCGCGCCACGTTGCTGTGCTCGATCGCACCAAAGAGCCGGGGGCCCCCGGCGAGCCGCTGTACCTGGACGTGGTCGCGGCCCTGGCAAGCGGCGCGGCGCGGTCGCCCATGCCGCGCGTTCTGGGCGGGCGCTACGGCCTCTCGTCCAAGGAATTCACCCCGGCGATGGCGAAAGCGGTGTTCGACGAGCTCGCCAAGCCCGACGCCAAGCCCACCTTCACCGTGGGCATCGTGGACGACGTTTCGCAGCTCTCGCTCGAGGTGGACGCCACCTTCCGCGTGCCCGATGCCGGCACTTACAACGCGGTCTTCTGGGGCCTGGGCTCGGATGGCACGGTGGGCGCCAACAAGAGCTCGATCAAGATCATCGGTGAGGAGACCTCGGGCCACGCCCAGGGCTACTTCGTCTACGACTCGAAGAAGTCAGGCGCGGTGACGATTTCGCACCTGCGCTTCGGCCCCAATCACATCCGCGCCCCGTATCTGATCGATTCCGCCCAGCTGGTCGCCTGCCATCAGTTCGAGCTGCTCGAGCGCTATGACGTGCTCGCGACCGCGCGCGAGGGCTCGATCTTCTTGGTGAACGCGCCCCACTCGGGCCAAGCGCTGTGGGACGACCTCCCCCACGAAGTGCAGTCGACCATCTTGAAGAAGAAGCTCACCTGCTACGTGGTCGACGCCCACGGGCTGGCCAAAGAGCACGGGCTCGGCGGGCGCATCAACACGGTGATGCAGGCGTGCTTCTTCGTGCTCTCGGGCGCGCTGCCCCGCGACGAGGCGCTTGCCCACATCGAAGAGTCCATCAAGAAGAGCTACGGCGCCCGCGGCGACGAGCTGGTGCACCGCAACGTGGCCGCTGCCCGGGCTGCGGTCGATCACCTCACCCCATTCTCTCCGCCCACTACCCAGGCGAACGGCCGGCGGCGACCTCCCCCGGTCCCGGCCGCCGCGCCCGACTTCGTGCAGCGAGTGTCGGCCATGATCCTGGCGGGTCAGGGGGATCTGCTGCCCGTCAGCGCCTTCCCGATCGACGGCACCTGGCCGGTCGGGACAGCCCGCTTCGAGAAGCGCAATCTGGCGCACGAGATCCCGGTCTGGGACAGCGCGCTCTGCATTCAGTGCAACAAGTGCGCGCTGGTCTGTCCGCACGCGGCGATTCGGGCCAAGGTCTACGACGACAGCTGTCTCGGTACGGCCCCGCCCACGTTCAAGAGCACCGAGTGGAAGAGCGGCGAGCTGCAAGGTCACCGCTACACCATCCAGGTGGCGCCGGAAGACTGCACTGGCTGCTCGGTGTGTGTCGCGGTCTGTCCCGCGAAGGACAAGTCCAATCCGCGGCACAAGGCCATCGACATGCACGCACAGGCGCCGCTCCGCGCCCCAGAGCGCGACAACTACGACTTCTTCTTGGCCCTGCCAGAGGTGAGCCGCGAGCGCATCAAGTTGGACGTGAAAGAGACCCAGCTGCTCGAGCCGCTGTTCGAGTACTCGGGGGCGTGCTCGGGCTGCGGCGAGACGCCGTACGTCAAGCTCTTGACCCAGCTGTTCGGCGACCGCCTGCTGATCGCCAACGCCACCGGCTGCTCGTCGATCTACGGCGGCAACCTGCCGACCACGCCCTACACCACCAACCGAGACGGGCGCGGCCCCGCGTGGTCGAACTCGCTCTTCGAGGACAACGCCGAGTTCGGCTTCGGCATGCGGCTCTCGGTCGACTATCTGCGCGAGCACGCCGAGCATCTGGTCCGTGCCCACGAGGCCCAGATCGGCGCTCAGCTGTGCCACGCGCTGCTCTCTGCCCGGCAAGGCGACGAGGCGGGCATCGCCGCACAGCGCGATCGCGTCCGCGTGCTGCGTGAGCGCCTGGCGCACCACCCCACGGCCGAGACGTCGCGCTTGGCCGAGCTCGCCGACTACTTGGTGAAGAAGAGCCTGTGGATCGTGGGCGGCGACGGCTGGGCCTACGACATTGGCTTCGGCGGCCTCGATCACGTGCTGGCCTCCGACAAGAACGTCAATGTGCTGGTGCTCGACACCGAGGTCTATTCGAACACCGGCGGACAGCAGTCCAAGGCCACGCCGCGCGGCGCGTCGGCCAAGTTCGCATCCAGCGGCAAGGCCATCGCGAAGAAGGACCTGGGGCTGATCGCCATGAGCTACGGTCACGTGTACGTGGCGCGGGTGGCATTCGGCTCCAAAGACGCACAGACCGTGCGTGCCTTCGTCGAAGCCGAGGCCTACCCGGGTCCGTCGCTGATCATCGCTTACAGCCACTGCATCGCCCACGGCTACGACTTGGTCCACGGGCCGCGCCAGCAGAAGCTGGCGGTGGAGTCGGGCATGTGGAACCTGTTCCGCTACGATCCCGAGCGCACCGAGAAGGGCGAGCCACCCCTGCAACTCGACTCACCCGCCCCCAAGGGGAGCGTCCTCGAGTACGCGCGAAACGAGGCGCGCTTCCGCATGGTCGAGCGCGCCGACCCGGCCCGCTTCGCCAAGCTGATGAAAGAGGCCGAGAACGACTCCAAGCGACGCCTGGTGCTGTACGGCGAGCTCGCCCGGTTCGTGATGCCCTCGGAGAAATGACATGGACCTTTCCGTTCGATACCTGGGCCTCGCCCTGAAGAACCCGCTGGTGCTGGGCGCCAGCCCCCTGTCGCACGATCGAGATGCCGTTCGCCGGGCGGTGGATGCCGGCGCCGCTGCAGTGGTGATGCACTCGCTGTTCGAAGAGCAGCTCACCGCGGAAGAGCTGGCCCACGACCGCCACGCCGCGCCCGGCGTGGGCGAGTTCGCCGAGTCGAGCAGCTGGCTGCCGAGCCCAACGGGCTACGCGCTCGGGCCCGCCGAGTACCTGGAGCACGTCGCGCGGCTGAAGCGCGATCTGCCGGTGCCGGTCATCGGCTCGCTCAACGGCGTCACGGCGCGCGGCTGGCTGCGCTACGCCAAGCTGATCGAAGAAGCCGGCGCAGACGCTCTCGAGCTGAACGTGTATCAGCTGGCGACTGACCCCGACGAGAGCGCCGAGACCATCGAGGCCCGCGTGCTGGCGATGGTCGCCGAGATCCGAACCTCGCTCCGCATCCCGCTGGCGGTGAAGCTCTCGCCCTTCCACACGGCGCTCGCCCACTTCGCGCGCCGGCTGACCGATGCCGGCGTGGCCGGGTTGGTGGTGTTCAACCGCTTCTATCAACCCGACATCGACGTCTCCGAGCTCGAGGTCCGTCACGACTTGCAGCTCTCGAGCTCGGCCGAGCTCTTGCTCCGCCTGCGCTGGCTCGCGATCTTGCACGGCCGATTCGCCCAATCCCTGGCGGTCACCGGCGGCGTTCACGAGGTCACGGACGTGGTCAAGGCCATCATGGCCGGCGCCGACGCGGTGCAGACCGTGAGCGGCGTGCTCCGCCGGGGGCCGACCCACTTCGCCACGTTGCTCGGGGCGCTCGAGACCTGGCTCGGCGAGCACGCGTACGAGTCGGTGACGCAGATGCGCGGCAGCATGAGCCTGGTTCGCTGCCCCGATCCGCGCGCCTACGAGCGGGCGAACTACGTCCAGATGCTTCAGACCTGGTCGTCCCGCAGCACCTGAGGGCGCCAGCGGCCCGGCAAAACAGCGCGCAACTTGGGGGAAGCTTGGCGCCGGAATGCCGCCGGGGGAAAGGGGTTGAACCACGATCCGAGGGCGCGCTTGACTAGCTGGTTCAACCAGCTATGATTGGTTCAACCAGTTGCCTCCGGGTCCCCACCCCCCGAGGCACGCGAACATGTCCGAGCCGGCTTCC
>JAKLKA010000284.1 GCA_023150915.1 Polyangiaceae bacterium
CCACCTGGGCAGTGATCTGGTCCAGCACTGCCGTCCGGGGGCCCCGCTCAGGAGCGCCGCGAGCTCGCGACGCGATCGCGATCTTGCGGCGCTCCTCGACTGGTACCGCGAGCGACCGGTGGAGGGGCGCCCCTGGCGGCTGGTGATCGCCGGCGACCTGGTGGACTTCGTGGGCATGAGCGTGAGCGGCGACAGCGGCGAGATCGTCACCGAGCCGAACCGGGACGAGCAGTCCCACGGGCTGGGGGGTGCGGTCGACCACACGCTGGCCAAGCTGCGCCGGGTCGCCGAGCACCACCGCGACGTGTTCGCTGCGCTGGGTCGCTTCGTGACCGCGGGCAACACGCTGGTGGTGGTGCGCGGCAATCACGACGTCGACTTCCACTGGGAGCCGGTCCAGCAGGCGTTTCGCGAGATCTTGTGCGCCCACGGCGCGACCGACACCCAGGGTGTCGAGTTCGCGGATTGGTTCTACTACGAAGAAGGCGTCGTCTACGTCGAGCACGGGCATCAGTACGACGACTACTGCTCCTACGAGCACGTCCTGCATCCGGTGGTGCCCACGGATCCGAAGCGCTCGGCGCGCTCCCTGTCGGACGTGCTCTTGCGCTACGTGGTGCGCCCGACGGCCGGCATGCGCGAGTCCGGGCACGACAAGGCCGACGCCTTCGACTATCTGCGCTTCGGTCTGCGCCTCGGGGCGCGGGGCATCCTGGCGCTGGGCCGCAGGTTCTTGGCAGCGATCGCCGCGGCGCTCGGCATCTGGCGCGATCACATGAGCGGCGCCGCGGCGTGGGTGCGGGCCGAGCACGAGCGGAAGATGGCCCTCCTGGCCGAGGCCAGGCACATCAGCTTGGTGAAGCTGCAGGCGCTGGCCGCGCTGCAGCGGCCGCCCATCACCAAGAGCGCTCTCAGGATCTTGGCGGGCGTCATGCTCGACCGGGTCGCGGTGGCGGTCGCCGGCGTTGCGCTCGGGGTCTGGCTCTTGGCCGCGCGCTGGACGCCGACCCTTGGTATCGGGGTGGCGCTGGCGGCGGTGGCGGTGATGGCGCTGGGCGCGCTCTGGCGGCGCACACGCGGCGAGATCGACCCGAGCGCGCTGCTCCGCGAGCGCGCGGCTCGTGTCGGCAGCGTCTTTCCCGCGGCCTTCATCGTGATGGGGCACACCCATTTGCCCGAGCAGAGCGCGGCGCACGCGGACTCGGCCTACGTCAACGTCGGCGCTTGGGCAGAAGACGAGCTGGCCGAGGGCGAGGCCGCGACCCTGCCCGCCACCCGCACCCACCTGGTCGTGCAGCTCGTCGACGGGCGTCCGACGGCGGCGCTCATGAAGTGGGACGCCGAGACCGGGCCGCGGCGCTTCTGAGCGTCACTCGGAACAGCACGGGTTGCCCAGACAGGGGGGGACCGCGGCGCACACGCCGGGGCCAGCACAACACGTTCCCGCGGTGGTCTTGCACTCGCTGGCGCAACCCGCGGCGCCGCCGGTGGCCACGGCCCCGCCGCTGCCGCCGCCCCCGCCGCTGCCGCCCGCCCCGCCGCCGCCCCCCGACGGGCTGACGCACTTGCCGCTCTCGCACACCCGATCGCCCTTGCAGTCCGAGTCGCTGGAACAACCCTCGTCTTCGGACGACGAGCAGCCGAGGAGGCACAACGCGAGGGCGAAAGTCGTCTTGTGGATCATGGGGCACCGAGTCAGCAACAGCACCCACCGCCGCAGGCAATGGGCACGCCGCCAGAAGGGATCGCCGTGGCGGCGGAGCAGCCGCTGGCGTTGCACGCCTGGACCTGGAGCACCCCGACCCCGTTGGCGCACTCGCTGGACGCGCACATGCCCACGGTCGAGCTGCACAGGTCGGCCTGGACGACGTTGCCCACGTTGATCACGTGCTGCGGGAAGATGGAGCACTTCCAGATCACGTTGTAGTGGGTGGCGCCCGCCGACGCGGTCCACTTGATGAGCCACGGATCGCAACAGCCACACGTGGTGCAGCCCGACGGTGCGCCGGGGGGTGGCGGTGCGCCGGATGCGCCCCCCGTGCCGCCGGCCCCTCCCGTGGACCCACCCGTGCCGCCGCCGCCAGTGGTGGAGCCGCCGGTGCCGCCCGTGGCGCCCCCGCCGCCGCCCCCGGTCGCGCTGCCGCCGCTGCCCCCGGTCGCGCTGCCGCCGCTGCCCCCGGTCG
>JAKLKA010000126.1 GCA_023150915.1 Polyangiaceae bacterium
TTGCAACAACCTTTACGCCCGCCAGGTCGCCATCTTCTGCCTCCACCGAAGCCGCCCGCGCGACTGGACCTCCTGAAGCCTGCAGCCTGAAGTCTGTAGCCTCGGCTTTCGCCCGAAAGGGCGAAAGCCGAGTCTGAAGAATCGAAAATACGCCAAGACGGAGCAGTCCCGGCCCGAGCAGCCCCGGCCCCAGCAGCCCCCGGAGCCGCACGCCGACCCGCGCCAGCGCGGTAGGCACATCCCGCAGGACTTCGGACGCGAGTTCATGGAACGAAAGAAGGGCTCGCGAGGGTTGGAACCCGCGCTGGCGCGGCACTCGTGACGGTCGTGGCCCGCGGCAGCGAGGGTGGGTACCTGTGCTGTGGTACCGTTCGCACATGCTTGCGCGCGCGATGATTCTCTGTTCGCTCGCTGGCTTGTTCCTCGAGCTGGGCAGCGCCAGCCTGAAGGTGGCGCCGCCGTGACTGCGATCCGCGTCGATGCCATGCCGGGTCCGGGGCCGGCCGAGCTGGTGGAGCGCAAGGGGCTGGGGCACCCGGACACGATCTGCGACGCGCTGGCCGAAGAGCTCTCGCGAGCGTTGTGCCAGTTCTATCTCGAGCGCTTCGGCACCGTGCTGCACCACAACGTGGACAAGGCGCTGCTGGTGGGGGGCGCTGCGCGACCCCGTTTTGGCGGCGGAGAGGTGATCGAGCCGATCGAGATCCACCTGGCCGGCCGGGCCGTGACGCGGGTGGGAAACGATCAGGTCCCGGTCGGCGAGATCGCGCTCCGCTCGGCCACCGAGTGGCTGCGCCGGAACCTGCGCGGGCTGGACGTGGAGCGGCACGTTCGCATCGTGACCCACGTGCGACCCGGCTCGATCGATCTCGCGGAGCTGTTCCAGCGCCGCCAGGGGGCGCCGCGCGTGTTGGCCAACGACACCTCGATCGGCGTGGGCTTCGCCCCGCTCTCGGACCTCGAGCAGGTGGTGCTGGCGGCCGAAGGCGCGCTCAACGACGAGAGCTTCCGCGCGCAGCACCCCGCCGGCGGTGAAGACGTGAAGGTGATGGGCCGGCGCAACGGAACACGCGCGGCGCTGACCGTGGCCCGTGCCTTCGTCGACCGGCACCTGCCGGATCTCGACGCCTACCTGGCTGCGAAAGAGGCGGTCGCGGCGTGCGTCCGGCAGGTCGGTGCGCAGCGCTTCGACGACCTGACGGTGACGGTCAACGCGGCGGACGACCCGGCTCGGGCAGCGGTGTACCTCACGGTCACCGGGCTCTCGGCCGAGGCGGGCGACGACGGTCAGGTGGGCCGCGGCAACCGCGTCAGCGGGCTGATCACGCCCTATCGCCCCATGAGCCTCGAGGCCGCGGCCGGTAAGAATCCGGTCAGTCACGTCGGCAAGCTGTACAACCTGGTGGCGCACGAGGCGGCCGCGGCGCTGTGCGCCGAGCTCGACGGCGTGCTCGGGGCCGAGGTCTACTTGGTGAGCGCCATCGGGAGCCCCATCGACGAGCCGCAGCTGGTGCAGGCGCGCCTGTGGCTGTGCGACGACAGAGAGCTGCCGTCGCTGGCCCCGCGCGCGGGCGAGCGGATCGCGCAGGCGCTGGCGGGTTTGCCGCAGCTCTTGCCGCGCCTGCTCCGCGGTGACATTCGAGTGTATTGAGTATGTCCGAACCGAAGCCCCTGTCTGCGACCGAGCTCCGCCGGCGGTGCGACTCCGCGTCGCTGCCCTTCGAGTCCACGCTCGAGCTCGAGCCGCTCGACGGCCCACTGGGCCAAGAGCGCGCGGTCGAGGCCGCGCGCCTGGCCGTGGCGATGCGCCGCCCCGGCTACAACCTGTTCGTGCTCGGTCCGAGCGGGTTCGGCAAGCACGCCTTCGTGCGCCAGATCTTGGACGAGGCCGCCAGCAGCCGCGATGTGCCGCCGGACGTCTGCTACGTCTTCGACTTCTCTGCCACGGCGCGGCCGCGAGCGCTGCTGATCCCCGCGGGGCGCGGGCGCGAGCTGTCGTCCGACATGGACAAGCTGGTGGAAGATCTGCGGGCGGCCATCCCCGCCGCGTTCGAGTCCGACGACTTCCGCGCCAAGCTGGCGCGGATCGAGGACGACCTGCGCGCGCGGCCCGAGAAGGTGTTCCACGAGGTGGAAGAGCAGGCGAAGCAGGCCGGCATCGCCATGATCCGGCTGCCCAGCGGTGTCGGCTTCGCACCCGTGAAGAACGGCGAGGTGCTCGCGCCCGACGAGTTCGAGAAGCTGCCCGAGGCAGAGCGCAAGATCCTGGAAAAGACGGTGAGTGGCCTGCAGGCCGCGCTGCAGGCGGGCCTGCGCGAGCTGCCGCGCTGGGGCAAGCAGGCGCGCGAGAAGGTGCGCGAGCTGAACCGTGAGGTCACGCGTTACGCGGTCGATCAGCTGGTCGACGACGTGTCGCAGCGCTACGCCGATCTGCCGAAGGTGACGGCCTACCTGGAGGCGGTGCGGGCCGACGTGGTGGACAACGTCGACGCCTTCCGGCGCGACGAGGACAAGAGCCCGCTGGGCGAGCTGACCGGGGGGAAGCGGCCCTTCCAGCGCTACAGCGTCAATCTGATCGTGGACCACTCGGCGGCCACCGGCGCGCCGGTGATCTACGACGACCGGCCCGCCATCGACAGCCTCTTGGGCCGCATCGAGCACCGCGCCGAGCTGGGCGCGTTGGTCAGCGACTTCACGCTGATCAAGGGCGGCAGCCTGCACCGCGCGAGCGGCGGCTACCTGATGCTCGATCTGAAGCAGCTCTTGATCCACCCCCACGCCTGGGAGGCGCTGAAGCGGGCGCTGTTCGCCAAAGAGATCCGGATCGAGTCGCTGGGGCAGATGCTGGGGTTCTCGGCCGGGGCAACCCTCGACCCCGAGCCGGTGCCCCTGGACCTCAAGGTGGTGGTGATCGGTGACCGCTATTTGTTCCACCTGCTGGCCGAGGTCGACGCCGACATCGGCGAGCTGTTCCAGGTGGTGGCCGACTTCGACGATCGCATCGAGCGCACGTCCGACAACGATCTGGCGTACGCCCGGCTCGTGACCACGGTGGCGTTGCGCGACGGTCTGCGCCCGCTGGGGCGCGACGCCGTGGCCCGCGTGCTCGAGCAGAGCGCCCGCACCACCGGCGACTCGCGCAAGCTCTCGACGCGGGTGCGCGATCTCGCGAACCTGCTGCACGAATCCGAGCATTACGCGAGCGAGCGCCGCAGCGACTGGATCACCGCGGCCGACGTGGAGCGGGCGGTGGCGGCGCGCACCCGCCGGCAAGACCGCCTGCGCGAACGCCTGCACGAGCAGATCTTGCGCGACACCCTGCTGATCGACACCAGCGGCCAGAAGGTCGGGCAGGTCAACGGGCTCTCGGTGCTCGAGTTCGGCGGCTTCGCCTTCGGCATGCCCACGCGGATCACCGCCACGGCGCGGGTGGGGGACGGCAAGGTGGTGGACATCGAGCGCGAGGTCGAGCTGGGCGGGGCGCTGCACTCCAAGGGGGTGCTGATCCTGTCCAGCTACTTCGCCGCGCGCTACACGCGTCACATCCCGCTCTCGCTCTCGGCCAGCCTGGTGTTCGAGCAGTCGTACGCCGGGGTCGAGGGCGACAGCGCGTCGCTGGCCGAGCTCTGCGCGCTGATCTCTGCGCTGTCTGGCGCGCCGGTGAAGCAGAGCATCGCCATGACCGGCTCGGTGAATCAGCACGGCGTGGTGCAGGCGATTGGCGGCGTGAACGAGAAGATCGAAGGCTTCTTCGACATCTGCCGGGCGCGGGGGCTCACGGGCGAGCAGGGGGTGATCATCCCCAAGAGCAACGTGCCGCACCTGATGCTTCGACCCGACGTGGTCGCGGCCTGCGAGGCGCAGAAGTTCGCGGTCTACCCGGTCGAGAGCGTCGACGACGCGGTGTGGGTGCTGACGGGCCTGCCCGCGGGCGAGGCCGGCGAGGACGGCGACTTCCCCGAAGATACGGTGAACGCCCGGGTGCTCGAGCAGCTGATCGAGTTTGCGGTGATCGGCGAGAGCTTCGGCAAGCTGGTCAAGGTGGGCGGCGACGGCGACGACGAGCCCGAGACTCAGGACCCCCACGAGAGCAACTGATGGCGCGGATCGTCGTGGGCTTCGCCTCTGCCTCGAACGAAGAGCTGGCCGAGGCCGCGGCCAGCGTGGCGCGGGCACTCCAGGGTGAGCTGTACGGCGTGTTCGTGGAAGAGCTGTCGGCGCTTCGCCTGGCCGAGCTGCCGTTCACCGTGCTGATCGAGCACTCGGGCCGGGCGCAGGCGCTGGACGTGGCGCACCTCGAGGCGCTGCTTCGGGTCGCCGCCGCGCGCGCCCAGAGCGAGCTGGACCGCGCGGCTCGGCGCCAGCGCGTGCCCGTCTCGTTCCGAGTCACCCGCGGGCGGCTGCTGGGCGAGCTCACCTCGGCTGCGGGCGCCACGGATCTGATCTTGCTCGACAGCGCGCACCCCGCCCCGCGCGGAAGCGGGGGCGGGCCGGTCACGGTCGTGGGGCGTGGCCCGTCCGGGCTGCGTGCGCTGCTCGGGCTGGGGGCGGCGGTCTCGGGCCCCGACAGCGTGCAAGCCATCGTCCCAGACACCTGCCGGACCGAGGCGGCCGACTGGGCGGCCGAGGCGGGGCATCGGCTGCTGCTGGGCCGCCTCGAGCCGGGGCCGCCCGAGGTGCTGGCCCGAGCGATCGAGCGTGCAGCGCCGCGGATGGTGCTGCTGAACGCGGCCGAGTGGCCGGAATCCGAGCTCTCGGCGCTCCGCCGGGGTCTCCGGGCGCCGATCGTGCTCCGGCGATGAGTTGACGGAAATCATGTTCTGCCGAATGCTCCCTGTCTCGGAGGCGTACAGCGCATGAAACTTCGTTCACTTGTCTTGGTCAGTCTGGTCGCAGGTCTTTCCCTCACCGCGTGCGGTGACGACGACGACAGCGGGGGTGGCGGCACGGGCGGCAGCGGCACCGGTGGCAGCGGTACCGGCGGCTCGGGTGGCGGTTCCACCGGCGGCATGGCCGGCATGGGCGCCATGGCGGGCATGGGCGGCATGGGCGCCATGGGCGGCATGGCGGGCACGGGCGGCAGCGGCACGGGCGGCAGCGGCACGGGCGGCAGCGGCACGGGCGGCAGCGGCACGGGCGGCAGCGGCACCGGCGGCAGCGGCACCGGCGGCAGCGGCACCGGCGGCACGGACGGCGGCGGCGGCAACATGACCCCCGATGCGTTCTGCGCGAGCTACGAGACCCACTGTGGCTTCGGCACCACCGACCACTATGCGTCGAGCGCCGAGTGCAAGACGAAGTACGCCGCGTTCGGCGACGCGCGCAAGACCTGTGCGAACACACACCTGGCCATGGCAGCGGACAAGGCCTCGATTCACTGCACGCACGCGGCCGGCGCCGCGCCGTGTAACTGAGGAGAGGAGAGCCTGGGCGCGGCGCAGGGCCAGGTGCTCTGCGCCGCGACCTCATTTCGTGGCGCACTTCAGCGGGTGGTCGGGTTCGACCACGGCGCCGTCGTCGAGCCCGTTCAGCGACCGGGCCAGCGCCGGATCCGTGCCCGGGCAGCGCTCGCGCAGGAAGTCCGTGAAGCGCATTCGCTTCGGAGCGCGCACGATGGCAAGTCGCGGCCCGGCTCCGCTGTCGATGCGTCGCACGCTCTCGAGCACTCGGTCGAGGACCAGGTCCCTGCTCGGTCCCGAGACCGCCACGACGTGCACCGAGGCTCGGTCATCCACCAGCGCTACGCGCTGTGCGTCATCCCCGCCCAGCGTACCGATCAGGGCGCGGCGCCCCCCCGCTTCTCGGGCCACATAGGGCGCCGAGCAGAGCGCGGCCCGGGTGGCATCCCGGAGCAAAGCCCCAGACAGCCGCACGATCGAAAGCTCGGCATCGAGCGCCTTCGCGTTCAGCACGTTGCCCGACAGCGCCGGCGCGAACCCCGGTGGAATGGCGAACGAGAGCCCGCCCACGGAGTGGAAGCGGCCCGACTGCACGGTTGCCTCGGCGCCCCCCAACGCCAGCCCCTGGATCTGCTCGAGGTAGCGCGTGCGGCCGATCTCGCCGCCGCCCGGGCCAGCGAGCAGCGCGACGCGCGCCAGCCGGGCTGGCATGGAAGGGTGGGGATCGTCCTCGTCTCGGGCCGTGTCGCAGTCCGAGCGAGCACCCCGAGCGTGACACTGGTGGATCACCCCGCGCGACAGCGCCGAGAGCGCCCGTCCCACCGCCGCCGGAGCGTAACCGGCGCGCTCGACGGCGCGCACCGCCAGCGCGTCGGCCTGCCGCTCTTCGTCGGCATCGACCGCGGCCGCGCGGCTGGTGCCTTCGGACCCGTGCTCGGGCACGGCGGTCTTGGCGAGCAGCGTGTGCCCCATCACCCCGTGCGCGATCTCGTGGGCCAGCACGGCAGCGAGCTCGGCCTCGGAGTCGAGCTGGAGCAGCGCGCCGCGCGACACCAGCACCGTTCCGCCGGGCAAAGAGTGAGCCCCCGGCGTCGGGTCGTCGGTGACGCGGAACTGCCAGCCCTGCGGTCGGCCGCTGGCGCGCGCCACGCGGGCACCGACCGCGCCCACGTACTTCACCAGCGCCGGCCGCTGCACCGGGCCGTGCGCGCCCATCAGCAGATCGGCGACGAGCTGGCCGCCGGTCTGCTCGGGATCGGGGGCGCGGGCGGGCGGTGGCACCGTCGCGGAGTGTGCGCAGCCGCCGACCGACAGCAGCAAGAGGGCGATGGCGCGCTTCACGGCGCGTCCTCTTCGATCAGGATCCGCAGGCTCACCCGGTGGGTCGTGGGGTCGAGGGTCGTCTCGGGCGTCCCGCGGCCGCTTCGTCCGAGCGCGCGGTGGCGTGCGGCGATCCGTTCCAGCCCACTCAGCACCGCGCTGCGCGAGAAGAGCTGATCGGGGGCGACCCCGAACAGCTCGCGATACGTCGCCTCGGGCACGCGCAGCTTCCCCGAAAACGTCACGCTCGCGACGCGGTACGGCTCGCCCTCGTGGATCGGGATCAGCAGGCGGCGGGTCGAACGATCGAGCCGGGGCGCGCCCACGCGCACGTCCAAGAAGCCGCGGTCGTAGTAGAGCGCCGCGATCCGCAGCCGATCGACCTCGAACAGATCGGCGCGGAACGGCGCACCGGGTCGGTTGGCCCGGCCGTGGTGGTCGTCGATCAGCGCCTTGATTTCGTTGGCGGCGACCCGCGCGTTGCCCTGCGGCGCGATCTGAGAAACCAGCCAGCGTTGGCCGCGCTCGACCGCCCAGCACAGGTCGACGCCGTCGTCGCGCGCGCGCTGGCGCACTTCGACGTGTGCGTCGAGGTAGCCACTCTCGGTCAGGTGGTCCTCGAGCCCCAGGGCGGCGCGCCGCACCCGGACCGGGTCGTAGAGCTCGCCTGCGGCGAGCGGGACCCAGCGCCCCACCGGCGGTCGGTCGGGCCCGCGCCATTCGACCCGAGCGACGCGCGGGCGCTCGCGCACGACGTAGCGAAGGCGAGCGCCCGCGGGCGTGGGTGCGGTTTCGGCGGCGGCGTGCGAGAACACCTCGAGCGCGAGCAGCGCCATCAGATCCCCGGCGATCCGGGTCTCGCTCAGGGCGTCGCCCGGGCGCGTGCCAAGGGCGCCGCGCACCAGGGGCTCGGGGACCCGCTCGAGCCCGTGAAGCTCCACCGCCGTGACGCGCGTGCCCCACTCGGGGTCGCGCGGCAGGCTGAGCTCGGGCTGTGGTTCTTCGGTCTGGGGCGCGTCACAAGCCGAAGGGGGCCCTGGCGCCCGGGCTGGCAACGCCGGCTGACAGCCCCCGAGGCCGAGCACGCTCGCCAGCGTCAATACCGCTCGATGCATGCTCGCCTGCGAAGCGCTGCCACCAGCGCAGCTCGCTGTTTCTCCGGCTCGGCGGCGCGCAGCCGCTGCTCGACCAGCTGGCGACGGATCTCTTCGCGGTAGACGGCGCGCGAGTAGCCGGAGGCTTCCGCGTGGGCCCAGAGCTCGTCCAGCGTCAGGTGCTGGTCTTCGGCGATGCGCACCAGCGCCGCGTCGATCTGGGCTTCGGTCACGGTGAGCCCCCGCCGTCGGGCTCGCGCCGCGAGCAGGTGCGCCTCGATCGCACGATCGATCTCGGCTCGCAGCGCGGCTCGCAACGCCTGGGCGCGCTTCCAGGCCGGCTCGGTGGCCAGCGGAGCCAGTCGCGGGCGGGCGTGACGCATCAGCTCCGAGAGCAGGATGGGCTCGCCGTCGACCCGCGCCACCAGACGATCCACGGTCTGAGCGGGCGCGGCGCAGGGCCAGAGCAACGCCGCGACCAGCGGAAGGCAGGCACGCATGCCGGCGTACGCAGCAAGCCGCGTGCCCGGGGGCCGCCCAGGCAACCGCCGCGCGTTGGCGGCCCCGTCATGAAACGGGGTTCACGCGCTGTGACCGGGTTGCGTCACTTCGGCGGCACGGTCACGAACGAGCACGAGCCCTGGCCGGTGGGCTTGCCCAGGCACTGGTGGCTCTGGGGGTGCGACAGGTAATACGGGTCGCTGCCGCTGGAAGCGAAGAAGCGGCCGACCAGGTTGATCAAGTACTGGCCCGAGTCCCAGTTCTCGCAGGGGTTCGCCGGTTCGAAGCCGTGCGTGCCCCGCGGCTCGATGTACGCCTGAAGCTGCGCCACCACCCGCTGATCGGCCTTCCACGCGCCCTTGTCCGCGGCGAACGGTACGCCCTTCAGCCGGGGTTGCCAGACCGCGTCGATGCTGTCGGCCGTGGCCGGCATCGAGATGCGGCCGGTGCGCAGCGGGACCTGCGCCTCGGTTTCACCGTACAGGCTCTTCCCCTCATCGAGCACGTCGATGTCGTAGAGGGCCATCGCGCAATCGTCCTGACTGACGGGCTTCTTGACGCAGCGGCCGCTGACGCAGGTCTGCCCGCTGAGGCAGCTGGCGGTGTCGGTGTCGGTGCAGTTCGGGTGGCAGACCACGTCTTCGGTCGTCACCGGGCGCTCGTTCGGTTTGCACGAGCTCAGATCGGCCGGTTCGCTGCGGGCCAGGCGACTGACGCCCTCGATCACGTGGTTCTCGATCAGCGCGCGGTTCGGGGTCAGGCCGCCCAACGCCGAATACAGGGAGCCGGGTGTGACGAAGTCGGCGTAGGCCGGGTACCGATCGATGGCGTCGGGCGCGAGGAAGGGCACCGCACCCGCGGCGCGGCCGATGGCGATGCCGGAGTTGAGCGGCACGTTCATGTCGCCGACCGTCACGATGTTCAGCATGCCCTTCGGCGGCATGACGTCGCCCTCGGGGCCCAGCATGGGGCGGAGGGCGTAGTACGGCGAGTAGTTCACCGGATCGCCGGGGTCGATGATGTGCGACGCCAGGTTCATCAGCCGCCGCAGCGACGGGGTCTGCCGCACGTAGCCGAAGCCCTCGGTGGGGGCCACCAGGGCCGAGCCGGCTGCGAAGTACTTGTTCTGGAACTTGGAGCAGCCGCCCTCTGCGGTGCAGACCTCTTCGCCGGTCAGCGGATCCACGCCGCCCTCGGGGATCACGCCCTCACCCCAGGTGTTGACCAGCTCGATGCGGTGGCTCTCGTCGGCGGTGATGTTGCACCCGCTCTCGGGGTGATAGCTGTCGACCGCGTCGGGCACGTCGTACATCTGCACCTCGAGCTTGTCCCCCACGCTGGTCGGGATGCCGATGCGGAATCGACCGTCGGTGCCGATGCGCGCGCAGCGGACCTGGCCGGAGCGGCCATTGGACACCATCACGGTGCCGCCCTCGGGGGCGTAGGGCGTCTTCTCGGCGCAGCCGAACTCGACCTCGCGGTCGTCGTTGACGTCGATCAGCACGAAGCGCAGCGAGATCTGGCTCTGGGTGCACTTGGTCTCTTTCTGCTTGCCCGCGTCGTAGAACTCTTTGGCGGGAACGCCCACCACCAGCGGGCCGAACATGCGCAGATAGAGCCCCTCGAAGGCGCCGCCCTGAAAGGTGCGTGACCCGACGTCGAGCAGGCCGCCGGCGCCCGAGGTGGGCGCCGAAGCGACCACGTTGGGATCGAGCGCCGCGACGAACGGGGCGAGGATGCCGCCCAGCGACTGGCCCCAGGCGTAGAACTCGCTGTTGGGACCGCCCACGTCGGGCGTTCCGTCGCCGTCGAAGTCGCCGGCCAGGTCGTTGGGCTCGCCGTCACCGTTGTAGTCCTGCATCAGCCGGCCGCTGTGCGGGTCCTTGGTGTGGCGGGCCAGCTTCTCGCCGTCGAAGCCCTTGAGCACGCGGAACATCTGCACCAGATCGACGGCGCTCTGACGAACCACGTCGCGGGTGTGGAACAGGTAGGCGGTCCAGTAGTCGCCGCCCGAGTCCTTGCTGCCGTTCTCGTCCAGGTCGCGGGCGCGGCCGGCCAGAAGCGCGCTGGCGAAGGGCCCCTCGCAGGCGCTCGAGAACAGGTTCTTGGCGAGCTGCAGCTCGGTCTCACCCAGCTCGAGGCCGTGGAAGGTGGCGTTCATGCCCACCGAGGCGATGCCGTGGGCGGCCAGGTGCCCCGCGAAGCCCAGCACCTCGAGCGAGCTCGAGCCGTAGCCGTGGCCGTAATACGCCACGGGGAAGGGCTGCTTCTTGGTGGCCGACTCTTTCGGGACCACGATCAGGAACTGCACGCGGTCGCGGTGGATCTTGCCGTCGCCGGTGCGAAAGTCCATGTCGAACGAGGCGTTCGGGTCTTCGCCCTTCGGCCCGCCGGTGATGAAGAACGGGCTGTCGAACTCGCCGATGGCGATGTGGCTGATGGAATCGAAGGACGCGATCAGGGTGTCGAGGGTCGGGCCTTCGAAGCCGAAGGCCTGCTTCGCCAGCTCTTGAATCGTGCTCTTGACCACGTCGAACTTCACGATGTGGAAGTTCTTGATGGTCTTCTGGCACTTCGGATCGCTCTCCCAGCCCGCCGGTTCTTCCCAGTCGCTGTCGGCCAGCGCCTCCAGATCGACCTGGCCGGCGGCGCGGGCCAGCTCCGAGTGCGCCGGGAACTCTTTGGCCAGCTTCGACAGCGGGCCGTGGCCGTAGAGGCCGTCGCGGATCAACTGCAGATCTTCTTGCACCGGCTGGGTGGTGAAGGTCCAGGCAAACGCCACGCGCTTCAGCCCCGTTCCGCCGAGGTCGCCGTAATAGCTGGCGAGCTCGGGGTTCGAGAGGTGGGCCTTGAGGCGCGCGATGGCCTCTTCTTGAGCCGGGTGATAGATGAAGTCGAAGGGTGAGCGTACCGGCTCGCCGCCGGCGCACTTCGCCGGGTCGGCCCCGCAGTCGAGCATGCGGTCGGTGACCACCACCGCGTACTGCGTCTTCTCGACCAGCGGGATCAGCGGCCGCATGATCAGCGTGTCGGTCTCGCGCTCGTAGAAGGTGAGCAAGTTGTCGGTGATGCAGCGATCACGCTCGCGGTCGGTGACGTTGGTCAGCGCCACGTCGACCTGCGTCGGGCAGGCGTCGGGGATCTTCAGGTTGGGCAGATCGAGCACGCCGTCGAAGTCGGTGTCCCACTCGGGCCTGTAGTTCGGCACGCCGTTCACCAGCGACGTCGGCCGGCGCTTGCCGGTGGTCGGGTCGATGGTCTCGTCGGCGGTGTCCCACATCAAGTTCTGCTCGAGGGGCCGCGTGTCGTTGCGCCAGTACTTGTGCTTCTCTTTCACCACGTAGGGAAACGAGCCTTCGCCCAGGTCCATGATGGCGGGGATGCCGGTGTCGAGGTTCACGACGTAGATGGTGTCGTCGGCGAGCTCGTAGTCGTCACCCTGATGACGAGCGATCACGTTGGCCACGTCGATGGCGGGCTGAGCCGGGTTGCTCTTGCGCTTCTGGAAGCCCACCGTGATGGCGGCGTACGTGCCGAAGCCCTCGAGCTGGTCGAACTTCTTGCGTGCCGTCTCTTCGATGCCGGTGGGTGCCACCACGCTGGCGTTGACCCGCATGCCGGTGCGGCTGGTGGGGTCGGGCCACATCGCCTGGTCGTTGGGGAAGGGGATCTCGGGCAGGGGCTTGTGGTAGAGGTCCCACTTCACGGTGGCGCTGTCGCCGCCTGGGGTCTTGCCGAGGCCGTCGGGGACCTCGTCGACGCTGCAGCCGAGCGTCGCGAGGCAGAGCGAGAAGCCGAGCAGGGAGCCGAGTCCGAAGTGTTTCATGGTCGTGCTTCCTTCAATACTGAAGCCCGAGGCGACCGACGCCCAGGTACTGCTTGTCCATCTTGTGACCGTCGCCATCGGCGAAGGCGTTGCCCGGGAAGAACACGCCGCCCTGGGCGCCCAGCTCCAGGGTCATGCCGTAGTCGAGCGGCATGCGGTATTCGGTGCCCAGGTCGATCTCGACGCCCAGATCGTGGCTCTTGGGATCGCCGCCGTCCCAGTTGCGGAAGCGCCCCGTGGTGGCCACCTGCACCGGATCGACCACGTCGGCGGTGGTCTGGGCGATGACCGCCCCCAGCTTCACGTCCAGCGGGCGGGTGGGCCGCCAGACCACCGTCGGGTTGAGATAGGTCGCGCCGAACACGCCGCCGTTCGACGGCAAGAGGTCGGAGCCCGCCGGCGGGCGGTTGACCAAGCCGGGGTCGGAGGCGATGGTCGCGGCCCGCGCGGTCTTCCACGCCAGCACTTCGTCGAACAAGATCAGGCCGACGTTGTGGTTCGGATCGAAGCGAAAGCGTCGTGACACGCCGTCGTTCGGGTTGGCGTCGCCCTGGGCCCAGCCCCACTCCAGGGTGGCCACGAAGTTCCCCCAGCGGTCGTCGCCTTCGCCTCGGGTGGTGACGGCGCCGAGCCGGGCCGCGGCCCCCAGCGCGCGGATGTCCTCGCGCTCGTTGTTGCGCGTCTGGTTCACGGTCCGGAACATGCTGGTGTCGCCCAGCAGGTAAGCGACCTCGTACTCGCCGAACACGTGGCCCGCGATGCCGGGGATCTTGGCGTTGAAGCGGCCCGACGAGTCGAACACCCAGACCTTCAGAGTCTCGTCGAACTCGCGGCCCGGAATCGACTCGCGCGAGCGCGTCTGGTGCCGATAGGTGCCGTAAAGGCCGATCATGTTCTCGTGTTTGTCCGCGTAATACGCGGCCAGCACGCCCTGGAAGGCCCGGTCGCCGTCCACCAGATCGGCGGTCGCGTCTTTGAACACCAGGTCGCCCGCCACCGCCACGGTGAAGGGCGACTCTTTGCCCGCCGGCTTGGTGGCAAACGCGATGCGCTCGGCGATCGACCCACCGAAGTAGTCACCGAACAGCTCCGGGTGGTCGCCGTCGTTCGCCAAGATCCCCATGCCCCAGTGCGACGGCTGCTGGCCCACACGGAAGAGCCCGATCGGGGACAAGTACTCGGCGTACAGCCAGCGGGGTTCGATGCCGAGCGGCTGCCGGTCGTCGTAGGGTCGCTCGGCCTCTTCCACGTGGCGGGTCTCTTGCCCGATGAAGAAGCCACGAGGCACGTCGAGCTGACCTATCACGGTGAGCGTCTCGCGATACGACAGGCGCGGCGTGAGCCGCAGCCAGTGGGTGACGCGGCCGGTCTGGCCGAGCGAGTCGGTGCTTTCATCGGTGCCGAAGCGGCGCAGCGGAAGATCCGAGAGCAAAGTGCCGCGCACCTGGTACTCGCCGTGCAGCTGGAAGCGCAGCTCTTCGGGGTCCGGGGGCCGGACCGGCGTTCGCCCGGTCTCGAGCACGAAGCGCGGCTTGAACTCCGTGCCCGTGGTCTCGTCGGACGGTGGCGGCGGCGGCGGCACGGGCGCACCCGGCGGCTCCGCCGTCGCCGCGACCGGCGGCGGCGTCGTGCTCGCCTGCGCGAGCACCTGCGACGTCAGAAACAGCACGGACGCGGCCGCGCCGCCCCCGTACGACCTAGAGACTCCCAATCGGTTCCGGCGGCCCACTGGCCGGCGAGGATAGGTGCCAGCCGGAGCGCGGGACAAGGGGTTTCGGCGCGGCTATACAGGCCGCGTGAACGACCACCGAACGCCCCTGGAGCTCGGGACCTGGCTTCGCCCCGTGGACCTGGAAGACGTGGCCCGCCGCCGCCGGTCGGTGCAGCTCGGCCCGGGCCCGCGCGAGGCGGTCAGAAAGTCACGCCTGGCCATCGAGCAGGTGGCGAATGCGGGCGACTCGGCGCCGCGGGTGTACGGCGTGAACACCGGCTTCGGCGCGCTGGCCGAGACGCGGATCAGCGCCACCGAGGTGCGTCGGCTGCAGAAGAACCTGGTGCGCAGCCACTCGACCGGAGTCGGCCCGGACATGCCCGAGGCCGCGGTGCGCGGCATGATGTTGCTCCGCGCGCAGACCTTGGCGCTGGGTCACTCGGGGGTCCGCGAGGTGGTGATCGATCTGTTGTGCGCGATGCTCGCGCGGAACGTGGTGCCGCGGGTTCCTGCCCAGGGGTCGGTGGGGGCGTCGGGGGATCTGGCGCCGCTGGCCCACCTGGCGCTGGCGATGATCGGCGAAGGCGAAGCGCGGCACGACGGTGTGCTCACGAGCGGCGGCGAAGCCCTGGCGCGGGCCGGCCTCGAGCCGCTTTCGCTGGAGGCCAAAGAGGGGCTCGCGCTGATCAACGGCACGCAATACATGACGTCGTATGGCGTCCTTTCGCTGTGCGACGCGGCCCAGCTCGCGACCGCCGCCGACATCGCCGGCGCGATGAGCCTCGACGCACTGAAGGGCTCGGCGCGGCCGTTCCAGGACCGACTGATGAAGCTGCGCCCGCACCCGGGCCAGGCCACGGTGGCGGCGAACCTGCGCGCCCTGTTGACCGACAGCGCCATCATGGAGAGCCATCACGACTGCAACAAGGTGCAGGACCCGTATTCGCTGCGCTGCATGCCGCAGGTGCACGGCGCGTCGCGCGACGCGCTGGCCTGGGCCACCGCGGTGCTCGAGCGCGAGATCAACAGCGCCACCGACAACCCCAGCGTGTTCGTGGACGCGGGCGGCCACGCCGAGGTGGTGAGCGGCGGCAACTTCCACGGCCAGCCGGTGGCGTATGCGCTGGATTTCGCCGCCATTGCCCTGGCCGAGCTGGGGAACATCAGCGAGCGCCGGGTCGAGCAGCTGGTGAACCCGGCGCTGTCCAGCGGCCTGACCCCGTTCCTGGCGAAGAACAGCGGGCTCGAGAGCGGCTTCATGATCGCGCAGGTCGCCAGCGCCTCGCTGGTCAGCGAAAACAAGGTGCTGTGCCACCCGGCCAGCGTCGACTCGATCCCGTCCAGCGCCGGCAAAGAGGATCACGTGAGCATGGGCAGCATCGGCGCGCGCAAGCTCGAGCAGGTGGTCGAGAACGTGCGGCGCTGCCTTGCGATCGAGATCCTGACCGCCGCCCAGGGGCTGGAGCAACGCTTGCCGCTCACCGGCGGCGCCGGCGTGCAGGCCGCGCATCGCGTGGTGCGCGGCGTGGTGGCGCCCCTCGACGACGACCGTCCCCTTTATCGCGACATCGAGGCGGTGGTCGGCTTGATCCGCGACGGCTCGCTGGCCCGGGCCGTGCAGGGTGCCGTCGGCGGGCTCGAGTGAGTCACGCGCGCGGCGCGCCGGCGAAGTAGAGCCAGTTCGTCTCGGGCTCGCTCAGCATCGCGTTCTCGAAGTCGATGGGCACGGTTCGTACGCGCTCGAACACCGCCTCGAGCACCTGCTCGAACTCGGGGCTCTCGGCGGCGGACCACACGCCGAGCACGCCGCCCGGAGCCAGGTGCTGGCTGCACGCGCGCAGGCCGGCTGCGCCGTAGAACGGCACGCTGACCTCGTCGAGGCGACGCTCGGGCGAGGTGTCCACGTCGATCAAGATTGCGTCGAACTGGCTGGTGGGCGGCGCCAGGAGCCGGCGGTAGACGTCCCCCGGCGTGATCACCAGGCGGCGATCGGCTCGCAGCGCGTCGGCCAATGGGTAGAGCCCGCGTTCGAACCAGCCGATCACCGCGGGCAGCAGCTCGACCACCTCGACCGCTCGGGTGCGCGGCGACGCCAGGGCCGCCTGCGCGGTATGGCCCAGGCCCAGGCCGCCGATCAGGATGCGGGGCGCGGGGGCCGTGCAAAGCTCCAGCGCAATCTCGGCCAGCGCGCACTCCGACGCGGTGACCAAGCTGCTCATCAGGAACTGGTGGTCCACCGTGATCTCGAAGGCGCTCTGGTCGGGCGCGCCCGGCACCTGGCGGCGCCGCAGGCAGATCATGCCGATGGGGCTCTCTTCGGCGGCGAGCACCTCGATGGTCACGAGGCCGAGCCTGCTTCTTCTTCGCGCAGGCGGATGGGGCCGAACTTGTCCGGGTGGCGCGGCACCGGGGCCGACTCGGCGTAGAACGCCCGAAGCCGATCCATGTCGGCGCGCACGTCACCGGTGAGCTCGATCGGAGGACCGAAGCCGCCCTGCTTCTTCTGGTAACAGAGGAAGCCCGGAACCACCGGCACCTTGGCGCCGAGGGCGATGTGATAGAAGCCCGACTTCCAGTACGCGGCGCGGCTGCGCGTGCCCTCGGGCGGAATGACCAGGTAGAAGTCGTCCCGAGCCGCGAGCTCGTCGATCATCTGTCCGACCATGCCGTGGGCGCGAGTGCGGTCAATGGGCACGCCGCCCACCCCGCGGACCACCCTGCCCATCAGGCCTTTGCCCCAGGTGTCCTTGATCATCCACGAGATCTGCATGCCCGCGGACTGCGCCAGCAGCACCAGCAAGAGGCCGTCCAGGTTGTCGGTGTGGGGTACGGCCAGGCACACCGCCTTGCGTGGCTCGGGGATTTCTCCGACGAAGCGCCAGCCCCCGAGGGCGCGCAGCGCCGCGCGCGCAACCCGAGCCTGAGTGGTGTTGCGGTCTCCGCGCATGGCCTTCGACGCATGACTACCACGGCCGCGGGCGCTTTTCCCCGACCGATTTTTCTGGGGCCCCGCCGTGATAGGCTGGCGGCCGTGCGCGCGCCGTTCGGGATCATCGCGTTCGCGGCGGTCGTGCTCGGCTGCGGCGTCGACGAACCCATCGCGACCGGCGTCGAAGTGCCATTTCAGCTGCCCGAGAGCGGTGTGCCCGCCTTCGGAGACGTGCCGTGGCCCAGCGACCTGTACCTGGACAGCGCGGGCGCAGTGGGCGAGGTGCCGGGGCTCGAGCGAGTGGCCAGCGAACACGCCATCATCCAGCGCGGTCTGTCGGCGCTCGACGGGTTCGGGCGCTCGACCGGCGCGCTGTTCTTCGTCGACGCCGCGATCGATCCTGCCAGCCTGCCCCAGAGCTTCGACGAAGCGAACGACGCGGGCGCGAGCGTCCGCATCGTGGACGTGGATCCCGGCTCGCCGCACTTCGGGCAGCGCTACCCGGCCCAGGGCAAGCCCTTGCCGTCCCTGGGCGCCATCGCGGTGATCCCGGTGCCTGGCGTGGTGTTGCCCGCGGGCGTCCGCCACGCGGTGGTCCTGACCACCGGCGTGCTCACCACGGGCGGCGCGCCGCTGATCGCATCCCGCGCGTTCGAGGCCGTCACCCGCGCGCCGCGCACCACGCCGGCCGCGAAGCTCTACGGCGACGCCCTCGACGCCCTCGTCGAGAACGGAGGCGCGCCGCGCGAGCAGGTCGCGGCGCTGGCCGTGTTCCGAACCTCGGACCGCGCCCGCGAGCTGCCCGAGCTCCGGGCGCGCCTGCGGAAGCTGCCCGAGCCCGAGCTCTTGCTGGGCGCCGCGGCTGCTCCGTACAGCTCGGTGGTGTTCGGGGTGTCGAGCGCCGTCACCCTCACCGACTGGCTCGGAACGCCGAAGTTGGACGACGCCGGGCAAGAGTGGCCGGGCGGCGACAACCCCGGGGGCATCGCCCACGATCAGATCGGGGCCGTGGCGCACGGGGCATTCGTGGCGCCTTCTTTCATCGACAAGAGCTCGAAGGCCTTCGAGCGGGACGCCAGCGGCGAGTACCGATTGGTCGACGCCCAGGCCACCATCCCGGTCACGCTGGTGATCCCCAAAGCGGCGGCGCCGCCGGGCGGCTTTCCGGTGGTGGTCAACGGCCACGGGCTGTCGAACGACCGCGGCAGCATGCTCTCGGTGGCCAACGAGCTGTGTCGCGCCGGCTTCGCGGTGATCGGCATCGACGACGTCTTGCACGGCGCCCGCGCCGGGATCGCCGACGCGCTGAACAACTACGCCGGCGGCTACCAGGGCCCCGACGGCATCCCCGACGAGAAGCCGCTGCCCCTGGGGTTCTTCGCCGGGTTCTCGGACTTCGTGGCGGTGCGCGACAACTTCCGCCAGACGGTGCTCGATCAGACCAGCCTGGTGCGGCTGATCCAGAGCTCGAAGCTCGATCTGTCGCCGCTCGCCGCGGCGACCGGCGGTCCGACGCCCACGCTCGATCCAAAGCGCATCTACTGGAGCGGCGGCTCGCTGGGCGGGATCATGGGCACCATGACCGTGGCGGTCGAGCCCGAGATCCGCGGCGCGGCGTTGCAGGTGCCCGGTGCCAGCTTCGTGCAGCTGATCACCACCAGCTCGGCCAAGGTGGCGCCCTTGGTCACCTCGATCGCCAATAGCGCCTTCGGCGTTCAAGGGGACGAGGTGGTCGACGAGTACCACCCGGTGGTGCTCTTGCTCGCCATGGTCACCGAGCCCGGCGACCCCATCAGCTATGCGCCGCACGTGCTCCACGATCCGATCTCGGGTCGCGCGCCCGCCGACCTGATGATCACCTACGCCGTGGGCGACGAGGTGTTGCCCAACATCTCGACCGTTGCCCTGATGCGCGCGCTCGGGGTCGAGTTGGCAACGCCCGCGCTGGTCACCGTGCCGGGGCTCGCCACGCGAAAGAGCCCGGTCAGCGCCAACGTCGGCGGGCACACCGCGGCGGCGGTGCAGTATTCGCCCGCCAACCACGGCCTGGGCTACGGCCGCTTCGATCTGCGCGAGTTCATGCCGGGTGTGCCCCACGACGGCGACGAACGCTTCCCCCGGCTGCCGGCGTCGTTCACCATCGAGATGCCAGTGCGCGAGCACTCGCGGCAGCTGGCGAAGTTCTTCTCCAGCGCGCTCACCGGCCCGGCGGTGGTCGAGGTCACCGCGCCGCCGCGCGCCGACTTCGACGGCGACGGGGCGCTCGACGCCGTGGACGCAGCGCCGTACGACCCCGATGCGAAGTGAGCCGTCGGGTCGAGGGTCAGCTCCACCGCGTACACGAAGCGCTCGCAGTGCGGCGTCGGCTCGATCTGGACCACGCTGCCCTCGCCGCCCCGCTCGGCCCGGAGCTCCCACCGGCCTTCCGGCAGGCCGTGCGGGGCGCAGGTGGCGAGCACGCGCTCGCGGTCCCCGCTCTTCGCCACCACCTTCTCGTTGCACAGCTCGCGGCCACTGGCGCCGTCGCGCAGCGACACGGTGACGTAGCCCGGGCACTCGTAGCCCAAGGCGGCGCCCGCCGAGAGCACGCCCACGGTGCCGCCGATGGCCACGGCGTTGCAGCCCCCGAGGGCAACCGACGCCAGAGCGAGCCAGAGGCGGGGCATGCGGGTGAGTCGTCCGCCGCGGCGCTCTGGATCGGTCAGGCGGCGGCGCGCAGCAGGCGGCGCAGCGCGCTGCGACCCAGCAGAAAACCCGGCAAGAGCACCAGCAGGAACACCGGCAAGAGCACGCCGGCCAGGCGGATGCCGCCGATCACGATGCCTGCTCCGACGTTGACCGTATCGGCCGAGGCACGCCTGGCCGCGCGGCCGAAGGCCCCCGCGGACAGGGCCACCAGCTGGCGCTCGCCCTGGAAGGTGACGGTGACGGTGCTGAGCGTGATCTGGTTGTCGAGCAGGCGCTTCTTGCCCTCGGCCTTCTCGATCTCGCCCCGGACCTCGGCCAGCTGCTTCTGCACGCTGAGCAGGTCGTCCACGCGGCTCGCGTTCTTCAGGATCTCCAGGTACTGCTCCTCGAGCTTCTTCTGGGTCTTGATCCGCGCTTCGAGGTCCACCCACTCGTCGGTCACGTCGCGGCTCGAGATGTTCTCGTGGCCCACGTGCTTGCCCAGCTTGCGCAGCGCGTCCAGCGCGCCATCCAGCCGGTCGCTGGCCACGCGCAGGGTCACGCGCACGCTGCCGGGCTCTTCGCCGTCCTCGCTGGCGGTCGACAGTGACTCGCTGGAGGCCAGGTACCCGCCGTGTTGCTCGGCGATCTTCCCGGCCTCGCGCTGCGCGGCCCCGGGCGAGGCCACCGTCATCGCCAGATCGGCGTTGCGGATCACCTTGCGCAGCACCGGGTTCGGGGTCGGGGTCGACGCCGGCTCGGCGGGGGCGGCCGCGGCGGCGGGCGGCGAGGCGCCGGCGTCGGCCTCGCGCTTGCACCCAGATACCGCCAGAGCGGCCACGATCACGAGACACAGGGCGCCACGGAGCGTCATTGGCACGAAGAACGCCCGGGTCGGCCTCGCCTTACACACCCCGGGTCGTCTATGGTCGGCGCCCATGCGGGTCCTCTTGTTCTGCCTCGCGCTGGGCGCCGCCGGCTGCGGCGGCCCGCGCTTCGTCAACTACACGCCGCACGAGCAGAAGACGGGCCTCGACGCCAAGAAGCTGTACGACGCGGCCGAGGGCACCCTGCTCGATCGGGGCTACTTGATCGCCGAGCGGGACGAAGCCCACTTCCGACTGGTGACCGAGCCACGGACTCTGCTCGGCTCCGAGATCGGCAAGAGCAAGTTCCGCTACACCTGGACCGTCGAGACCGGCAGCGGCACGCTGAAGATCACGCTGGCGTGCCGTGAAGCCGGCGGGCTGGGCGACCCGGCCGAATGCAACCAGCAGGCCCCAGAGAAGATCGTGGCCGAGCAGGCAGCGGGTCTCTCCGGGGGCGCCGCTCGGGCAGTTGCAGTCGTAGATCTGGTCCGGCGTGCAGAGCTGCTTGCCGATCAAATCGCAGACCCAGCTGCACGCCTTGCCGTAGCAGTCGGGGGGCGACGTGCCGATGGCGTGCTCGGTCAGGCAGTGCTCGAGCGCGACGCCCGTGCCGTCACACTCGCTGCCGTTCGGTGGGCGGCCACAGTGCAGGTGATCGGCCTCGACCAGGCAGGTCAGGTTTGCTTCGAGCTCGTGGGTGCAGGCCGCTGCTTCGCGGGCGATGGTGCACGTGGCGATGCAGGCTGCGACATCTGCCACGCAGCCGGCCTCGAGTCGGCGGTCGCAGGCCTGCGCGCAGAGCGCGCCCGCCGCAGCCGGCTCGGACGGCACCGCCGCGGGATCCGCGGCACACCGCAGCGAGCTGGCGGTGAGCACGAGGGCGAGCAGAACTCCACGGAGCCGGGGCATCGACCTCTGCGCGGCACTCCGCGTGCCAGCGGCCCCAGCGGAAGATCCTCGCCCGAGGGCGCGAAAAGCCTGCGCGGGGGCCTGGATCGCGCGCCGCTCATGCGCCGCGGAAGGTCGGGCTCTGACCCTCGCGGAAGGCGCGCACTGCCTCCTTCAGATCGTCGGTCGAGAAGTCCAGCGCTTGGCAGGCCGCCTCGCGCTCGAGCCCGGTCTCGAGCGCCGCCAAGAGCGGGGTGACCAGCGTCTCTTTCGCCTGCGCAACGGCGATCGGCGCGGCGGCGACCACCGCGCTGGTGAACGCCTCGACCTGTTCGTCGAGCGCGGCCCGCGGCACGGCGACGTTCACCAGGCCGATGCGCGCGGCCTCGTCGCCCGAGATCAGCTTGCCGGTGAGGATCAGCTCGCTGGCCTTCGCGGGCCCGACCAGCCGCGGGAGCAGCACCGTGCAGCCCATGCCCGGGTGCAGCCCCACGCGCACGAAGTTGGCGCCCAGCTTGGCCTCGGCTGCGGCCAGGCGCACGTCGCAGGCCATGGCCAGGCACAGCCCCGCTCCCACTGCCGCGCCGTGCAGCACTGCGACGCTGGGCACGCGCAGGCGCGCCACCGCAAGGAAGCTGGAATAGAACTCGATCATGTCGCGCCGGTTCTGCTCGGGAGCTTTCCGCGAGCTCTCTTCGATCAGCGAGAAGTCGCCGCCCGCGCAGAACGCGCGCCCTTCGCCCTGGATCAACACCACCCGCGGCTCGCTGGCCGCGTTCACGGCGTGAACCGCTTCGGTGACCAGCCGCCCCATCTCGGCGGTCATCGCGTTGTGCTTGTCGGGGCGGCACAAGACGATGCGCGAGACGGGACCGATTTCGACGCGAACGGGGGCGGTCATGGGCAGCGGGTATAACCCGCCGCGGCTCAGAAATCTGCCGGCGGCGCCGGCGGCGGGTAGCCCCCGCCGGACGCGGTGACCGGCGGGACGCCGTAACCGTCGCGGGGGGGCGCGGAGGGCGCGCCCTTCTCGGCGCACACCACGGTCACCGCCTGCGGCGAGTAGATGAACCAGGTCGCGAGATTCAAGAAGCTGTGCAAGGGGTCGGTCTCGGTGCGCACTTCGGCCCAGCCGCCGGGGCACACCTCGTCGATCCAGTGCGGGCCGCTGTCTTCGATCAGACCGGCCGCGAACCCGCTGTGCCATCGCTGGTCGTGGCTGGGCGGCGTGGGCCCCGGTGGGTGCCCGGAGCGCACCACGGTGCGAAAGCAGCCGCTGACCGAGAGCGCAGCCAGCAGCACGCCGAGCCAGCGCCCGTTCATGGCACCTTCTCGCAGGTGACGGCGACCTTGCGCGGCGTGTAGATACCCAGAGTGACCACGCTGACCGCCAGGGTGAAGACGTCCTCGCCGACCCAGACGGCGTGGGCGCGGGCGGTGGGGCAGTGGTCACGCACGTCGACCTCGGCTTCGCCCAGGGCGCCGAGCACGTAGAAGTGCGCCCACTGGGTCTTCTCTTCGCCGGGCTTCACCCGCACGTCGACGAAGGTGGCCGCGCAGCCCGGCAGTGCCAAGAGCAGCCAAGAGGCCCGCAGAAGTTGCCGCATCGCGCCCGAACGGTTCACCACGCCCCCATGGCATACTCGCTCCGTGAGCACGCTGGAACAGCTGAGCGCCGAGCTGCCCGCGGTGGCCAGGCGGGCCATCGCCGCGCACCTCTCGGGGGCGCCCCCCGTCGCCGCGGCCCGCTCCGGCGCCCCCGCGGCCGGAGTGTTCGTGACGCTGCGCAACCCGGACGGCAGCCTGCGGGGCTGCATCGGGTCCATCGCTCCCGCCGAGCACGACGTGTTCGCCGAGACGGCCCGAAGCGCGGTGCTGGCGGCGACGCGTGATCCGCGTTTTCCGCCGGTGGAGCCCGAAGAGCTGGCGGGCCTCTCGATCGAGGTGAGCGTGCTCGCCCCCGACGAGCCCGTCGGCGGGCTGTCGGACCTCGATCCCAAACAGTTTGGAGTGATCGTGAGCGACGGGGCTGGCCGGCGCGGGCTGCTCTTGCCGGACATCGACGGCGTGGACGACGCCGCGACTCAGGTGGCCATCGCCCGGCAGAAGGCCGGGATCGGGGCCGGTGCGCCCGTGCGCCTGTCGCGATTTCGCGTGACCAAGGCGAAAGAGGCGTAGGGCGGGCCGGGCGCCGCGCGTCGAAGCTCATGACGCCCCACCCCGAGATCCCACATGAAGTATTTCCAAGCCTTTACCGGACTTTCTCTGCTCGTGCTCGCGGCCTGCTCCCAGCAGGTTCCCACCGACGAGGTTCCCGAGTCGACCGAGCAGAAAGAGCAGACCCTGACGCCTCGGGCCGAGACGGCCCCGACCGCGGCCCCGGGGCCCGAGCGCTCCGAGCACTTTCGCAAGCGCGGGCCCCACGGTCCGGGCTTCATGCTGCATGCGGCGCTGAAGGAGCTCGAGCTTCGACCGGAGCAGGTCGAGAAGATCGAGGGTCTGCTCGCCGGGCTCGAGTCGGCGCACCCCGCGGCCAGCCCCGCGCATCAAGCCTTCGAAAAGGCGCTGGCGGCCGGCGTGCGCGCGGGCAAGCTGGAACGAGCGACGCTCGAGCCGCACTTTGCCGCGCTGGACCAGGGCGCGAACGAGGGACGCAAGAAGGTGCACGCGGCGCTGAACGAGCTGCACCGAACCTTGGACGCCGACCAGCGGAAGTCACTGGTTGCCGCCCTCGAAGCGCGCGGCGAGCGCGCAGGGAAGGGCCGGAAGCACCTTGGCGACGAGCCAGGGTGTGGCGGCGGCGGCCAGTGTGATGGCGCCGGCAAGCCCGGATTCGGCCCGCACCATGGCCCCGGGTTCGGCATGTTCGGTGACCTCGAGCTCAGCGATACGCAGCGCGAGAAGCTGCGCAGCGCAATGCCCGACCGGGCGGCCATGCAGCAAGCGATGCAGAAGAAGGGCGAGCACATGAAGCGGCTCGTGGCGGCCTTCGCAGGCGAGGGGTTCGACGCCGAGAAGCTGACCGCGGACGCCGGCAAGAGCCCGCGTGCCCACGCCGAAGCGCGGGTGAAGCACCTGGAAGCGCTGCTCGCGGTGCTCGAGCCGGCGCAGCGCGAGAAGCTGGCAGCGCGGATCGAAGCCGGCCCCCCGCGCCGGCATTGATCCGCCTCGCGTGGTTCGAGGCTTTCGACGAACATGACCGAGCGACGTGACCGAACCCGATCTCAGCCTGGTGGTCCGGCAAGTCCAGCGCGGCGACCGCGCCGCGTTTCGGAGCTTGGTCGAGCACACCCAGCGGGAGCTGTTTCGCCTCGCCGCGCGCCTGATGGGCAACACCGCGGACGCGGACGACGTGCTGCAAGATGCCTACCTGAAGGTCCACCGGGCGCTCGGCGACGGGCAGTTCGATGGGCGCTCGAGCTTGCGCACCTGGCTCTACCGGGTGGTGACCAACACCGCGCTCGACGCGCTCCGGCGTCGCGCGGCACGCCCGGCGGGCGACGACCGCGAGCTGGCGGCGGCGCGCGTCGACGCGGGCCGGGGGGCCGAGTCGCAAGTGGCCCTGGCCGAGCTCGCGCGCTGGCTGGACGATCTGCCGGTGGAACAGCGGGCGGCGCTGGTACTGTGCAGCGTCGAGGGCCTGACGAACGGCGAGGCAGCAGAGGTGCTGGGGGTGAGCCCGGGCGCGATCGAGCAGCGATTGGTTCGCGCGCGGGCGACACTCCGAAAGAGGCGAGGTGGCGATGACTGACGAACCCGATACGCTGCTCGCGAGCCTGGCTGAGCGAACGGGCGGGCTCGAGCCGCCGCCGGACTTCGCAGCGCGCGTGCTGGCGCGCGTGGGGGCGACTCGCGAGCGCGAGCCCTGGGCCGCCCGCGGCGTGGTGCTGGGGCTCTTGGCGGCCGCGGCGGCGCTGGCGATCTGGGTATCGGCCAGCGCACAGCAAGAGATCGATGCGCGAGCGCTCTCGGGCCTAGAGCTGGTGGAGCTCGAGCAATGAGCAAGCAGAAGTGGGGAGCCGTCTTCGCGCTCTTGGCCGCGTTCGCGCTGGGCGCGGTGGCGGGTGGCTTTGGCATGAAGAGCTTCGTGCTGCACCGTTTCGCCGAGCGCATGGGCGGCCCGCCGGGTCGCGCCCGCATGGGGTTCCGTGTGGAAGCCATGGCGCGAGCGCTGGATCTGAACGCCGAGCAGCGCGATAAGGTGCAGGCGATCTTCGAGAAACACGAAGACGAGCGGCGCCGCGCTTTCGAGAAGTGCGAGCCCGAGCACCGGGCGCTGCGCGACAAGGTCGATGCCGAGCTGAGCGAGGTGCTGACTCCGGCGCAGCGCGAGAAGCACCAGCAGATGCTCCGCCGTCACGATCGCGGTGGTCCTCCTCCTCCTCCTCCTCCTCCTCCTCCTCCTCCTCCTCCTCCTCCTCCT
>JAKLKA010000127.1 GCA_023150915.1 Polyangiaceae bacterium
CCCGTGTATTCGCTGAAGCATGCGGCTCTCGTTCTTGGGGTGGTGTGCGCTGGCGCTGGCGACCGGTTGCGGGGATGACAGCTCGAGCAGCGGCGGCAGCGGCGGCAGCGGCGGCGGAAGCACCGGCGGCGCCGCGGGCAGCGACGGCGGCGGCGCGGCAGGGGCCGGCGGCGCGGCCGGCACGGGAGCCGGCGCAGGCGCCGGCGGCACCGGCGGGGCGAGCACGGGCGGCACCGGCGGCAGCACCACGGGGGGCACCGGAGGCGCCGGCGGCACCGGTGGAACTGGCGGCACCGGCGGAGCCAGCACCGGCGGAGCCGGCGGCACCGGCGGCAGCTCGCTGACCTGCCTGCAAGAGCTCGACAAGCGCGGGGTCGGCTACACCCCCACCACCGCCAAGGGCGTGGTCGACGCCGTCAAGCTCACCGGCAAGCTGAACGACGTGCTGATCGCGAAGACCGACACCAATCAGGTCTCGACCGATCCCATGGCCTGCAAGTTCGTCCTCTACTTGTGGGAGATGGCCGAGGTCCTCAAGGCTCACGGCATCCACAAGATCGGCACGCTCGGATCGTACTGCTATCGGTGCTGCTGCTACTGGTCGCAAGAGAACTTCTGCCGCGGGCCGAACGATCCCGAGCCCGACTGCACCAAGGCGCCGTGGCAGGGGTACTCGAACCACTCTTGGGGCCGCGCCGTCGACATCCGCTGGATCTACAAGGACACGGGGCAGGTCTACGACGTCAACAACCCCGCCCACTGGGTCGAGTGGAGCGGGCCGGCGTCCGAGACCTGCACCAAGGCCCTGGCCGCCCAGACCGGCATCAGCAAAGAACTGTATTCGTTGGCGTGTGAGCTCTCGACGAAGCACGCCTTCGGCACGATCCTGACCCCCAACTACAACTCGGCACATCGGAACCACTTCCACTGCGACATCGGTCAGAACGGCGATCCGACCAAGTGGACGGTGCTGTCGAGCCAGACGCACGTGGACGAGGGCCCGGGCGACGAGTAGCGCGGCGGCCGGCCTTCGGGTAGAGATCGAGGTTTGGGCGGCGGGCAACCGGGCCACGCCGAAAGGAACGAATCGTGATGCACCAGCTCATGCGAGTGGCCGCGCTCTTGTGTTTTTCGCTCGGCCTCGGGGCCGTGGCCTGTGCCGGCAGCGAAGAGGCCGGGGGTGACGACGGCACGGGCGGCACCGCGGGGGACGCCAGCGCCGATGGCAAGGCGGGCAGCTCGGCCTCGGCCGGCGACGGCGGGATCAACCTGGACGCCTCGAGCTGCGTCCCGAAGACCTGCGCCGATCTGGGCGTCGACTGCGGCCAGCAATCCGACGGCTGCGGCTCGATCCTCGACTGCGGCACCTGCACCGCCCCGGCGTATTGCGGCGGCGGCGGCCCCAGCCAGTGCGGCACCGACCCGTGCACCAAGAAGACCTGCTCCGAGCTCAACGCCTTCTGCGGCATGCAGGGCGACGGCTGCGGCGGGCTGATGGACTGCGGCACCTGCACCGCGCCGCAGACCTGCGGTGGCGGCGGCGTGCCCAACGTGTGCGGCGGTGCGGCGTGCACCAAGAAGACCTGTTCCGAGATGGGCTACGACTGCGGCCCCGTCGCCGACGGGTGCGGCGGCCTGGTGCAGTGCGGCACCTGCTCGAAGGCCGGACAGATCTGCGGCGGGGGCGGCAAGCCCAACGTCTGCGGGTCGAACGTCGGGCCCTGCGTGAAGAAGACCTGCACCGAATGGGGGGCGAACTGCGGGCCCGTCAGCGACGGCTGCGGCGGCATCATCCAGTGCGGTAGCTGCACCTCGCCCGAGTGTTGCGGTTGCGGTGGCGCGCCCAGCGTGTGTGGCGGCGCCCCACCCACCTGCGTGAAGAAGACCTGCACCGATTACGGCGCGAACTGCGGGCCCGTCAGCGACGGTTGCGGCGCCCTGACCGCGAGCTGCGGCACCTGCCCTGCCGGGCAGTGCTGCGGATGCGGGGGCACGCCCAACGTGTGCGCCGGAGCCAGCGCCTGCACGCCGCTCACCTGCTCGAGCTTCCCCCCCGGCACGTGCGGCCAGCAGTCCGACGGCTGCGGCGGCCTGACCGCGAGCTGCGGCAGCTGCCCGTCGGGCCAGTTCTGCGGCGGCGGCGGCCCGAACAAGTGCGGCACCGGTTCGACCTGCATCAACCTGCAGTGCAAGCAGGTCACGTGCTCGGGCAGCGGCACCACCTCGATCAGCGGCTCGGTCTTCGATCCGGCGGGCCTGCGCCCGCTGCCGAACGTGTACGTCTACGTACCGAACGGCACGCCCGCGCCCCTGGCCGCGGGGGCCACCTGCGACAAGTGCGGCTCGGCGCTTTCCGGCTTGCCGCTGGTCACCACGCTGACCGACGCCACCGGCAAGTTCAAGCTCGACAACATGCCGGTGGGCGCCGACATCCCGGTCGTCATCCAGATTGGCAAATGGCGCCGCCAGATCAAGGTCACCACCGCGCAGTGCACCAACACCGCCGTCGCCGCCGCGCTCACGCGCCTGCCGCGCAACAAGTCCGAGGGTGACATCCCCAAGATGGCGCTCACCACCGGCGGGTACGACTCGCTCGAGTGCCTGCTGCGCAAGATCGGCATCTCGGACAGCGAGTTCACCAATCCCAGCGGAACGGGTCGCATCAACCTGTTCAAGGGCCAGCCGGGCACCGGTTCGACCCAGGCCGTCGGCAAGTACGACGCCGCGTTCGGGGGCGCGAGCTTCCCCGCGGCCACCACGCTCTGGGGCACGCTCGCCAGCCTGCAGACCTACGACGTCACGCTGATGGCCTGCGAGGGGGACACCTACCCGAGCGACAAGCCCACGGCGGCGCGCAAAGCGATGTACGACTACCTGAACGTCGGCGGGCGTGTGTTCGCGTCGCACTACCACCACTACTGGGTCAGCGCGAACACCAACGGCACCGGCACCGGCGCCTGGAGCACCCTGGCCAGCTGGATCTACCCGTCGCCCGGCCTGCTCTCGCAGACCAACCAGCTGACGGTCGGGGGGAAGATCGTCACCACCTTCCCCAAGGGTAACGCGCTCGCCACCTGGCTGCAGACCGTGGGCGCGTCCACCAGCTTCGGCAACCTGTCGATCTTCGACGCCAAGAACAGCGTGAAGAGCTTCGACCAGTCGCGCGTGACCGAGTGGATCTACGTGCAGAACACCAAGCTCTATCCGTCGCTCACGGCAGTGCCGTACGCCACGGAATACCTCACCTTCAACACGCCGGTCGGCGCGCCCACGGCGGATCAATGCGGCCGCTTCATCTTCAGCGACATTCACGTGTCGTCGGGCGACAAGGGCAACGCCTTCCCCAGCGAGTGCAAGTCGACCACGATGAGCCCGCAAGAGCTGGCGCTCGAGTACATGTTCTTCGATCTGTCGTCGTCGGTCTGCGACGAGAAGCAGCCGCCGCCGACCTGCAGCAAGCTCACCTGCGGCGATCAGGGCATCGTGTGCGGTCCGGCCCCCGATGGCTGCGGCGGGGTGATCGCCAGCTGCGGCACCTGCCCCTCGGGCCAGGTGTGCGGCACCGGCGGCAAGTGCTCGACCTCGAGCTGCACGCCCACCACCTGCGGCGCGCTGGGCAAGAACTGCGGGCTGTGGTCCGACGGCTGCGGCGGCACGCTGAGCTGCGGCACCTGCCCCTCGGGCCAGACTTGCGGCGGCGCGGGAACCCCCGGGGTGTGCGGCGCCGGCAGCTGCACGCCCAAGACCTGCACGGCCCTGGGCCACGACTGCGGGCAGTGGGCCGACGGTTGCGGCGGCACGCTGAGCTGCGGCACCTGCCCCTCGGGCCAGACCTGCGGCGGCGGCGGCACCTTCGGCAAGTGCGGCGCCAGCAGCTGCACCAAGAAGACCTGCGTGGAGCTGGGCGTGGCCTGCGGTCAGTCGGGCGACGGCTGCGGCGGAACCATCGACTGCGGTCCCTGCGACGGCGGCGTGTCGTGCAAGCCCCTGGATTGCGGCGGCCGTTGCGGTCCGCAGGGCGACGGCTGCGGGGGCGTGCTCCAGTGCGAGGCGTGCCCCGGTGGCACCTGCGTGCCCACCAGCTGCATCAAGGCCGGCGCGCAGTGCGGCTTCTATCCGGACGGCTGCGGCGGTGCGCTGGACTGCGGCGGCTGCGGCACCGGCCAGGTGTGCAGCAACAACAAGTGCCTGACCATCGGCTGAGGGCCGCCGCCCTCACGCCTCGTCTTGCAGCGGGGCGAGCAGGCTCTCGATGTCGTCGGGCAAGAGCCGCACGGTGCCCACCTCGTTGCCGAGCAGGGTGTCCGCCAGCGCGCGCTTGCGTTGCTGCAGCTCCAGCATGCGCTCTTCCACGCTGCCGGCCACCACCAGGTTGTGCACGAACACCGGCTGGGTCTGCCCGATGCGGTGCGCGCGGTCGGTGGCCTGCATCTGGGCAGCGGCGTTCCACCACGGGTCGTAATGGATCACGGTGTCGGCGCGTGTCAGGGTCAGGCCCGTGCCGCCGGCCTTCAGGCTGATCAGGAACACGTCGACTTCACCCTCTTGGAACCGGTCGACCAGCTCGTGGCGGTTGTCCGAGGCGCCGGTCAGGGTCACGTGCTTCACCCCCCGCGCCCGGAGCTCGTCCGAGAGCAGCGCCAGCATCCGCGCGAACTGCGAGAAGACCAGCACGCGCCGGCCGCGACCGAGCTCTTCGGACAGGAAGGTGTGGAACGCTTCGGCCTTGGCGCTGGTCTTGACCTCGCGCGCCGCGTCGACCTTCACCAGGCGCGGGTCACAGCAGACCTGACGCAACTTGGTGAGCGCGTCCAAGATCATCAAGCTCGACGCTTCGAACCCCTGGCGCCGGATGGCAGACCGCACCTCGGCATGGGCCGCCACGCGGATGCTCTCGTACAGGTCGCGCTGCTCTTGCCCCATTGTCACGTAGCGGGTCAGCTCGGTCTTCGGGGGCAGATCCCGGGCCACGGTCTCTTTCAGGCGCCGCAGCACGAAGGGCGAGACCCGCGAGCGCAGGGCGATCAGCCGTGACTCGTTGCCCTCGCGCTCGATCGGGTGGCGGAAACCGGTGCGGAAGCGCTGCGCATTGCCCAAGAGGCCCGGCATCACGAACTCGAACAGGCTCCACAGCTCGTCCAGGTTGTTCTCGACCGGGGTGCCGGTCAGCGCCAGCCGGTGCCGCGCCGAGAGCGTGCGCACCGAGTGGCTGGCCTGACTGCGCGCGTTCTTGATGGCTTGCGCCTCGTCCAGAACCACATAGTGGTAGTCATGCTCGCGGAAGCGCGCCAGGTCCCGCGACAGCACCGAATAGGTGGTGAGCACCACGTCGGTGGCGGGCAGCTTGTGGAACGCGGCGTGGCGCTTGCCCCCGTGCAGCACCAGCACCCGCAGGTGGGGCGCGAACTGCGCGATCTGGCGGCGCCAGGTCTCGATCAGGCTGGTGGGCACGATCACCAAAGAAGGGTGATCCATGCGCCGCTGCTCTTTCTCGATGGCCAAGAGGGCGATGGTCTGCAGCGTCTTGCCCAGGCCCATGTCGTCGGCCAGCACGCCACCCACGCCGTGATCGCGCAGGTGACACAGCCAGGTGAGCCCGTCTTGCTGATACGGCCGAAGCTCGGCGTGGAGCACCAGGGGGCGGTCCGCGCCCTGCGGGCCACGCACCAGCTGCTTGCCGCGTTCGACCGCGTCGACGCGACCCGACCACTCGAGCACCCGCCCCTCGCCCGCGATGGCGTCTTCCAGCCGGCCCACCGCGGCCAGGTTCGCCTCGTGCAGCTTCAGCTTGCGCCCCTGCCCGTCGTACAGCTCGGCCAGCACCGAGAGCACGGGCTCGAGGCGGTCCCAGGGGATGGCCACGTAGCGCCCCCGGGCCACCGGAAGCGCGCGGCAGCGCGCCACCTGCCGCGAGAGCGACGAGAGCCGCCCGCCCTTGGGGGCCTCTTCCAGGAGCTTGATCAAGGCCGGCACCAGATCGATGACCTCGCCGTCCACCTCGAGCCCCAGCTCGAGCTGGAACCATTCGGCCTTGTCTCGCACCTCACCCAGGCGCGCGACCCAGCGATCCGCGTTGCCGACCACCTGGAACTGGAAGTCGGCGTCGACCTCGACACGCCAACCCAGGGCGCGCAGCTCGTCGACGGCAAGGCCCGAGAACGAACAGATGGCGTGGACGTTGTCGTCCACGTTGATCACGTAGTCGGCTTGGGCACCGACCGGGGCGACCATGCCCTCGAGGTGATCGAGCTCGACCGCGCCGTAGCGCTCGATCCGCGCCTGAACCAGCCGCTCGGCGGCAAAATTCCGGTCGATTTCCGCCTCGGCCCCCTCGGGCTCGGCGTCGAAGTCGGCATCGCGAACCGGCCCGACGCGGACCCCGCCGTAGTCGAAGCGGAGCGAGAGCACCGCGCACTCGCGCTCGCGCCAGCGGGCGTCGGCCCCCTCGACCAGCAACCGCTCCGAGAAGACTCGGAGCTCGACTTTGAATTGTTCTCCGCCCTGCCGGGGGACGGCCCCCGCCGTCTGGTCGATGTGTTGTGCTTGCACGCGGTTGGCTCGAGCGTCGTTACTACTCGGGCCTCGTCTTAGATCAAAAAAAAACTCTCTTGTCGATCCCTCGCGTGACCGCGTGTGAAAAAAAGCTGGCGTCGATCGGCCGGCCGATCCGTACACCAAACCTACATGGACTCACACGACCCGGATTGGACTCGAGCTCGAAGCGCGTGCCCACGTGCGCGGCGTGCTGACGGTCATCCGCCGTGGCTCGACGTAGTCACCGCACCGTAGCCTAGGGCGCCGGCACCTTCCCCTTCGGATCGTCCATCAGGTTCCTCACGAACCCGGCGGCCTGCGCCATCGCGGCGGGGATGTCGTAGATCACGAAGTGGCCGTCGCTGGCGTCCGCCGCCGGCCACTGCGCCAGCACGCCGCTGGCCGCGCCGCCCGCCAGGTTCCCCGAGAGGCCGCCCGCTGGAACCGTGATGGCCGCGAGGTCGGCCCACGCCAGCTCCTCGATGGGGTGGATCACCGGGTTCTGCGGCGGCAACCCCAGCGCCACGGCTTGGACCTCCATCCCGTGCGGCGGCGTGTAGTTGTCACCCGATCCGTCGGCGTTCACGCCCTCGGTCATCATCGTCGACTTGGGTGCGAAGCCGTCGCGCGGGCGGCGGACGATCAACGGCACGTAGTGGATCGGGTCGGTGGGATCGACGATGCTCTGAGCAAGCGACATTGCGGGGTGGAACAGGCTCAGCTCTGCGGTCTCGTCGCCGAGCAACCCCAAGAACACGACCTTGACCAGGCCGGCGATGTCGATCGGCTTGGTCTTCTCGAGCAGCGCGATGGTGATCATGCTGCCCGAGCCGCTCAGCATGCCGCCCCGCGCTTGGTCGTCCACGGCCAGGAACATCGGCCCGTTGATGCCGCCTTGCGAGTGGCCGAAGAACGCCACCTTGGACGGGTCGAAGCGGATTGCTTCGCCACCGGTCACGTCCGCGGGGATGACGATCTTGGACTGGGTGAAGAGGCGCGCCTGCTGCACCACGTCGATGGCGGACTGCGGCCCATTCGCGCGCGCGGCCACCGGGTTCGTCACGTTGAAGAACAAGATGTCCGGCGTGCCGGCGCTGGCGCCGGGGCGATCACCGTGGAAGATCTGGTCGATGCCCATGGTCGCGACGCAGCGCTTCGCCAGGGCCGGGCCTTCGTCTGCCGGACCGATGAAGCTCTTGTAGTTGCCGCCGGTGCCGTGGGCATAAAGCACGATCGGGTAGCCGCTTTCGGGCATCGGGCAGGCGGCGGCGTTGGGCACGGTGATGGCGAACCGCAGATCGAACTCGCTCTGCAGCTCGGGCTCGCCGCTCGCGCTGAACGCCAGGCTCCCGCCGTCGCCGTACTTCACGAAGGGCAGCTTTCCCTTCTGGAAGTTCGGGGTCGGTCCGTAGCGCCCCTCGTAGGTGTCGTAGGTCGCCGTCTGGCCCGCCTTGGCCAGCGTGCCGTCGATGATCTTCGGTGCGGCGTAGCTCTTCACGACGTGGTCGCGGATCTTCGCCGTCTCGCCGGTCGGGTCGTTGGTGGTGAATACCGTCAGGTGCACGATGGAAGCCTTGGCGATCCCGGCCGACTCGACCTCGGCAATGGCGTCGGCCCACGACCCTTGGCTGTCGGCGAGCAGCGCCCGCAGATCGGCCGACGGCGCGATGCGCCCGCCGCCCGCCGCCCGCGCCCGGTCCGTGACCACCAGCGCGTAGCGGGTGCTGGGCCGCAGCGGAAAGCCGAGCGCCGGCATGAACGCCAGCGTGTTCGGGGGCCAGTACACCCCCTCTTCCGCCCGGAACCGGGTCGCCACCCGTTGGCGCTTGCCACGCTCGGGCGACGCGGCGTCGACATCGATCAGCTGCACGCTGGCGTCGGCTTCCAGAGATGCCAGCGGCGCCGGCAACGTGCTCTCGTCGAGCGCGACGGTGAAGCGCAGGAACCCGGATGCCGCGGGAGAAAAGCCCGTGAGCACGCCCTTCATCGACGCGATGTAATCCACCAAGATCGGTTTCTCGCGGGGGTTCGGGTAGCCCTCGAAGCGCACCGTGCCGTCACCCTCTTTTCGCAGGTCGCTGGGCCAGGGCTGGTCGAAGAACGTCGCCTCTGCGAGCTCGCTCAGCGCTTCGGGCGTCACGAAGATGCTCTCGCCCGCCGCCGAGCCCGGCTCGTCCGTCGACGAGCCACACCCCAAGGTCAGAAATACGCCCAACGCCCACCAGCACCCGCGCATGCCGCGTGTTCTAACACGTGGGAGACTGCCGCAAGAAACCAAGCTAAGACCCGGCGCCGTGAGCTGGGTGCTGGTACTCGACCCTCCCAACGGGGATGCCGCCCGCAAGGTCGGGGGACTGAGCGTGACCCTGCGCCTGGCCTTGGACGCCCAGGCCGGCGGCGCCAGCGCGATCGTGGCAGGCCCCGACCTGGCGCCCCTCTTGGTCGACCCTCGCCTCCGGACGCCAGTCACCCAAGCCGCACCCACGGGCCCGTTCCGCGTCCATGTGCCGGCCAGCTGGGTGCTTCACCGACAGCTCTTCAAGCTGCTCGCGCCAACGCTGGCGGCCGACCGCGATCTGACCTGCGACGCGTTCGCGGTCGACGTGCCCTTCGCCTTCGAGCCCATCGACGTGACCGACGCGGCCAGCGCGCGGCGCGCCGAGCGGGCGCTGTTCCGGGCGCTTCGCAAGCCTCAAGACGGGTGGACCAGCCGCTGGCTCAACCGCTACGTGAGCCTGGCCATCTCGCGCTTCTTGGTGAAGACCCCGCTCCGTCCCAACCAGGTCTCGGTGGCCATCCTGGCGGTCGGGCTGCTCGGGGCGTGGCTGGCCTCGCGGGGGGGCTGGGCTTCGATGGCGCTCGGGGCGTTCCTCTTCCAGATGCAGAGCATCCTGGACGGCTGCGACGGCGAGATGAGCCGCATCACCTACCGCGGCTCGCTCACCGGCGAGTGGCTCGACACCGTGGGCGACGACCTCACCAACTACAGCTTCTTCGGCGCAACCGGCTTCGGGCTGTACGCGGCCACGGGTCAGAAGCTGTACTTGATCGCCGGCATCGTGACGGTCGCCTGCGGCGTGATCACCAGCGGCATCGAATATCGGTACCTGATCCAGATCGGCTCTGGTGACTTGCTCAAGTACCCACTGAGCGCGCCGGGGTCCGAGTCGAAGGGGGGCCTGTTCGACGCAATTCAGCCGCTGTTCAAGCGCGACACCTTCGTGTTTTTGACGCTGCTGGCTGCTCTTGCCGGCTTGCTGGGGCCAATGCTGGTGATCTTCGCCCTGGGCGGGGTCGGCATCTTGCTCTCGGTGCTCGGCGCCGAGCTTCGCATGGCGCGCGAGCGCCGCTCGGCCCGGGGCTGAGCCCGATGGGCCGCGCCTCGCGCCGGGGCTCACGGGCAGCCGGCGTCGACCGGCACGGCAGACGACTCGCTGGTGCCGTTGCCGAGCTGACCACTGGTGTTCGAGCCCCAGCACACCAGGCCACCGGGCGATCGGAGCGCGCAGGTGTGCTCGCCCCCGGCCGAAACCCGCACTGCATCCGTGATGCCCACCACCGTGACCGGAGCGTTCGCGTCGATCGTGGTCCCGTTCCCGAGCTGACCGAAGTAGTTCCGCCCCCAGCAGCTCACGCTTCCGTTCTGGTGCACGGCGCAGACGTGGCTCTGGCCGCCGCTGATCCAGACTGCGTCGGTGAGCCCCACCACCGCCGCCGGCGCCGGCGAGTGTTCGACGTCGGTGCCGATGCCCAGCTGCCCCGAGCCGTTGTACCCCCAGCAGTAGACGGAGCCGCTGGACGTTCGGGCGCATCCGTAGTGGTTGCCCGCGACGACCTGCACCGCGCCCGACACGCCGACCACGGCCACCGGTTTCGAGTAGGTCATGGCATTCAGGTTGCCGATGCCCAGCGCCCCGCTGGCGTTCCAGCCCCAACACCGGACGACTCCGTTCCACTGCACCGCGCACGAGAAGATGTACCCGGTGGCGACCGCGATGGCGTCTTCGAGGTCAATCACTTGTTCTTGGGTGAGGCTGGGGTCGAGGTTCCCGGTCCCGAGCTGGCCGTGACTGTTCTGACCCCAACAGGTCACGCTGCCGTTCTGATGCACGGCGCAGGCGTGCGACGCGATCATTCCCTGCGAGATGGCCACCGCGCCGCCCGGCCCGCTCACGGGCGAAGGCTGGGCCTGATCCGTGGTCGTGCCGTCGCCCAGCACGCCGAGCGGGTTGTGGCCCCAGCCCATCATGCTGCCGCTGGCACGCACGCCCGACGAGTGGAACGCTCCGGCGCCGAGCGAGACGAAGTCGCTCGGTCCGACCACCACCTCTGGAAGGGGCGAGTCGTTACCGGGCTGACCGTTGCCCAGCTGACCAAAATCATTTCTGCCGAAGCAGAGCACCGCTCCGGTGGGATCGATCGCGCAGGTGTGATCGCCCCCGGCGGCGACGTCGTGGTACACGCACGCCGTGGGGCCTCCGCCCGCGCCGCCGCCTCCGGCCGCGCCGCCGCCACCGCTGACCCCTGCGGTGCCACCGGCACCGCCCGCGCCCGTGCCGCCCCAGCTACCGCCGCCCGTGCCCGGGTCGAGCAGTCGCGAGCGCGAACCGCACGCGGCCAGCACCACGCCGAGCCCGAGCGTGATGGTGCGGCGAATCATCGCGGCAGAGGATACCGGACCTTGGGCTATCCTGCCGCCCGTGCTTCCCCGCCGCCTCGCCGCCGCCGGTACGCTCGCCGCCCTGGCGCTGTTGGGCGGAAGCGTGCGCGCGGCCGGGCCGCTCGGCCCCGAGGGGTCGCCCATCACGACCAGTGACTATCGCATCGACTTGAGTCGTGGCGTGGTGCTGGCGGGCACACGTGTGCTGGGGCTGGCCGGGGCCTACGTGGCCATTGCCGAGGGGGTCGACGGCAACTCGGCGAACCCGGTTGCCCCCGCAATGCGCTCACCGCATTCGCACGATCACTTCGACTACGACCTGGGCTTCGGGCTCACCTTCCCTTCGGCCGTGAGTGGCACCGACCTGTTCAACAGCGGGGACCGCACGTCGCTGTCGGCCTCGCAGAACGACGCGCTGTTCGTCGATCTCGCCGCGAACCTCCAGTTCGGGCGCTGGGGCACCGGCGTCTCGCTGCACTACACCACCTTCGAGGTCGCCGAGCCCGGGGGCCAGAGCCTGGGGCTGAACGCGCGCTTCGGGGGCTTGCGCGTGCAGGTCGCGCGGTCGTGGCTCGACGGGCAGTTCTTGCTCGGCCTGGGCAGCCGCGGCACCGGGCTGGTGATCGCCAACAAAGACCCCGAGCCCGGCGAGCCGGGTGAGCTGTTCCACATCGAGGGCGCCGCCGCCGAAATCGGAGCGCTCTTCCGACCGAACGACGCCCCCTACCGCATCGGGGTGGCGGTGCGGTCGGCGGTGATCACCAACCAGCTGTCTTCCGAGGTCACGCCCGATGCCGACGGGGATCGGATCATCACGCGCAACGGCACCGACCTCTACCTGCCGAACGAGGTCACCTTGCCGTGGAACGTCGATGCCGGGCTGGCCGTGCAGCTCGGGCCCCGCCCGCTCAATCCGCGCTGGATCGATCCGCACCAGGCCCTGCGGCGGCTGGACCGCTACCTCGCGTGGAAGGCGGCCGAGCGCCGTCGCCGCGTGCGCAGTGAGCTCACGGGTGCTTCCCCGAGCCGGGTCGCTGCGCTCGAAGCCGAGCAGACCTCCGACCAGGCGCTGGACGAGCTCCACAGGGCCAGGGCAGAGCGCGCGGTGCAAGCCGAGCTTCGGAGGCGCGCCAAGGCCCTCGAGCGGTTCTACGTGCTCATCGCGAGCTCCCTCGAAATCACGGGTCCGGTGCGGAACAGCGTGGGCATCGAGTCATTCATCGAGCGCCGGGTCCAGCGCTCGGGCCGCAAGGCGACCTACACGCCGCGGCTGGGCATCGAGACCGAGATGGTGCCGAACTGGCTGCGGCTGCGGGCGGGAACGTACGGCGAGCCGACCCGCTTCGAGTCGCGAGGCGCGAAGTCCCGCTTGCACGGCACCCTGGGTTTCGACCAGAAGCTCTTCCCGTGGACGGTCTTCGGGATCTTCGACGACGGCGCCGAGTGGAAGCTGTCGGCGGCGCTGGACGGCGCCCGGCACTATCTGGGCTGGGGCGTCAGCGTGGGGCTCTGGCGATGAGAGCCCCGATCGTGCTCGCCGCCGTGCTTGCCCTCGCCTGCTCGAAGAAAGAGCCCGCGCCCGCCGAGCGGAAGGAGCCCTGGCTGGCCAAGCCCCCCGACGCGAGCGCCGCGCTCCGCGCCAAGTACGTGCTCTCCGATCGGTGCGAGGCCAAGGTCGAGCTCAAGGCCAAAGAAGGCACTCCGCGCGGCGCGTTCCGCGTATGCCGGGGCGAGCTCGATCTGAACCTCAGCGACCTCGCCGACAGCCGGGGCACGCTGGCGGTGGACGTTGCGAGCATCGAAATCGCGAGCGGCGGCGACGCAGGGCGCGACGACCAGCGGACGCAAGAAGCACAGAACTGGCTGGACGTGGGCGCCAGTCGGCCAGAGGCCGAACGCGAGCGCTTGCGCTGGGCCACGTTCACGCTCACCGGCATCACCGACCCGAGTGCCACGGCACCGCACGCGGGCCGGCGTGAGCGCGTCGAGCCCGACGCCGAAGAGCCCGCTCTGCCGCCCGACGACGACGGGGGTCAGCCGACCAGCGAGCGGCGCTCGGTGACGATGACCGCGCGCGGGCAGCTGCAGCTGCACCGGGTGCGGGTCGAGGTCGAGGTGCCGATCCGTGTGAGCTTCCGCTTCGCCGGGCGCGCCGCGCCCGACCTGGCCCCGGACAAGCTCCAGCTCACCACTCGCCGACCGGTCGTGGTCTCGCTGACCGCCCACGACATCAAGCCTCGGGACGCCGCCGGGGTGTTCCAGGCCCAGGGCATGAAGCTGCTCGGGACCCAGGTGGGCACCGACGCCCGGGTCAGCCTGTCCGCCAGCGCGCTGCTCAAGAAATAGGGTTTTGTGCCCATCCGAAACCGTCGGGGCTTCCGAACGTAGATATCTGGGCCAAAGCTGGTCCAGAATCAGACAGAGGAGGCCTTTCGGAGATGTCCCACCCGCTCAGCGTCACCACCCTTGCCGCCACCCTCGCCGCCCTGGGCGCCGTCGGTTGCGGAGCTTCGACCCCTCCACCCGAGTCCCCCGTGGCCGCCACCGAGGTGCCCGCGGCAACAGAGTCCGAGCCGGAAGCTGCGGCCGGAGAAGAGCCGGCCCCCACGGCGACGGTGAGCGACGACGCGGCACCGGCCGAGCCGGCCCCGGGCGCGGCGGACAAGCCCGCCGGCGCGACCCCGGCCGCGGCAACCCCGGCGGCCGCGCCCCCGAAGAAGCCCGCTGCCAAGAAGCCCGCCGCGAAGAAGGCTGCGGGGCCGAAGGCGGGCTGCGGCGCCGGCACCTGCGGTTGAGCGGGTCGATGCCGGGCGAGGGGCACAACGTGACCGGCGTGGGCCTCGGCCTGCGCTGGGAGTTCCTCGAAGAGGTCCTCGACGGGCCGCCGCTCGACCTGGCCTTCTGGGAAGTCTGCCCCGAGAACAGCATGCATCGCGGCGGGTACTACCCGCACGCGCTGGCGCGCATCGCCGAGCGCTACCCGGTGTTCACGCACGGCCTCACGCTGTCGATCGGCGCCAGCGATCCCGCGCCGCTCGACTATCTGACCGAGCTGCGCGACGAAACCCGCCGACTGAAGACACCCTGGCACAGCGACCACCTGTGCTTCGGCAACGCGGGCCCGCGCATGTTGCACGAGCTCTTACCGCTCAAGCAGAGCACGGCGAACGCGCGGCGCGCAGCCGAACGCGTGCGGCGCGCGCAAGACGTGCTCGGGCTGCCGATGCTGGTCGAGAACATCACCTGGTACGCTCACCCCGGCCGGCGCGAAATCCCCGAGGCCGAGTTCATCGCCGAGGTCGTCGAGCGGGCCGACGCGGGGCTCTTGCTGGACGTGAACAACGTCTGGGTCAATGCCCAGAACCACGGCTTCGATCCCCAGGCGTTCATCCTCGAGCTGCCACTCGAGCGCGTGCGGCAGATCCACGTCGCCGGACACACTCGCACCGCCTCGGGCTTGATCCTCGACACCCACGGCGCCGCCGTGGTCGATCCGGTCATCGACCTGCTCGAGTGGACGCTGGAGCGCACCGGGCCCATGCCGGTGCTGCTGGAGCGCGACCACGACGTGCCCGAGCTGGCCGAGCTGCTCGCAGAGGTGCACCGGCTGCGCGCGGCCTACGATCGCGCCCTGACCCGGAGGGAGGCGCCGCTTGCCCGAAGCGCTTGAGATCGCCTTCGCCGAGCTGGCGCTCGGCCCCGAGCTCTCACCCGACGACCCGGTGGCCGTCCGCGCCTGGCTCGACCAGAGCGGCGTCGACCGAGAGGACGCCCAGGCCATCGTCGATGCCGGCGTGGACCGGCTCTTCGTCTACCGCACGTTGGTCCGCACCACGCTGCGCGAAGCCGTGGAGTGTTCCATCCCGCGTACCGCGCGCCGGCTGGGTGCGGTGTTCGACGAGTACTTCGCGCGCTACCTGCGCGAGGTGGGCCCGCGCTCGCGCTTCTTGCGGGACGTGACCACCGAGCTGTTGGACTTCTGCGCGCCGCTGTGGGCTGCCGATCGCCGCGTGCCCCCCTGGGCGATGGACCTGGCACGCCACGAGGCCGTGCAAGTCGTGGTGGCTTCCGAGCTCGCGGGGCCCGGCAACGCGAAGCGGCAGCCGCTCGAGCTCGAGCTGCCGGTTCGCTTCGTCGAAGCCGTGCGCCTGATGCGCTACGACCACGCCGTGCATCGCCTGAGCGACGCGCTCGAAGACCGCACCCCGCCCGTCACCGAGCCGACTCGGCTGCTCGTGTATCGGAGCCCGGAGCACGATGTGCGCTACTTGGAGCTGACTCCGCTCGCGGCAGCCATCCTCGAGCGGCTGCTCGCCGGCGCTCCGCTCGGCGCGGCGGTGGTCGAAGCGTGCCAGGCAGCCGGAACCCCTCTGGGCGAGTCCGTGCGGTCGGGCACCGCAACCTTACTCGCCGACTTGGCCGAGCGCGGCGCGCTGCTCGGTCCGAAGCTTCAGGAAGGATGATCGCATGACCCCACCGAGCTCCGCTTCGTCCCTCGACCCGCTGGGCATCGCCGGCCAAACCGTCGCCGACAAGTACGCCGTGGAGCGCGCCGTGGGTCAGGGCGGCTTCGCGGTGGTCTATCGGGCCGAGCACGTGATCTGGAAGCAGCCCGTTGCCATCAAGTTCTTCAGCGAGCTGTCGAGCGTGCCGGTGGATCAGCGGGACGCGATGCAGAGCGCCTTCATCGAAGAGGGGCGCCTGCTCACCCAGCTCTCGAGCCAGACCGCGGCCATCGTTCAGGCCCGCGACGTCGGGACGTACACCACGCCCGATGGCCGCTGGATGCCGTACATGGTGCTCGAGTGGCTCGAAGGGCGGTCGCTCGAAGAGCTGATCGTCAGCGAGGCTCAGGCGGGGCGCCCGTGCTTCACCCTGGGCGAAGTGCTGCGCCTGCTCGGGCCGGTGGCTGCGGCGCTGGACGTCGCCCACGGTCGGGGCATCGCGCACCGTGACGTCAAACCGCCCAACATCTTCGTGCTGGGTGACGACCCGCGCCAGGGGTCGGTCACGGTGAAGATCCTCGACTTCGGCGTTGCCAAGTTGATCACCGACAACACGCAGATGAAGGCCGCGATGGCCAAGACCGGCACGAACATCACCTCGTTCACTCCCCAGTACGGAGCGCCCGAGCAGTTCAGCCGAACGTATGGCGCCACCGGACCGTGGACCGACGTGTTCGCGCTGGCGCTGGTGGTGGTCGAGCTCCTCTCCGGCCGCCAGGCGCTGGACGGCGAAGACGTCGTGCAGCTGGCTTTCTCGGCGGGCAATCCCGAGCGGCGCCCCACGCCGCGTCTGCTCGGTCTCGACCTGGGCGAGGCGGTCGAACGCGTGCTGGCCAAGGCGCTGGCGGTCCAGCCCACGGCGCGCTTCGCCCGTGCGTCCGAGTTCTGGGCCGCGTTCGAGCTGGCGGTGGGCACGGGGAGCAGCCGCGCCACGGCGGCCGAAGCCCTGAATGCGACGCTGGCGATGCCCGACTCGCTGCGCTCGGCGATCACTCCGGTGCGTCCGACCGGGACGGAGGCCGTGCACAGCTCGGTGACGGTCGACGCCGCCACGCTGAACCCGCGCAGCGCAGCCCCCAAGAGCAAGGCGCCCGTGCTCGCCGTGGGCGGGCTGGTGGCTGCGGTGGCGGCAGCCGGCGCCTTCTTCGCCCTGCGCAGCTCGGGGCCGGCGAGCGCGGCGGCCGTGCCCTCGCCCGCGCCCACGCCTCTGGCCAGCGCGGCGCTTGGCGCCAGCGCCGCGCCCGCCGCGCCGGCCCGCCGGTGTCCCGAAGGGATGTTCGAGATCCCGGCCGGCCAGTTCTACATGGGAACCGACGACGCCCAGGCACCGGACAACCAGAAGCCGGCGCACAACGTGCAGCTCGACGTGTTCTGCATGGATGCCACCGAGGTCACCGTCGCCGACTATGCGAAGTGCAGCGGTATCGGCGCGTGTCGCCGCCTCAAGCCCGAAGTGTCGTACACCGGGATGAAGCCCGCCGAAGAAAAGGCGTTCACCCCGCTCTGCAACGTCGACGCCGCCGACCGCGGCGATCATCCGATGAACTGCCTCTCGTGGCGCGACGCCGAGACCTACTGTCGCAAGAACGACAAGCGGCTGCCGACCGAGGCCGAGTGGGAGTACGCCACGCGCGGCCCGGATGGTCGCATCTACCCCTGGGGTGACGAGAAGCCCACGGTCGCGCATCTGAATGCCTGCGACGCAGACTGTCTCAAGTGGTCGAAGCGTGCCGACGTGGGCGTGCTGGTGTTGTTCGAAGGTCAGAGCGACGGCTACGCAGCCACCAGCCCGGTCGGGAAGTTCCCGGGCGGCAGCTCACGTTTCGGCCCCAAGGACGTGGTCGGCAACGTGTGGGAGTGGGTCCAGGACTTCGAGGGCCGATACTCGGCCGACGACGCGAAGAACCCCAGCGGGCCGGCGAGCGGCGAGAAGCGAGTGCTGCGCGGCGGCGCGTGGAACGGCGCCCGCGAAGAATGGCTGCACCCGAGCTTCCGCTTCGCAGCCGAGCCCGAACGCCGCCACCCGGCCATCGGCTTCCGCTGCGCCCGCGGGATTTGACGCCGGGTTTTGCGCCCGGCAGCCGTCCTGTAGACTGCGCGCTTCATGGGCCGAAGCCCCCTGGATCACCCGCGGCTGTCGATCATCGATCGCAAGCTCGACTCGGGCGAGCTCGAAGAGGCGCAGCACCTCCTGGCGCAGCTCGGGGACAACTACTTCTTTCGCCACGCGACGACCTACCTGGCTTCGCGCCTGCTGTACTTGCGCGGCACCCTCGACACCGAGAGCCTGATCGAGCGCCTGCTACGGGTGCTGAACGAGACCCACGACTTCCCCGAAGCCGAAGCGCTGCTCGCCCGTGCCAAGGCCGGCGCGCTCGAGCGCACCTCGACCCCGCCCCGCAGCTCGCGTCCGCCGCCCGCAAGCCTGTCGAGCCCGCCGCCCGGCGCCGAGGTCGAGCTGGCCTTCGGCGGCCGGCCCCTGCAAGACGATCGCCAGCGCCTGGTCTCACCCGAGTTTCCTCGCGCGGGGCGCGTACCCAATCTGGAAGCCAAGCCCCGGCCCAGCTCGATTCCGGATCTGGACGTGCCCACGTCGACGCCGGCGCCGGGCTTCGTTGCCGGGAAACACGCGCCCCCCAAGGGCGAGATCGACCTGACCGAGCGACCGAGGCGCCTCGAGGCTCGCTACTCGACGTCGAGCGAGCTGTCCGAGAAGGTGCAGCTCACCCGCAAGACCACCCGGCCGAGCTCGCGGCCGGTGGCGCGCTCTCACACCGAGCCGATGATCGGCCACGACCCGCCGCCCAAGCACGCTCCGCAGGCCAGCTTGTTCGAGATCGCCGCGCTGCTCGACGCGGGCCGCGCCTCGGCGGCCCTCGAGGCGCTCGATGCTCGTGCCGACGGCGACGAGCCCGACCATGCCTTGCTGCGCGCTCGCGCGCTGGCCCGGGCCGAGCGCAGGTCCGAGAGCTCAGCCCTCGCCCACCGACTGGGCGAAGCACCGCTGCTCGAGCCCACCTTGCGCGCCGGCGTGGCGCGGCTGGCGCTGGAGCTGGGGGAAGTGGATTTCGCGCTCGAGCAGGCCGACCACGCCCACGACGACGACCCGACACAGCCCACGGTGTGCCTCACCTATGCCTGGGCGGCACTGCGCCGGGCGCGGCGCACCGCGGACCCGAAGCTGGTGTCACGGGCCTCGCTCGCGCTGCGTGAGCTGGTCGGCGACGGTGGGCCCCACGAGGGGCTGCTGCTCGGCCTGCGTGCCTGCGTCGAAGCCCACGCGGGCGACGCGGTGCGGGCGCTGCGCCTGGCCGAGCGCTCCCTCGAGCTCGAGCCCAGCGCCGACGGCCATGCCGCCCTGGCGATGGCCGCGGCGCGCCTCGGGCGCTTCGACGACGTGAAGCGGGCGAGCGCTTGGCTGCAGACGCACTTCCACGACGAGGCGGTGGCGCTGAAGAAGAGCCTGGACGAGCACGGCGAGCGGCTGTTCGAGCTCACGGCGCGCCCCGAGTCGATCCACGCTCCGGCCAACAGCGCCGCGATGGAGGCGTCGGCGCTGTGGGGTCCGCTCGAGCACGCCGTGATCGAGGGGCGCTGGGCCCGCGCTTGGGAGACCTTCGCCCAGCTCGCCGAGGACACCTACTCGCAGGTGTCGGCGGCGGCGCGCCACGAGCCGCCGGCCCTGGCCGCCGTGACCGCCAGCTTCCTGACGATCGCACCCATTTCGCGCGACCTGGCCCCCTTCGACCAGACGCCGTGGAGCCTCGGGCGCCTGGCCGATCTGCTGGCGCTGCTCGCGCGCGGCGCGGCTGGGGTGCGCGCCGATCACCCGATCGCGCTGCTGCTGGGCGCCTATGTCGGCGAATCGCTGCGGCTCGCGGTGGCCGGGCATTGGGAAGGCTCCACCGGCGAGCCCGCCTCACGCCAGGTGGTGAGCCAGCGCGGCATGTGGCAGCCCTGCGAAATCGTGGCTGCAGCGCTGGCCGGAAAGAGCGACCTCGGCGCAGCAGCCACCCTGGCCGAGTCCGAGGCCGTTCATCACCACGTGGTGGCTCGCCTGCCCGCAGTCACCCCGCTCTGCCCGTGGGACCCAGCGCAGTGGCCCGCACCGTCGCGGCTGCCGCACTACGCCAAAGCCCTCGAGCAGTCGGTGATCTCGGTGCTCTGCGCAGAGCGCACGGGGGCGGGGCTCGACGGCTCACTCGCCTCGCTGCACGCGCTCGACGAGCACGTGGAGCGGATTGCCCCGAAGGCCGCGCCCCCGGAGCCCGACGCACGCTGGTCGCGGAGAGCCACCGTGCTGATCGGCGCGTATTTGGGCGAGGTCTTGCGACGCGAGACCACCGGCGAGTGGTCGAAGCGCGACAGCCTGGACCTGGGCCCGTCGAGCTATCGATTGGTGCTGCCGACGGGCCGGGAGCTCCGGCCCGTCGAGCACGTGTTCGCACGGCTATCTGCCAGCGCGGTCCCGCTTCACGAGTACGCGCTGCGTTCGGTTCGCTGACGTCACCCCTGGCAGCAGCCCAGGCACGCGGACGGGTAGCAGTACTGGTTCTTGCAACACGAGAACCCTGCGCCGCAGCTCAGGTTGCCGCACTTGGTGCCGCCTGCGTCGATGGTCCCGCCCCCGTCGAGCTTCTGGCAGCAGTTGGTGCAGGTGCTCTGGTAGCAGTATTTGATCGCGCCCGACTCGCAGCACGTCTGGTTTGCGCTGCAGGTCTGCGCGCCGCACTTCGCCCCGCCGCCGTCGCCCGCGCCGCCGTCGGTGAGGTTGGGGCAGCAGTTGGTGCACGTCTTCAGGTAGCAATAGTTGAGCCCCGGGCAGCAGTTCTGGTTCGAGTTGCAGGTCATGATGCCGCAGGTGGTCGAGCCGCCATCGGTGCCGCCACCGCCCGTGCCGCCGGTGTTGCCACCGCCGGTGCCGCTGCCGCCCGTGCCGCTGCCGCCCGTGCCGCTGCCGCCCGTGCCGCTGCCGCCCGTGCCGCTGCCGCCCGTGCCGCTGCCGCCCGTGCCGCTGCCGC
>JAKLKA010000128.1 GCA_023150915.1 Polyangiaceae bacterium
GCGCGCGCGCCCTGGAGGCGGGTATCTATCGATTCGCCTGGCACTGGAACGAACACCTCGCCCGGCCGTTCGAGTGGACCTACACCGGCCGGGTCCTCGCAGCCTGAGATGGATTGCGACTTCTGGGACGCAGCACTAGTGCCAGCACCCACCACCACCCGCGGGTAGTCGAGGCGCGGCGGCCCTCCGTTGGCTTGGTCGTCGCTGCGGGTGGTCCGACGGCAGCCCGTGGCCGCGAGCAAGAGCGCGAAGAGGAGGGGCTTCAGGTTCACCCCGCGAGTCCTGTCCGACGCGGCGTTGCATCGGGCACCCGGCGAGCACGGGCGTCGGTTCGAGGTGATCGCCACTCAGCCCCCGGGCGGCTTGGTCTCGCCGTACAGATCACGCCCCCAGCAGGCAACGGAGCCGTCTGCGCGCAGCGCGCAGGCGTGCTCGACCCCTATGTCCATCTGGACGAACCGCCCCGCCGGCGGGTGGCTGAGGTGGTCATTGGCGCCCGTGCAGGTGAGAGTGCCGTCGAGCTCGATGACGCAGGTGGACTTCCCGCCGGTGTGGACGGACCGCGCCTGCCGGTTGTGGATCGCACCGAACGTCTCCTGCGCTCCCCAGCAGGCGACCACGTTGTCGATGTTGCGAGCGCAGGACATGAAGCTCCCGCTCGAAATCTGCACGAACGCCCCCGGCGGCGGGTTCGCCTCGCCGTTGTGGTTCGCCCCCCAGCACACCAAGGTGCCGTCCGCGCGGATGGCGCAGACGTGCCTGTTCCCAACGGCGACGTCCTGGAACAGGCCGCCTGGCGAGTCGTTGAGGCCACCTTGCGGATCACCCCAGCAGACCAGGGTTCGGTCGAGCCGGACGCCACAGGCATGCATCCCCCGGGTCGAGACCGCGCGGTAGCGGCCGGGGGGAAAGGCGCCGACGTCATTCATCTCGGCGGTGGGCCAGCAGCTCAGGGTGCCGTCGCGCTCGAGGCCGCACCACCCCAGCTCGAAGTCGACGAGCGCGAACGCCCGCGGCGGGGGCTGCAGGCTCTCGGACAGATGGCCCCAGCACGAGAGGCGGCCCGCGGCATCCAGGAGGCAGCTGTTGCCGGCACCCGCCAGCACCCGCGGGTACCCAGAGTAGGGCGGCTCTCCGTCGGGTCGATCGTCCCCGCGGGTGGTCCGACCGCAACCCGCGACTGCCAGCAGCAGCGCGAGAAAGAGAGGCCTCAGGTGCATCACTCGACTCCTTTCGGGCGCTTCTGGAACGTCAAGGCGAGGTTGTACTTCGCTTTGCACAGCCCACTCTTCAGTCGGACGCCCACGAACATCTTCCAGTACGCGCCGGGGCACGCAGGCGGAGTGCACCCGCCGCCGCTCGGGCCCTTGAACGCGAAGAAGCTGTCCGGTGGGGCGATCTGCGGCGTGCTGCCGTCGGAGCCGGTGGGCGGGTGGATCTGGTGGTCGAGCGCGCAGGTCTTCGGCAGCCCCTCGTCGAAGGAGCAGGGCTTGTGCCGGTAGAACCGGATGTCAAACTCGGGGCCGGCGGTCGGGCTGTTGATCTCGTAGTGAATTTCGTCGCCCGGCGCGATCGTCTCGTTGACGACGAAGAAGTCCTCGTCACCCGCGCAGGCAGAGCCAGTGATCTCGCGGCTGACCTTCGAGCCGAGGGCGATGAGGTTGGCGGCGGCGGTCGGGCCGAGCGAGCCCACTGTGCTGGCGTTGTTGGGCTCGGCTTCGTCCCCGCGGCCGAAGCCGTATTCGGCGAAGGTGCGGCGCATGCGCTCTTCGGAGCTCGTCTCGGACCACTCCGTGATCGCGAGCGTCTTGCGATTCGCCGCGAGGATGTTGATCAAATCGTGGAACGACGTCGGGTGCGACTGCGCGTCGAGGAAGGTGTACGTCATCAAGCGGCTCAGGCGCGCAAACCCGACCTGGCGGTCGACGACACCGTACAGCCCCGTCGCCAGCGCGTCGGTGCTGTAGCCCCCCGCGGTCACGGCAGCCGGGGCGTTCGAGCCGGACTTCGGCACGGCGACGGTCGGCCCCCCGGTCACCATCAGCCGGCAGACAGCCCCGAGCAGGGTGCTGTCCTTTTCGTAGTCGGAGAACGTCGAGCGATTCCCGGACCAGGTCGTGAACCGAAAGCCTGCGCTCGGCCAGTCGAGGGGCCAGCTCTTCTTGGGGTTGTAGAGGTTCGGGTAGCCCGGGCTGATGGTGATGTCGTCCTTGTCGTAGCTGCCCGCCCAGAACGAGAAGGGCGCGAAGGTGCCGAGCGTGTCGTAGCCGGGATGGGGAGGGTTTCCGGTCGGATCGGCTTCCCACTCTTGCTGCATGTCGTTCATCGCCGCCATCGCGAAGCAGTCAGCGAGCCCTTCGAAGATGGCCTTCTCTTCCGTGCCGTCGGGCGGCTCCGGGAGCACGTCGAACCAGAGTGAGTGCCCGAGCTCGTGCGCGAGCACCATCGGGTCCGCGGAGGTCTTGAAGTGCGGCCCGCCAATGCCGACGTCGATCTCGCCGTTCTCCTTCCCCAGCGCCGTCTTCAGCTGCCAGAACCGCGCGTCCTCGGGTTTCCCCTTCTGCCACGCCACGAAGCGCACGGGAGTCTCGCTGCCCAGGCGGTGCGTGTAGCCGTTCTTCTTGTAGTACCTGAGCGCCCGCTCGCCCCAGTACTGGCTATTCACGGCGTGTCGGAGCAGCGGATCCTTGTCGTTGACCCACTTGTCGTCGTCGTCCCGATAGACCTTTGCCTGCTCGAAGGTCGTGTCGCCCACGGGATCGTCTCGGAAGGTGACGACGTCCTGAGATTTGATCAGCCTTGCCGGTTCTGCCCATTCGTTGCACGACACCAGCGCGAACGGCAGATTCTCTTTCGGGTAGTAGGTCGTAGAGAAACGTCGCAGGATGCCGGGGGTGTCGACGTCGGCGCCCTGCCCCTCGAAGTTCGCGCAGTAGAGCAGCGGCTGAACCCAGTTCTCGAACGCGGCTTGGCCGGCAGTAATCGCCTTGTTCACGGGCTTGACCTTGCCGAGGCCCAGCCAGCCCAGCGGGTGAGACGAAAGCTCGAATGTCCGCATGGGCTGGGCGGTGGCCGCGTCGACCCAGACCGCGACCATCTGGCGGGACACCGCGTCGTCGGTGACCAGGTGGACGGCGTACACCAACTGATCGTTGCCGCGCCGGAGCTCGGCCGCTCGGCGCGCGCCCGCCAGGGGCGCGGGCTGTCGGATCACCATCAGCGGGGGCGGATACTCGCTCGCGACGAGCGGGATCGAGATGTGTTCCTCGGCGACGCCGAGCGCGGTTGCGACGGCCTCGTCGGGGGCGATTTCGACGGCCGGCGGCGAGAGATCCGGTTGCAGGGTGCTGACCATGGACGCCACCGAGGCATTGTCGGGCGCGACGTTCAGCGCGAGCCGCGCCGCACGCACGAGCACCCCGCGGTGGTACTGGGCGAGCGCCACGGCGCGCGAGCTGGCGTCCCCCGGCAAGGGCTCGAGGACGTCCACGGCGGGATCGAGCCCGAGCAGCTCGAAGACCTCCGCCGAACGCGCGAGGTCGATCAAGCGTGCTCGGCGCTCGGCGTACACCCGCCGCGCCACTGCTGGAGGCATCGGTCGAACACGCTCGCTCTCGAGCCAGAGCTTGGAAGCGCGACTCAGCCCCGGGATCGGGATCGGATCGCCCCACTCGACGATGCGGACGCTGTCACCCGTGCGATCCAAGATGGGGGGGTGGCAACGCAAGTGCTCGGTTTGACAACAGAAACAGCGCGACCAGCGCCGCCGCGAAGAGTCGTGCCTCGTGCTCACCTCGCATCGTTCACCTCTCCCTCCCGTGCTGAACGCCAACGCAACGGTACGTGAAACGCACCACGCGATCAATGTGGGCATCCGCGCACGGTGTACGAGCTTGCGCTCAATCCGAGCCTCGTCCCCGCGCACGGGCAGACGATTGTGCCGGCGGCGGGCGCTCCCGTACCATGGCACCCATGAGCCTGACTCGCCGCAGTGTCGTCGCCATCGCCCTCACGACGTTTGCCCTGATGCACGCTTGCGGTGGCGACGAGGGGGGTGGCGTCGCCGGCAACACCGGCGGCTCGCTCAACACCGGGGGCAGCAGCGCCAGCGGCGGCGGCGGCACTGGCGCCGACGGCGGCTTGGTGTTCGACGGGCCGCAGGGCGAGGTCGAGTCGATCAGTGTCGAGCCCGCGACCACGACGATCGACGTGGTGAACGGCACCAGCACGCCGGCGCAGTTCAAGGCCGTGGGCAAGCTGAAGACCGGGGGCACCACCACCGTGCCCGCGACCTGGGCCTTCGATCGGCTCGATCTGGGCGTGATCTCGGCGGGCGGCAGCTTGAAGGCGCACGGCTCGAAGGGCGGCACGGGAACGGTGACCGCCACCTTCGGTGCGCTCACCGCGACGGCCACCGCCACCATCGCCCTGAAGCTCGAGGACGACAGCGCGGGCCTGACCGCCGCCGACAAGGCGAAGTTCGCCACGCCGGACTCGAACCCCAGCGGCACGCTGCTCTACCCCTACGACAAGACGGTGTTCGCCCGGGGGATCTTGGCGCCCGAGCTGATGTGGAGCGGGGGCGCGACGGGGGACAAGTACAAGCTCGAGATCGTCGACAAGGCGGTGACGCTCACCGCGTTCTTCGCGGCCGACCCCCCCAGCCGCTTCGTGATGAAGAAAGACTGGTGGACCGCGCTCACCGAGAGCAGCGACGGCGCGGCGGTGAGCGTGAAGCTCTCACGGCTCGACGCCGGAGGAACCGCGCACCAGGCCATGGCCCAAACCTGGAAGATTGCGCCCGGCAGCTTGCGCGGCACCATCTATTACTGGGCGGTGAACCTGGGGCAGATCGTCAAGATCAACCCCGGCGCTTCCGCCCCGGTGCCCGCCTTCGATCCGGGCCTGGCCAGCCAGCTCGGCAGCCCGGCGCCGATCGCCGGCCACCAGGGTGAGAACCCGGCGTGGGACTCGGCGGGCGGCGGCAAGCGCTGCGTGGCCTGTCACACCGTGAGCAAAGACGGCTCGACCCTGGCCGCCAGCTTCAGCGCCTGCGAGAAGGCCAAGACCGGCTGCGCGCGGCCGTGGGGCATCGTCGACACCGCCACCGAGAAGATCAAGCTGGTCAGCACCTATCAGCCGGCGCCGTTCATCTATTCGGCGCTGAACCCCGACGGCAAGCGGCTGGTGGCCGACACGGTGTCGTTCAAGATGAACATGTTCGACACCGCCACCGGTGCGCCGATTGCTTCGGCGCTGGACGGCTATTCGCAGGTCGCGGTGCCGCAGTTCTCGCCGGACGGCAAGCTGATGGCCTTCGCCTCGAACGCCACCGGCGGCTACCCGGTGGAGTTCAGCAAGAGCGATCTGGACGTGGTCGACGTCGACCTGAACACCGCTCCGTTCTTCACCAATCGCAAGAACATCCAGCAGGCCGCGGCGTCGAACGAAGAGATCAGCTTCCCCAGCTTCTCGCCCGATTCGCAGTGGGTGTTCTATCAGCGTGGCAATTACAGCCGCGCCAGCTACCAGACCGTGGCCGGCGGGCCGCTGCTCACCGGCTACAACGATCTGTTCATGGCCGACGTCGCCAAGGCCGTGGGTCAGATCAAGCTGGCCCAGGCCAACGGCGAGGGCACGCTGCCGCCCAAGGAAGCCAAGCGCAATTACCAGCCCCGCGCGAACCCCATCGCGGTGGGCGGTTATGCCTGGGTGGTGTTCGTCAGCCCGCGCGACTACGGCAACCGCATGCAGTCGACGACCGACGCCACCAGCCAGAACCGCAAGCAGCTGTGGGTCGCGGCCATCGATCTGAACCCCACCCCCGGCACCGACCCCAGTCATCCGGCCTTCTGGCTGCCGGGGCAAGACCAGCAGACGATCAACATGGATGCCTATTGGGCGATGGAGCCCTGCAAGCAGAACGGCATCGAGTGCAACGAGGGCTACGAGTGCTGCACCGGGTTCTGCCGCGATCAGGGCGACGGCACCTTCAAGTGCGTGCCGCCGCCGACCAACACCTGCGCGCTGGTCGGCGAGAAGTGCACCACCGCGGCCGACTGCTGCCCCAAGCCCGGCTCCAAGATCCAGTGCATCGGCGGTGTGTGCGCGCTGCCCGGACCGGCCTGAGCGCGCACCCGGGGGGAGGCCGCGGCCCCGGCGCACGTAAGACGACATGTGTCGCCGTGCGCGGACAATCGCGATAGAACGGGCCCCGTGATGAAGCGGCGCCGGCAGACCCGAGTCGTTCCCCTCCGCCTGCGGCTCTTCGGGCTGCTCTGCGTGCTGGTGCTGGGGGTGGGGTGCCCCTGCGTGAAGGGGCCGGTCAACGCCAGCCCCGGTCTGCGCTGGTGGCTGTTCTCGAACTTCGGCGCACAGCGGGTATGCCCCGAGATGACCAAGCGCGGCGCCCCGCTGAAGCTCACGCCCACCGGCAGCACCATCGGGCGCTTCTTTCCCACGCGCTGCCAGACCGAGATCCACGACGACAGGAAGAGCATGACGCTCCACTTCGGTGGCACCGGCTTCGCTTGGACGCCGGTGGCCGGGCGCGTCGGCTTCGCGGTGGACACTTCCATCGAGTACAAGTTCGACTTCTTCATGGCCGACGACGCCATCTACGTCTGGGCCAAGCAACCGCAGATCCTCCGCGGGCCGGACTTTCAGGTGAGCTACGTCGAGAACAAGGTGGTCAACTGGGGGCTGAAGACGCCGGCGGGCTGGATGGTCGATCAGTTCGGGTCGCAGATCGTCTCGAGCCAGCTGGCCAGCGGCTTCACCGTGCTGCACGGCGACTCGGGCGACGACTTCACGCTCGGCATCCTGGTCCCGCCGCAGAAGCCGCGGCACCCGTTCGACACCTCGAAGGGCGAGCGCTTCGTGTTCGCCAACGAGACCACCGAGATCCGCGCCAACCAACTGGACTTCCTCGGGCCGTTCGAGGTGGCCGACGACGAGCAGGCGCTGTTCTTCCGGATGCGCGTCGACGGGCCGGCGGTCGAGGCCATGCTCTTTCCGCGCGGCACCGGCGACCTGTGGCGCGAGGCGCTGCAGAAGGGCGCGCCCCTGGGGCCGCCTCCGGGGCCGCCCATCACCGGCTTTGCGCTGGCCCCCGGGGTCGAGCTGAAGAAGCGCATCCCCGTACGCAAGGGGCAGTATTACCTGATCGTCGACAACTCGGCGGCGGTGGGCCAGGTCTCGCCCCCGTGGAACCCGCTGGCGGTGGTCGGCGGCGCCGCGGCAGTGGTGTCTTACGTGGCCGAAATCGGCGACGAAGACGACGAATTCTGAGGGCGGTGTATGCTTGGCGGGTGGTGCGTGTCCTCGCCGCGCTGATGCTCGTGCTGCTCGCGCTTTCGTGCGCGACCACCAGTGACGAGCCCGCCGAGCCGAAGCTCGACGCCGGCAAGAGCGACGCCGGAGGCGACGGCGGGCAGAGCTGCACCCCGAGCTGCCAGAACAAGGCGTGCGGGCCCGATGGGTGCGGCGACTTCTGCGGCAGCTGCTGGGGCGACGCATTCTGTTCGGCCGCCGGCGAGTGTGACCCGATCTGCACCGGGTCGTGCACCGGGAAGAAGTGCGGCGACGACGGCTGCGGTAACTCGTGCGGGACCTGCCCCAAGTTCTGCGTGCTGGGCGCGTGCGTGGACGCGTGCTTGCCGAGCTGCACCGGAAAGAAGTGCGGCGACGACGGCTGCGGCACCAGCTGCGGCTCGTGCCCTTCGGGCCAAGCCTGCGTGAACGGGCAGTGCAACGGCACCTGCACGCCCAAGTGCGACGGCAAGAGCTGTGGCCCCGACGGCTGCGGGGGCAGCTGCGGCACCTGCCCGAGCGGCAAGGTCTGCAACACCACCACGGGGGCCTGCGCTGCCAGTTGCACGCCGGTGTGCAGCGGCAAGAGCTGCGGTCCCGACGGGTGCGGCGGGCTGTGCGGCACCTGTCCAGCCGGGCAGGGGTGCAACGGCGGGGTGTGCAGCTGCGACCCCCAGTGCGGCACCAAGAAGTGCGGGCCCGACGCATGCGGCGGCTCGTGCGGCACCTGCGCGGCCGGCCAGACGTGCTCGGGCGGGACGTGCACGTGCGTGCCGCAATGCTCGGGGAAGACCTGCGGCCCGGACGGCTGCGGCGGCAGCTGCGGCACTTGCACGGCGACCCAGACGTGCTCGAACGGCAGCTGCGTGTGCGCGCCGCAATGCAGCGGCAAGCAGTGCGGGGACGACGGCTGCGGCGGCAGCTGCGGCACTTGCGCCAGCGGCAAGACCTGCAGCGGTGGCAGCTGCGTGTGCAAGGCCACGCTTCAGCCCGGCGAGTCGCTGGGGGTGAATCAGTCGCTCACCAACTGCAAGGGCAACGTCACGCTGGTGATGCAGGGCGACGGCAACCTGGTGGTGTACGGACCACCCGGCGCGCTCTGGTCGTCCAACACCTTCGGCACCGGCTCGAACACCGCGGTGATGCAGGGGGACGGCAACTTCGTGGTCTATGCCGGCAGCACGCCGCACTGGTCGTCGAACACCGCTGGGTACTCCGGCGCGTACCTGGTGGTGCAAGACGACGGCAACGTGGTCATCTATTCGGGCAGCACGGCGGTGTGGTCCACGGGCACCTGCTGCTACTAGGAATGTTCCGCCCGCCGCTGGGCGCTCTTGGCGGCCCTTCTGCACTCTGCTTCGCGCGGGCGCGAGCTCACGGCAAGAAGCGGTAGGTGAACGAGATCCAGGGGAGGAAGGCGATCTCGGGCTCCTCTTCGGTGTCCAGCGGGCGCATCAGCGCAAGATCGAGGGACCAGCTCTCGTAGGGGAACCGGAAGCCCGGCGCCACCAGGACGCCGCTGTACTCGCCGACCTCGCCCCCGAGCGGCACGGCGGTGTCCACCTCGAGCAGCAGCGCAGCCCCTCGCGAGATCCGCCAGATGGCGCCGGCGCCGTTGACCATCATCGTCCCGGGCCCAGCCAGCATCACATGGCTCGACAGGCTGGCGCTGGACTCGCACTCGCGATCGAAGCACAGCTCGGCCACCGCGCCCGCGCGGCCGAGCACGAAGTTGCCCTGATCGATGCCGAACACACCCATGGCCGAGCCCAGGGCAGCGAGCCGCAGCGGGCCGCTGCGCAGGAACGCGCCCTTGAGGCTCAGATCGAAGAAGTAGACGCGATCGGGCCCCTCGGTGATCGGCGGCAACCCGGTGAGCGTGAGCTGCGTCACGTCGCTCAGCGCGTAGCCGGCCTGCAGCAGCACCAGCTCGTTGCTGCTGAAGTAGAGCGTGCCCTCGGGGTGGGTGTAGGCCGTCGGCAAGAGCACCACGCGGTCGGCGTGGGCGTTCGCGACCCGCGGGTTCTTGCGCGGCACCACCGGCGGAGGGACCGCCGCGTAGGCCGGGGGGGTGTAGTACGTCGGCGGCACGGTGTACGCCGGCGGCGCGGTGTACGCCGGCGGCACCGGGGCAGCGGCGGCCGGCGGAGCCGACGGCGCAGGCGTGGGAGACGGTCCGGGTGTGACCGCGGGTTCGCCCCCCGGTGTGACCGCCGGTTGTGGGGGCGGCGGATCGGCCGGGGGCGGCGTGGGCTGGGCCCAGGCGGGGAGGGCGAGCACCCCGATCGCGACGGCCGGCGCGAACCGCTGAGAAAACTTCCGCTTCGTGAGGGGCATCGGGGGGCTCGGGGGCTCGATGGTCAAGGTCTGCCCGAGCTGCTACTTTCGCTCATGTCGGGCCCGGTGTGGACTGGTTCCGGGCTTGCATTCACGTCGCGTTCCAAGAGCCCCGTGATGCCGAAACTGGTACGCCGCCTGATGCGCCTCGGACTGCCCCTCGTGGGGGCGCTGGTCGTGGCTGCCGCCTGCGGGCGCAGCGGCCTGGACGCCGACGATCTGGCCTGGGTCGCCGGGCAACAGCTGCCGCCCGACGCCGCGGCGCCCGGCCCCGACGCCGCCCCGGGGGTGTGCGTGCCCAGCGAAGAGACGTGCAACGGCGCCGACGACGACTGCGACGGCCAGGTGGACGAGCTGTCGCCCCTGGGGTGCCCGGACGGCGGCGAGCAGTACTGCGTGGGGGGCGCGTGGAGCGCCTGCCCCGAGCGCTGCGAGGCGTGCATGCCCGGCAGCGAGCGGATCTGCTTCCTCTCGTTCTGCAAGCACTGGGCAGTGCAGACCTGCACCGCCGACGGCAAGAGCTTCGGCAAGTGCCACGAAGAAGATCCGCCGCCCGAGTGTGCGAAGGTCGCCAAAGACAAGAAATATTCCAAAGAGCTCGAGCAGTGCTGCCTGGACAACGGCTATTGCTGCCGCGACACGTTCGACCTGGACGACGACGGAGACACCGGCGACATGATCGGCGAGTGCGAGGACGTGCTGTGCAAGCCGTGAGGCGCTGGGCACAGATCACGCTCGCGCTCTCGGCTCTGCTCTTCCAAGAACGGGCCGAGGCCGCCTGCAATCGTCCGGACATCGAGTTCGCCGTGCCGCCGGACGGCGCCGAGAGCGTGCCCCCGAACGCGAAGCTGTTCGCGCGCTACCGCTCGAACGCGGAGTACACCGGCGAGGACATCGTGCTCACCGAAGGCAGCGGCGAGCCGGTGGTGTCGAGCGGCGACTGGAGCTCGACCGAGACGTTGCTCAGCGTGGCCCCCGACCTGAAGCCCGGCGCGAGCTATCAGGTCGAGTGGCCGCGTCTTCGCGGGGTCAACTCGGCCAGCCTGGGCCGCGGCAAGACGGTGGCGTTCGAGGTCGGCGCCACCCCAGACGACGCGGCCCCGGTGTTCAGCGGCCTTTCGGCGGTGGACTGGGACGTCGACCGCGAGCGCGACGACTGCACCGACAACCTGGAAGAGCGCTACGTCTTCGACTTCGAGCTCGGCGAGGCCAGCGACGACGGCGGCCGCGAGTCGCTGATGGTGCTCCTGTTCCAGACCATGGGGCCGAGGGTGAAGGGCAGCGCGCCCGAGCCGGTCAGCGTGCAGCGCATGCCCGCCGGCAGCCGCTTGCGCCTCACGCGGACGCTGGCCGACGGCGAGGGCGACGTGTGCTTCGCGGCGGTCGCGCGGGACCTGACCGGCAAGGTGAGCGCCAGCGGCGCGGAAGAGGTCTGCGTCGAGACGGTCGCGCCGCCGTTCTTCGAGGGTTGCAGCGCCGCGCGGGCGCCGGCGCGGGGGGGCCTCGGGGCCCTGGCCGCGCTGGTGCTGCTGTCGCTCTTCCTGCGTCGGAGCGCGCGGTGAAGGCACGCCTGCTGGTGATGGTCGCGCTGGCGACCTCGGCCGCCACCGCCCAGCCGCAGGCGCCGGTGCCGGCGCCGGTCGTGCCGGCCTCGAGCCCACGCCTCGCGATCTTCCCGGTGCACGTGGCGCCGGGCATCGACCCGGGCCTTGGTGCGCTGGTCGAGCGACAGCTGGCGATCAGCGCCCGGGCGCTGGGCTACGCCCGCACCGACGCCCAGCTCGTGGCGCGGCTCGTGAGCGGGGCATCGGGGGCGCTCTCGCCGGAGCGCGCGTCGGCGCTGGTGCAGAGCAGCGGCTCGGCCGTCGGCCTGTTCGCCGCCGTGAGCAGCGAGCCCGGGCGCTATCGGGTCAGCGTGCAGGCGGTCTGGCCCGATCGGCCGCCCAAGACCGCGGAGGCCTCCGGCGTGTCGTCGGATCTGTACGCTTCGATCGACCAGGCCGTGCGTGCGATCGTGCCCGCGCCGGCGCCACCGACCCCCGCGCCGGTCGCTGCCCCGGCGCCGGCGGAAGAGCCCTTTCCCGAGGGCCGCTTCCGTCTGGCTTTCGGCGGGGCCGCGGCCTTCGGCGTCTCGCCGGGGCCCTTCCAGAACTACCTCGGCGGGATGCGCGCCGATCGGCGCTTCAGCGACGAGGCGGCGTTCGGTCTCGGCGTGTACTACGCGAACCTCAAGGGTAAAGACGGCCGCGCCCACAACGTCTTGCCGTGGGCGCTGTTCGAGTACCGTGTCGATCTCGGCTCGAGCTGGGCGCTGCCGCTGCGGTTCGCCAGCGGGTACTTGCCCAAGAACGGCCCGGTGGTGAAGCTCGCCGCGGGGGTGTCGCTGCCACTGGGCGAGAACCTGGAGCTGTCGACCGAGCTCTTCGCGCCCACGATCTGGATCACCAACGAGCGTGCAGTGCTCTCGCTGGACGTCTCGGCCGAGATCGGCGTCACGTTCTGACGCGCCTGCTCAGTCTGCGGGCCTGGGCTGGACGGCCACCGAGTCGATCCGCCACCCGTCTTGGGTCTTCGACAGCCCGAAGCTGACCTTTCGCTCGTCGCGCTCCGGGCCGCTGCCCCGATCGCCGACCAGCGTGGCGCTGCCGCTCACCTTGGCACTGGTGCCACCGGCGATCAGCTCCACGCTGTCGGCCGAGATCTCGACGTCGGCCGTGCGAAAGACGCTGCCGGCGCGGGTGGCCACGCCCACCAGCTCGGCGCGCCCGGAAGCGATCGGCGTGAGCTCGGCGATGTCGACCCGCACGTTCGGCGTGAACAGCGTCTCGAATCGGTCCTTCATCCGCTTGCCGCGGAAGATCGGGTTCTCGTCGGGCCCGCTGACGCGCACGGTGGTAGCGAGCAGGTCCAGCTGGTCGCGGATCAGCTCTTCGTCGGACTTCCGGGCCAGCAGCGCATACAGCACGATCGCGACGCCGAGCAGCGCGGCAGCCACGGCGAGCGCCCGCCGGCTCATGCTCAGTTCCTCGCGAGCTTCACTCGCCAGTCGACGGGCAGATCCAGGAAGCCCTCGAGGCACAAGAAGTCGTAGATCCCGTCGCAGATGACCTCTGCCGTGTCGCTGAACAGGTGCGGGTCGGTGAAGAACCGCACCGTCTCTTCCAAGAAGATCTCGTCGCCGCCCGAGAGCTTGGCGAGCAGCTCGTCCCCGCAGAAGTTGACCATCTGCTCCATGAAGATCCGCTCCCAGTGGGCGCGAAAGTCCGGAAACTGCACGCTCAACACCTTGTAGTTCACGGCGCCCGGGGTGCGGCCGGTCTCGGCGGCGCGCAGCGTGGCCCGGCACATCGCCTCCAGGCGCGGGGGCAGGTGCTTCTGCAAGAACTCGAGCAAGACGCCGCTGTGGATGTGCATCACGCGGTTCAGCTCGGGGGAACGCCGGGACAAGAAGCCGACCTGAAGATCTTTCTCGATCTTGGCCAACAGCTCGAAGGTGCCCTGCTTCACGTCGGTGCTGCCGTACTCGAAGCCCTCGAGCTCGGCGCGCAGGCGGTTCTTGTAGCGGCTGAGGACGTAGTACACCCCCTGCTCGGGGTGGCGAATCACGCGGTCTTTGTCGCCCCGGGACTTCTCGTGCAGCTCGCTCTCGAAGAACAGCTTGGCGATCCGTCGCCCGATGGTCTTGAGGTTCTGGGTGGCGAAGTTGCCGTCGGTGGCCAGCAGCCGGCCCAGCAGGCGCGACATGGTCTTGCCCTGCTGCTCTTCCAGCTCGTCGGGCGCGGCGCCGGTCTGCGTGCCGGCGCCCAGCGCGGCCTGCATGCCCTTGATCTGGGCCACCACCTGCGCCGTGATGGCGTCCAGCTCGGGGCTGGTCTCGAGCTCACCCTTGTAGTGCACGATGCGGGCCTGGACCTGCTCGTTGAGCAGACCCAGGGCCTGGAACGTCAGCTTTTGCTTGTCGGTCTCGGACATCGACGGCTGCTCGCGGCGCGGCGGCGGCGGCGGGCGATGGGGCGGCTTGGGCGGGGGCTTCCGGGGAGGCGCGGCGTCGGTCACGACCGCGGAGCATAGCCGAGGCCCCGAGCGCTGTCGCCGGCGGCCTGCCGCTCTGGTAGCGTCGCCGCCATGCGCCTTGGATCCCTCGTTCTCACCAGCTTGATCGCCCTGGGCTGCGCGCGCGGCCCCAACGTCTCGACCGACCAGCTGCCGCTCAAGCGGGTGGTCGTCTACCGGAACGGAGTGGGCTATTTCGAGCGTTCGGGGCGGGTGGACGCCGACGCGGTCACCTTCAAGATGCGCCAGCGCATGGTGGGCGACTTCTTGGCGTCGCTGGCCATCGTCGAGCGGGGTGGCAGCTCGGTGCGCTCGGCGTCGTTCCCCCTCGAGATCGAGAAAGAGGAGGGCGAGGCAGAGGTCGACCCGCGCTACCAGAGCATGCTCAAGCCCTGGCCCGGGCCGCCGCCCAAGAAGAAAGAGGCGAACCCGCTGCGCGAGGTCATCTTGCAGCTCGACGGCAAGGAGCACGATCTGGCCATCGGCTACGTGTCCGAGACGCCCGTGTGGCGCCCGTCGTATCGACTGGTGGTGCAAGAGGGCGACAACGCCGATCTGCAGACCTGGGGCATCGTGCAGAACCTCTCCGGTGAAGACTGGAAGAGCGTCGACCTGGTGCTGGTGGCGGGCGCACCGCTCGCCTTCGAGTCCACGCTGGGCGATCCCGTCATTCCGCAGCGCCCGATCGTGACCGACACGGGCGAGGTGATCGCCGCCGTGCCGACCGGGGTCACCAGCCTGGGTCAGCGCAAAGAGGCCGAGCTCGAGAAGTTTGGCGGCGAAGAGGCCGAAGCCGCACCCGCGGACAAGGCGGACGAGGGCGGGCTGGGCCTGCGAGGCGCCGGGCGGGGCGGCGGCGGCTCGGGGGACTCTGCCGGCGAAGATCTGGACGACGAGGTCGACGCCTTGAAGAAGGGCGGCAAGGCCGAGCGCAGCCGGACCAAGGCGAAGAAGCCCATGGCCAAGCGCGTGGCCTCGACCGGGGCCATGGCTCCGCCGGCGCCCGCGGCCGAGCCGGCCGCGGCCGGGCCGGGTCGCCCCAAGCCCAGCCCCGACCAACGCCGGCGCATGGCGCTGGAAGAGGCGAAGCGCGAAGGGCTCTCGGCACCCCGCAAGATGAGCGCGCTGGCCGCCGTCGCGGTCGAGGCGGGCGCCACCCGCTACGAGATCCCGACGCCCATCACCGTGCCCGACGAGAGCGCCACCATGGTGCTGCTCTTGAACAAGCGCGTGCCCGGCGAGGCCGTGTTCTTGTTCGCGCCGGACGGTGGCGTGCCCGAGTCGAGCTCGCACCCGTTCCGCGTGGCGCGCTTCACCAATGCGACCAACGGTCTGCTCGAGCGCGGGCCCATCGCGGTCTTCGAGAAGGGCAGCTTCTTGGGGCAAGGCATGCTGGACTCACTGCCGCCCAAGGCCACGGCGGTGGTGCCCTTTGCCCTCGAGCGCAGCCTGGCCGTGGCCCTCGACCGCAAGTACGACGAGCAGGGCGCGCGCATCTTCAAGATCGAGGCGGGCGAGCTGTGGATCGAGCGCGACAGCGTGCAGAAGACGCTCTACACGGTCTCGAACGGCGGCGACAAGCCCGGCAAGGTGCTGGTGAAGCACCCGCGCGGCGCCGGCACGCGGCTGTTCAAGCCGCCAGCCGGCACCGAGGACAACGCCGCGCTGGGGCACGCGCTGGTGCCGATGAGCGTGAAGCCCTTCGGCAAGAGCGAGCTCACCGTGGACGAGCGCCGCGCTCACCAGCAGCAGGTCAGCTGGCTCTCGCCCCTGGCCGACGAGGCCGTGAAGGCCTTCTTGTCGGACTCGCGCGCCAACCCGCAGGTGCAGACCCAGCTCAAGAACGTGTGGGCGGTGCGCGAGATCTGGAAGAAGAGCGTGGACGAAGAGCGCAAGCTGACCGACGAGCAGGCCGAGCTCGAGAAGGCCTCGAACGAGACCCGGCTGTCACTGCGCGCCATCGAGAAGAACACCCAGGCCGGCGATCTGCGGGTCAAGCTCACCAAGCGGCTGGACGAGGTCACGAAGCGCATGGAGCAGATCACCAAGCGCCTGATCGAGGTGAAGATGGCGATGAACGAGCAGGAAGTGCGCTTCCGCGACGCCGTCCGCGAGATCAAGCTGCTGGTGGCGCCGCCGCCGAAGGAATGAGCCCGGTGTCGCGGCCCGCACCCGGGTTGACAAACCTGACCTTGCGTATCATTTGATGCGCCCATGATGGAGCCGGAACAGGTCCGCGCCTTGCTGCTCGAGGCTTTCCCCGAAGCGGACGTCGTGGTCCAGGACATGACGGGTACCCGGGACCATTTCGACGCGCGAATCGTGTCCGAGGCGTTCACCGGCAAGAGCCGCATCGAGCAGCACCAGCTGGTGTACGCCGCGCTGGGCGAGGCGATTCACGGGCCGATCCACGCGCTGAAGCTGAAGACCTACACCCCCGAGGCGTGGGCGAAGATCAAAGGGTGAAGACAGATCATGGACGACGCACTCAAGCAGAAGATCCAGGAAGCCATCGGCCAGAGCGGGGCCGTGCTGTTCATGAAAGGCAGCAAGATCTTTCCACAGTGCGGCTTTTCGGCGCGCGTGGTGCAGATCTTGAAAGAGGAAGGCGCCGACTTCCGCGACGTGAACATTCTCCAAGACCCGGAGCTGCGCGAGGGGCTCAAGGCCTACTCGAACTGGCCCACGTTTCCCCAGCTGTACGTCGACGGAAAGCTGGTGGGCGGCTGCGACATCGTCACCGAGATGCACGAGAGCGGTGAGCTGAAGTCCCTGTTCGGCAAGGCGTGACGGCGGCCGCGCCTCCGTGATCAGCGGTCGACGCCCACTTCGCTGACGCGGGAAAGCTCCATGCTGGCGCGGGCGGCCCGGTTGGCGTCGGCGAACGAGAAGGTGAGGGTAGAGGGCCCGTCGGGCTTGCCCGTGATCATTCCGTCGTGCTGACCGATCAGCGATCGGACCTTGTTGCGGTCCAGCGCCTGGGTCTTGTCGGCGATGCGCCCCAGCACGCCCGAGCTTCTGAGGTCGCTGCCGCCGTCGGGGAACAAGATCGATTGCCGCACCTGAGCGGGATCGCCGAACGCACCGATCCAGTAGATCAGCGAGGCCGCCGCGCCACCGGGGCTGGGGCCCAGGAACCACGCGCCCAGGTGGTGGGGCGACCCCAGCGCGCAGCGCGCGTAGAGCGCGCCGTGGCTGGCGCCCAGCTTGTCGGCCATGGCCCCGGCGATCTTCAAGAATGCCCGGCGCTCGCCCGAATAGAAGTAGGGCGTGACGTACTTGCCCGAGAACGTGACGCGGACGCCGTGCGGCGAGCTGTCGAGCGGAACCGGCTCGGGGGCGACGCTGACGGCGGTGTCGATGCCCTCGTGCTTCGAGATCTCGGCGGCGTCTTTCCAGGTGAAGCGCGAGCCCGACACGAACTCGCCCAGGGCAGGATCGGTGGCCGGGCCCGGGGCGGCCCGCGCCAGCGAGAGCTCGACCACCCAGCCCTCGACGTCGGTGGGCCCGATCGAAGCCCCGCGCATGATGCGCGAGCGCGTGGCCTCGCAGACCCGCTGCGCGCGCTCGGCCCGCTGCCGCTCGTACTCGTCGGCGCTGACGGCAGTGGCCGTGGCGCTGGGCGTGCCCCACGACCACTTGGACCCCGGCGTGAGGAACTTGAAGGCCAGCACGACCCCGGCGCCCACCACCACCAGACCCACCAGCGGGGCGACGAAGCCGGGCAACCCACGGCGCCGACCCGAGCCGATGTCGACGGCGTCGCGGCGCGCCTGCACCAGCCGTCGGGCCAGGTCTTGCGCGCGGCGCTGCTTCAGCTCGGGCGCCAGGCTGGCCAGGCCGTCGGCTGCCCCCGCAAGATCGCACGACACCTCGGGGCCGGCGCCCACCAGGCGCACTCGCCCGGCTTCGATCAGCGCGGTGCCTGCCATGCCGAAGCGTGCCACCGCGTCGGTGACCAGGGCTTCGAGATCCGCCTGCGCGAACGGGTTTTGCGCCGCGGGCGGCAGCGGGGCCGGCGCGCTCACCCGGCCCCCCGGCTCGAAGCCGTCCATCAGCTCGATGGTCGCGGCGCTGGCGCTGACCTCGCGGATCGGGTCCCGCCGGCTCGACGGCGCCAGCGGCAGCACCAGGTCGGGAATGTCCAGGGACTCGTCCGTTTCGGCCGCCGGCATCGCGGGCGGCGCGTCCCCGGCGCGCAGCCGCCGCAGCATCTCGCGCTTCTCTTCGATGCGCTCGCGGAACAGGTCACCCATCAGCTTGCTGAGCCCGCGCTCCACGTCGGCGCCGCCCAGCGTCTCGTGCACCACCGCCAGCAGATCGCGCCGCATGTCGGCGGCCGACGCATAGCGATCGGCGGGGTCCCGCGCGAGCGCCCGGGCGACCACGCGGTCCAGCGAGGGCGGGCAGTCGCGGGCGACCTGGCTGGGCAAGACCAGCGGCTCTTTGGTGATCGCCTCGAAGGTCCCGAGCACGCTGTCGCGCTTGAACAAGCGCCGGCGCGCGAGCATCTCGTGCAGCACGATCCCCAGCGCGAACAGGTCGCTGCGCTTGTCCAGCGGCTGACCCCGAGCCTGCTCGGGCGACATGTATTCGACCTTGCCCTTGAGCTCGCCGGTGTCGGTCTCGGCGGCGACCCGGACCAGGGCTTTGGCGATGCCGAAGTCGAGCACCTTCACCTCGCCCGAGTACGTCACGAGCACGTTCTGCGGTGAGATGTCACGGTGCACCACGCCCAAGGGGTGACCGTCTTCGCCGCACAGCTCGTGGGCGGCGTGGAGGCCGGCGCACGCCTCGGCGATCACGTGGGCGGTGATGCCGTAGGGCAGGGGGTGCTTCTCGACCAAGCTGCGCTTGATCAGGCTGGCGATGTTCTCGCCCTCCAGGTACTCCATCACCAGGTAGAGGTGGGCCCCCGTGTGCCCCAGGTCGGTCACCTGCACGACGTTCTTGTGGCGGATGGCCGCTGCGATCCGCGCTTCGTCGAGGAACATGTCCACGAAGCGCTGCTGCTCGGCCAGGTGCGGCAAGATGCGCTTGATCGCCACCGGGCGCTCGAAGCCGCTGGGCCCCTTGAGGCGAGCCAGCAGGATTTCTGCCATGCCGCCCTTCGCCAGGTGGCCGACGATCTCGTATCTGCCGATGCTCGAAAGACCGTCGCTGGGGCTCATGCCGCTGTCCGCCGCGTCAGCGTAGTCGACAGCGGGGCCGAGTTGTGCCCATTTTTTCGGCCAACTCATGGCCGAACGCCCCCTGATCTTGCTCTCGAACGACGACGGCTACCGCTCGCGCGGCATCTCGGCGCTGCGAACGGCGCTGCTCGAGGTGGCCGACGTCGTGGTCTGCGCGCCGGAAACCGAGCAGAGCGCCGCGAGCCACGCGCTCAGCCTGCACCGCCCGCTGCGCCTCTACCGGCACGACCCGGGTGTCTTCTCGGTGGACGGAACGCCCGCGGATTGCGTGTACGTCGCGCTGGCTGCCGGCGACCGCGTGCTGCCCCGGAAACCCGACGCCGTGGTGAGCGGGCTCAACCACGGGCTGAACCTGGGCGACGACGTGTTCTACAGCGGCACCGTGGCAGCCGCCCGCGAGGGCGCGCTCAAGCGCCTCCCCGCGCTTGCGGTGTCGGCGGGGGCGGGCGCAGACTTTGCGGCCGCGGCGCGGATCTCGGCCCGGCTGGCCCTGGCGCTGATCGAGGAGCACGCCGGCAGCGGCATGCTGCTCAACGTGAACTTCCCCGCGGGCGCACAGTGGCCGGTCCGCGCCACGCGGCTCGGGCGACGCGAATACGAAGAGTCCATCGAGTTCCGGCGCGATCCGCGCGGTCGCGAATACCTCTGGATTGGTGGGCCGCTGCGGGAGCACCGCCACGTCCCCGGTTCGGACACCGAGGCGTTCGATCAGGGCGTGGTGGGCGTCACGCCGCTGGTGCTCGATCTGTGGGGGCGCGAGCAGCAAGACCGTGCCGAGCGCGTGACGGCGGCGTGCGATGAGCGCTTGGGCGAGCGCCAGAAATGAACTATTGAATGCGGCAATGGCCGCACGAAAGCGCTCCGCTCAGAAACCCAAGGCACGCCGCGAGGCGCGCGCCAAGCTCACCCCGCGGGGCGGCCCGAAGAAGGCCGCGAAGAAGCCGGCCCGGCACCACCTGCCGCACATCGCCCCCGAGCTGGTGGACGGGCACAGCTACGTGCGCAAGCTGATCCGCGAGATCCCGAACTTTCCCCAGCCGGGGATCTTGTTCAAGGACATCACGCCGCTGCTCGCCGATCCCAAGGCGTTCCACATCGTGCTCGACGCCATCGCCGAGCGCTTCATGGGCGAGCACATCGACGCGGTGGTCGGCATCGAGTCGCGCGGCTTCATCTTCGGCGGCGCCCTGGCCGCACGCCTGAACGCGAGCTTCGTGCCGGTGCGCAAACCGGGCAAGCTGCCGTATCGCACCGACAAGGTCAGCTATTCGCTGGAGTACGGCGAGAGCGAGCTCGAGATGCACCGCGACTCGCTGAGCGAAGGGGCCCGCGTGCTGGTGGTCGACGACCTGCTCGCCACCGGCGGCACCGCCGCGGCGGCCGGCGAGCTGGTCCACCGGCAGGGGGCGTACGTGGCGGCCTACGCCTTCGTGGTCGAGCTGCGTTCACTCGGGGGCCGCGATCGCCTGGTCCCCACGCCGGTGATCGCCTTCTTGCAGTATGACTGAGCCGGGCCGGCCGATCACTGCTACCATCCCCCGATGACTTTTCGGCGATGGTGGGGGCTCGGGGCGGGTCTTTCGCTGCTCTTGGCAGTGCAAGGCTGTGACGACGGCACGTACGACGGCGGCGGCGACGGCGGGGCCGGCGGCGGCGGGGGCAGCGGGGGCACGGGTCCGGTGACCGGTGCGGGGGTGGGGCAGGCGTGCAGCGCGCTCGAGCCTTGCCGTCCCGGGCTGGCCTGCAAGAACGCGGTG
>JAKLKA010000129.1 GCA_023150915.1 Polyangiaceae bacterium
AGGCCGGCATCTTGCCGGGGATCACCCGCGCGTTCTTGCTGGAGGTGGCCGCCGAGCTGGGGGTCGAGGTCGAGCTTCGTTCCCTGGCGGTGGGGGAGCTGGCCGGCGCCGACGAGGTCTTCATCTCGTCCAGCATCCGCGAGCTGTTGCCGGTGGTCCGGGTCGACGGGGGCGCCGTGGGCAACGGAGCCCCCGGCCCCACCACCCGGCGGCTGCTCGCCGCATTTCGGGAAAAGGCGCGCAAAAGCATGGGGTTGTCCCGGTGAGACGGGTGGGGAAGAAACGGCGACATCCCACGTAGACTGAGGGGACGAGGTATCTAGACCACCATGAAGCACTTCTTCGGCACGCTGGCTCTCGGGCTCATGACCTTCACGCTGGTGGGCACCAGCGGGTGCAAGCTCTCGGACTGCGGCCCGGACGAGCAAGAGGGCTCGGACGGCATGTGCATCCAGGGTAAGTCGCTCACCAAGTTCGACGGCACCGATGTGCCCAAGTCCGTGCCTTACCAGGCCGGCGGCTCGGTCACGATCTCTACCGTGTACGGCAACGTGACGGTGGAAGGCGGCGCCCCGGCGGGCAAGGTCGAGGTGATCTTCAAGCCCTTCGACTTCGAGGCGTACGACGAGAAAGAGCTCGCGACGCGCCAGATGAACGAGAACCTGGACCTGCAGCTCCACGACGGCGCGAACGTCGACATCACGGCCGCCCGCAAGGGCAGCCCCACCAACGGTCTGGGGACTTCGATCACCGTCAAGCTGCCGCCCGAGTTCGATGGCAACCTGACCATCATGAACCACGGCGACGGCCCGCTGGCCAACGACGGCGAGTTCGACGTGGGCGTCAACGCGGTCGCGAAGGCCAAGACGGTGACCGTCACCAACAAGGCCGCGCTGGGCGACTGCACGGTGAACGGCGCGGCGAGCGTGCTCAGCACCGGCGTGACCTGTCGGGACGACGTGATGGTGCATGGGGTGAGCGACGACGTGAACATCACCACCGAGGCGGACGTGATGCTGAGCGTGGCTCAGGTGTCGCCCAGCGCCAAGGGCGGCAAGGTGAACGTGACGGGCTCGGGCAACATCGAGGCGACGTTCCCGGCGGGGTGCACCGCCGCCGACGTGAGCACCACCGGCAAGAAGGTCACGTGCGAGGCAGCCGCCTACGACCTGACCACGACCAGCGGCACCATCAGCGTGAAGTGAGGCTCAAGCCCCGGGCTCGGCCGTGGCTTCGGCTGCGGCCTCGGCCGGCTGGGGGGGCGCGGCGCGCACCGGAATGCGCAGGCTGCCGCCGCCGCGGGCCAAGAGCAGGCTGATGGCCTTCTCGAAGAAGCCCTTGAGGAAGCCCACCTCGTGCGGCGCGTCGGTGATCAGGCCGCGCGACTCGATGCCCGTCATGGTGGCCGAGACCTCGAGCGCCTTCTGCTCGCCGTCGCGGGCCAGCACGCTGAGGGCGCTGTCTTTCATCGCCCGCACCAGCTCGGCCCGGCGCTCGGGCGAGAAGTAGCGGTCGGTGGCCGCCACGATCTCGGTCTCGAGCGCCGCCTTCAACTTCTCGGGATCGGGCTGCTCGCCGGCCGGGACGGTCTCGCCCACCTTGACCAGCATCTCTTCCACCGCCTCTTGCGAGGGGAACCAGCCGCGGAACTCGGGCAACGAGTGGAGCGACGCCGACGTGCGGGCGAAGGTCATGGCGTCTTCTTGGGCCACCTCGAGCCCCTCTTCGTCGAAGGGGTGCGGGGGGGCGGCTTCGGGCACGGGCTCGAGCAGCGAGCGCGCGCTGGTGAAGCCCAGCGGCTCGGGAACCCCGCGCTCGGCGTGGCGCTTGCGCGCCGCGGCGATCCGATGGCGCACCCACCCCACCGGGACCTGCAGCGGCTTGCACGGCGCGCCGGGCAGCGCCTTGGTCATGGTGGCCTTGAGCTGAGACAGCGACTGCTCGCCGACGTCCACGCGGTGGACGCCGAGCGAGTCGTTGATCACCACGAAGGCAGTCTTGTAGCGGCTCGCGCCCGCGTGCGAGGCCACGACCAAGAGCGAATTGCCGACGCTGTCGGGCGGCATCATCCAGGCCTCGTGCACCTCTTGCTTGGCGGGGCCGGCCAGGGTGGCGGTGCGCGTCTTCTCGGGGACCGGGACGCCGCGGCTCTTGAGCACCCCGATGCCGCGCCGCGCCGCTTTTCGCGCGGGGCCTTCGCCGCGCTCGGCGACCTCGGCCACTGCGGCGGCGTTGCCGCGCTTCACCCAGGCGTCCACCAGCGCAGGCCCGGCGCCGGCCAGCGCCGCCAGGGCGCCATCGGCGTTCACATCGAGCAGCCGGTCGTCGAACGTGTTCTCGGTCTTCGAAGTCATGATGCCTTCTCGTTCGGGATGCGCGCGATGCCGTCGATCTCGACGCGGGCGCCCTTGGGAAGCGCCGCGACCTGCACCGTGGCGCGCGCGGGGGGACTGTCGCCGAAGCGCTCGGCGTACACGCGGTTGACCGCCGCGAAGTCACCCAGATTGGTCAGATAGATGGTGGTCTTCACCAGATCGGCGAAGGAGGCCCCAGCGGCCTGAAGGACGAAGCTCAGGTTGTCGAGCACCCGGCGGGTCTCGACCTCGATGTCGCCGCTCACCAGCTCGCCGGTGGCCGGGTCGAGGGGGATCTGGCCGCTGAGGAACAGCCAGTCGCCGGACGCCACCGCCTGCGAATAGGGGCCGATGGCGGCCGGGGCGTTCGGGCTCGAGATCACCTGTCGGGTCATGGCGGGGGCGCATCTTGGCGCCAGAGCGCCGCCAGATCAACCGGCCGATCGCCGGGCGTTCACCGGCCCATCGCGCGGCGCCCGTCGATGGCCCGGCCCAGGGTGATCTGGTCGGCGAATTCCAGATCCCCGCCATGGGGCACGCCGCTGGCGATGCGCGAGACCCGAATGTTCGCCGCCCCGAGCTCCCGCGCCAAGAGCAGCGCGGTGGCCTCACCGTCGACGCTGGGCGGCGTGGCGATGATCACCTCGCGCACGCCATCGTGCTCGATGCGCTGGAACAGGGCCGCCAGCGGCAGCTCTTCCGGGCCAATGCCGTCCAGGGGCGACAGCAGGCGACCGAGCACCAGATAGCGGCCGCGCATCGCGCCGCTGCGCTCGATGGCCAAGAGGTCTTGCACGCGGGCCACCACGCAGAGCAGTGACGGGTCCCGCCGGTGGTCACGGCACACCGCGCACACCCGCTGGCCTTCGCCGTCGACCTCTGCCAGGTTGCCGCAGCGCTGGCACGGGCCAACGCTGTCCGACGCGGCGATCAACTCTTCACCCAGCTGTCGCGACAACTCGCCGCCCTCGGTGGCCAGGTACAGGCAATAGCGTTGCGCGGTCTTCTCACCCACGCCGGGCAGGCGAGAGAGAAGCTGCATCAACCGCGACAGGCGCTCGGGGAACACGCCCTCTTTTCGACGCGTGGGGCGCCGACGTCAATCCGAAGCGATCTTCAGGTCTTTGATCCGTGCCCCCAGGATCTCCATCGCGTCGACCACGCGCGGATGCTGCTTCGCTTCGGCGATGGCACGCTGCACCCGCGCGCGGCGCTCGCGCGCGTGCTGTGCGGCCACGGTGTCGAAGCCGCGCGAGCGCTCGGAGTCGAGCTCGACCACCACGTGCACGCGCCCACCGAAGTGCTCGCTGGCGGCGCGGGTGAGGGCGGCGACCGCCTCTTTCTCCGAGGCCTGGGCGGAGAAGACGCTGCCCGGCTCGAAGCCGACCACCAGCTCGGTGGAAGACACGCGGAGCGGCGCGGCGTGCTCGAAGAACGCCGCCAGCTCGGGGCGCTGGGCAGCCAGCCGTTCGAGGATGCCGATGAAGGCCACCACGGCGAAGTCCGGCGAACGCTCGTCGGCGTCGGGTTCTGCGCGCGCCGGCGGGGGTTTGGGGGCCGGGGGCGCCGATGGCGCGGGCTCGGAACGTGGTGGTGGAGGTTCGTCGCGCCGGTCGCGGGGCGCGGTCGGGCGCTCGGCGGCCCGTGGCTCGCGGGGACGCGGCCGTGCGTCGGGGGCGCGCGGCGCGTCGAAGCCCGGCGGCGCTTCCCGCGGGCCCTCCCGCCGGGGGGCCGAGCCCAGGCGGCGCTCGAGCTCGCGCAGCCGGCCCACCAGATCGTCGATCGGCACGAGCGGGGGCCGCCGCGCCAACCGCACCAGCAGCATCTCGAGCGCGGCGCGGGGTTGACCGCTGCGCACCACGTCGTCGAACCCTTGCGAGAAACCCTGGTGCAGGCGCACCAGGTCGTCGGCGTCCCCGCCCTGGGCCAGGGCCATCACGTCGCGGCGCTCTTCGTCGGCCAGATCGATCAGGTCGCCCGGCTCGGGGCAGACCTTGGCCACGACCACGTCCCGTAGCAGCGCCAAGAGGTCACGGGTGACGTGAGGCAGGTCGTGCCCCTGCGCCGCGAGCTCGCCAACCACCGCCAGCGCCTTGGGGGCGTCGCCTCGGACCAGCGCGCCCGCGATGTCGTGGAGCACCTGGTGGCTGGCGACCCCGAGCACGCGTGCCACGTCGGGCCCGGTCAGGGTGTTGCCGCCCCAGGCGATCACCTGGTCCAGCAGGCTCATGCCGTCACGCATGCTGCCCGCGGCCTCGCGGGCCAAGATCGAGAGCGCGCTCTCGTCCACGGCGATGCCCTCGGCCGCCGTGACGTGGCGCAGGCGATCGGCGATGGCGCGGCTCGAGATCATCTTGAAGTCGAAGCGCTGCACCCGGCTCAAGATGGTGACCGGGACCTTGTGCACCTCGGTGGTCGCGAAGATGAACTTCACGTGGGGCGGCGGCTCTTCCAGCGTCTTCAGGAAAGCGTTCCACGCGCTGGACGACAGCATGTGAACCTCGTCCACGATGAAGATCTTGTAGCGATCGCGCGAGGGACGATACGGGATCATCTCTTGCAAGCGCCGCACTTCGTCCACGCCGTTGTAGCTGGCGCCGTCGATCTCTTGCACGTCCACGTCGGTGCCCGCTGCGATCTCGAGGCAGGGCGGGCACGCCAGGCAGGGCGAGGCCGTGGGCCCCGGATCGGTGCCGGCCGGGACGGTGCCCGGCGCGCGGACGCAGTTCAGCGCCTTGGCCAAGATGCGGGCGCTGGTGGTCTTGCCCACGCCGCGCACCCCGGTGAACAAGAAGGCGTGCGCGACGCGACCGACCTCGATGGCGTTGGCCAAGGTGCGTGCCACGTGCTCCTGCCCGACGAGATCGTCGAAGCTCATCGGTCGCCACTTGCGGGCCAGGACCACGTAACTCATGGTTCTCACCCGGCTACCAGAGCTGAGCGCCCGCGGGTAGTCCCGGGGTCGAAGAAATGCGCTAGCGTGGCGCGGTGAAGTTGCCCGCGGCCGTCGGGGGGATCGCGATCGTCGTGTCGTGCGCGACCGCGCCGCCGAGCCCTGCGCCGCCGGCGCGCGCAGCGGCGGTGCCTGCGCCACGCACCGCGGTGAGTGATGCTGGCGTGGACGCACCCGCGCCGGCTCCCACCGCCCCCGCGCCCAGCGCGCGGCTCGAGCCGCTGGCCCCGCCGCGCGACGCGAAGGCTCGGGTCGAGATCCTGTTTCCCATCGCCGAGCAGCGGATCCTGATCCCGAAAGCGCAGGGCTACACCGTGCGTACCAAGATCGAGGGCTGGCCGCGGTCGGCAGAGGGCCCCGGCGTGTTGGTCGTGCTCGACGATCACCGCCCGCGGCGAGTGCTCGACAAGACCGAGATCAAGCTGGGCGCGCTGGTCGACGACGGGCGCGAGCTCGCACCGGGGCCGCACTGGCTTGCGCTGGCTGCGGTGGACGCGAACCATGCCGTGGTGCGAGGCGGCCCGGGCTCGCGTGCACCGTTTGCCGTGGTGCGGTTCTGGATCGGCGACCGCGATCCGAAGCGCGCCCCCGGCCCCGGGGCGCTGCTGCTTTCGCCGGCAGGCACCTACAACGGGCCGGCGGCGCAGGTGATCGTCGACTTCCTGGCGCTGCCCGAGCAGCTGGGCGACCGCAGCGCCACGGTGCGCGTCACCGGCGAAGGTTCGAAGCTCGAGCAGCGACTGACCGAGTGGCAGCCGCTCGCCCTCCGCGATCTTCCGAGTGGTGACTTCCGAGTCGAAGTCGAGCTGGGCGGGGCGCGGGTGGACCGCGTCGTCACCGTCAATCGCGACCTGAAATGACGCCCCAGTTGCTCGCCGGCATGCTCGTGGCCTGGGCCATTGCCCAGGTGGCGCTGGGGATCTTCTTCAGCTTGGCGTTCGCGCTGGGTCGGCGCGAGCGGGACTACCTCATCTTCGGTCTGCTCTGTTTCACCCTCGCGCTGACCACCGCGGGCATGGTCCGCTTGTCGCTGGCGGACTCGACCGAGAGCGGGCTGGCTGCCTCGAAGCTGGTGCTCACCGGGTCGATCTTGGCGCCGGTGTTCAACCTGCACTACGCGCTGCGCTACGGTGCGCCCGATCACAGCCGCCGCATCGCCACCCTCTCCTACATCTTGGCCGCCGGCTTCGAGCTCGCCAACCTGGCCGAGTGGTTCTGGCTGCCGGGCACCACCAGCGTCGAGGCGGTCCGTGTCCTGGGCGGCCAGCTGAACTACGTGCGCGCGGTGCCGGGGCCCGTGGCGCTGCTGCACTTCACCCTCACCGGGCTTCAGATCGTGGCGGCGCAGGCGCTGTTCCTGCGCGCGCAGCGGCACGGCGGCCGCGAGGCGCTGGTGGCGTTCATCGGCGGGCTGTTCCTGTTTGGCGCGGGCGCGAACGACATCTTGATGGTCACGGGCGTGCTGCCGCCGACGCTCTTGGTGCTGCCCCATGCCTTCATGCTGTACGCCTTCGCGGTCGCCAGCACGCTGGTGCTGCGCTACCGCCTGACGGCTGGCGAGCTGGATCAGGCCAAGACCCACCTGGAGCAGGCCGCGGAAGAGCTGCGGGTCTCCCACGCCGAGCTGCGCGAGGTGCAGACCACGCTGGAGAGCAAGGAACACCTGGCGGCCGTGGGCGAGCTGGCGGCGTCCATTGCCCACGAGGTGCGCAATCCGCTGGCCATCATCAGCAACGCGGTCGCGGGCCTCCGGCGCGTCGAGCCGGGGGGCGGTGATCACCGCGTGCTGCTCGACATCGTCGAAGAAGAGGCCGGTCGCTTGAATCGCCTGGTGACCGACCTGCTCCGGTTCGCTCGGCCCGTGACCCTCAGGCCGACCACCGTCGACCTGGCCGAGCTGGCAGAGGTCGTGACCCAAGGCCCCGGCGCAGGCGCCCTCGAGCTCTGCGCCGAACCGGTGCGGATCGAGGCCGACGAGTCACTGCTGCGGGTCGCGCTCACCAACCTGGTAGAGAACGCCCGGCAGGCCAGCGCCGAGGGGGCCCGGATCGACGTCTGCGTCCGCGAGCGCGTCGGTGAAGGGGCACGCGAGGCTCACATCGAGGTCCGCGACCGCGGCGGCGGCATGACCGAAGAGGTGCTGGCGCGCGCCTGCGACCCCTTCTACACCACTCGACCCAGCGGCACGGGCCTCGGGCTCGCCATCGTCCAACGCATCGTGCGCGCCCACGGCGGAAGGCTCGAGCTCGAGAGCGAAGTCGGGCTCGGGACCACGGCACGGCTGGTCGTCCCGGCCGAGCCGAGCATCCCGGAGCAGCGCGCATGAGCGAGCGCGCGCGCATCGTGGCGGCCGACAAGCGCCGGGTCTGGCACCCCTACACGCCGATGCAGCAGTACATCGAAGAGGGCGAGCCGCTCTGCATCGTCCGGGCCCAGGGCTCGCGCCTGTTCGACGCCGACGGCAGGGGCTACCTCGACGGTAATTCGTCGTGGTGGACGGCGGCCCTCGGACACGGCCACCCGCGGCTGGTCGCGGCGCTGAAGCGCCAGGCGGAGGTGATGGCCCACGTGGCTCTGGCCGGCATCGCCCACGAGCCGGCGGCGCTCTTGGCCGAAGAGCTGATCGCGGTCGCGCCCGCCGGGCTGTCGCGGGTGTTCTATGCCGACGACGGCTCGACCGCCGTAGAGATCGCGCTGAAGCTGGCGCTACAATACTGGCACCAGAACGGCCGACCCGAGCGTACGCGCTTCGTGGCGCTGGGCGACGCCTTCCACGGCGACACGCTGGGCGCGGCGGCGCTGGGTGGCGTCGAGGTGTTCCGCCGGCCCTTCGCCGGCGTGCTCCTCGACTGCGTTCACGTGCCGCTCGAGCCTTCCGGTCACGAGCGCGCGTTCGGCACCCTCGAGCGCGTGCTTCGGGAGTCCGCCGGCACGCTGGCCGCGGTGGTGCTCGAGCCCGTGGTGCAGGGGGCTGCCGGGATGCGCCTCTACTCGCCCGACCATCTGGCGCGGGTCGCCGCCATCGCGCGTGAGCTGGACGTCTTTCTGGTGCTGGACGAGGTCTTCACCGGCTACGGCCGAACTGGTCCGATGTGGGCCAGCCAGCTCGCCCGGGTGTCGCCCGACCTCTTGTGCACGGCCAAGGCGTTCAGCGGCGGCATGCTGCCCATGGGCGCCACGCTGGTCAGCGAGCGCATCTTCCAGGGCTTCTTGGGGGAGCCCGAGCGCGCCTTCTATTACGGTCACACCTATACCGGGAATCCACTGGGTGCCGCCCTGGCTCGCGAGGTGCTGGCGATCTATCGCGATGAAGACGTGCTGGCGCGCGCGGCTCCCAAGGCTCAGCGCATCCAGCGCGCGTTCGAACGTCTGGCCGAGCTCCCCGGCGTCGAGGGGGTTCGCTCGATCGGCATGATCGGTGCGCTCGACCTCGCCGGCCCCGGCGGTTACCTGGCGGGCAGCGGGCGCCGGGTCTACGCCGAGGCGCTGAAGCGCGGAGCGTACCTACGTCCGCTCGGCAACGTGGTGTACGTCGCCCCGCCGCTCAACATCGACGACGCCGATCTGGACGAGCTTCTGGTGATCGTGGACCAGTCGGTGCGCGCGGCGTTGGGCTGAGCCGGGGGCTACTCGGCCGGCGGCAGCGCTGCGTCGAACGCCACCAAGTAGCCCCGCAGCTTGTCGCGGGTGCTCGCGAGGTCGTCGGTGGCGGGCAGCTTGCCCTCGCCGATGTCGGCCGCCAGCTTGTCGAGGGCGGCATCGCCCTTGGCGCGGCCGATGAGCACCTTGGCCTTCGCCAGGTGCTGCTCGGCGACCCCGAAGTTCCGCTCTTCCACCGAGCGCAGGGCCAGATCCAGCCGACGGCGGGCCTCGAGCCGGAGCGCGCGGTCGCGCTGCGCGTCGAACTCGCCGGTGGCGCGCTTCTTCTCGAGCTCACGTTCGCTGGCGCGCTTCTCGGCGGCGTCGGTGGTGAGCATGCCCTGATAACGGCCGGTGCCATAGGCCGCACCCAGCGCCACCGCGACTGCGGCGGCGCCGATTCCGATGGCGCGCCCGCGGCCCGAGCCCTTGCTCGCCGGGGCGGCCACCTTGCCCGAGGTCGGCTCCGTCATGCCGACGATGTTCCTCAGCGCCGCCGCGAAGGCAAGGGGGGGCGTGCCCCGCTACACGAAGATCACCTGCGCGCCCTCGCTCTTGTCGATGAAATCCATGGCGCTGATCACGTCTTTGACCTGGGGCACCAGGTCCTTCTTCTCGAGCTTGAACATGTCCATCGCCAGCTGGCAGGCATAGAGCTCGGCGCCGGCGTCGGCCAGGTTCTCGATCATCTCGCGCACGTGGGGGATCTGGAGCTTGTCCATGTCGGCGACCATCATCTTGGTCGCCAGGGCCTCCATCCCGGGTAGCCCGGCGATCATCGCCGGAATGGGCATCGAAGGGTTGCCCAGCGGCGACATGTGCAGGTGGTCCACCTTCTTGTCGTTCACGATGTCGAGGCCCCAGAAGGTGAAGAACAGCATGGCGTCGTGGCCGGCCATGCGCGCTGCGTTGGCAAGGATCAGGCCGGGGTAGGCCATGTCGAGGCTGCCCTTGGAGCAGATGATGGCGATCTTGCGAGTTGCGTTTTCCATGGCGGGATCCTTCTCGGCTCAGAGGCAGGCTTTCGGCTTCGGCACCCCGGCGACGCGCGCCACCAGCTTGCCGGGCCCCTTGGGGAAGAGCTCGTACAGCTCTTTCATGCTCACGCCCGCCGAGGCCACGATGCGGCGCGGTCCGGGCGACTGACCTTGCGAGGCGGTGTCCGTTCGGGCGAACTCCAGCACCTTCCAGTGCTTGTCCGTCAGCGTGGGGATGCCCACCTCGGCGGCGATGGCCTTCGCCACCTCCGGGGTCCATTCAGCGGCCTTCTTCAGGAAGCCTTCGTCGTCCACTTCGACGGCGACGCCGCCATAGGTCTTGGTTGCCATGACTCCGATCTCCAGTTCTCACCCTCACGGGGCGTCAGGTTGTTCTTTGCCGGCCAGCGACATCTGCGCGGGCACGGGGATGGGCTTGCCCGGGAGCAGCCCGTTCCAGTAGATCCAGCGGAACGCCAGCTTGCCCTGGTGGTTCAGCTTGCTCTCTTCCAGCAGGCTGAAGGGCCCGAGGCCGGGCAACGGGTACTTCCCCGGCAGCGGCTCGACGTCGTAGTTGAAGTCGATGAGCAGCGCCTTGCCGCCGCCGGTCTCGACGAAGCAGTTGGCGTGCCCGTCGAAGGTCGACGCCAGCGCGCGGCCGGTGGCAGCGCGCTCCAGGTTCTCGATCAACGTCTCGGCCTCGAAGTGCGCGACCGAGCCCGCCTTCGAAGCGGGCACGTCGGTTGCGTCGCCCACCACGAACACGTTGTCCAGCCCCTTGGCGGCCAGCGAATGCTTGTCGGTGGGGATGAACGCAAGCTCGTTGCCCAGGCCCGAGCGCTCGACGAACGCGGCGCCCGTGTGGGTGGGGATGGTCACCAAGAGGTCGAACGGCACGCGGCGCTCGTCGAAGCTGACCAGCTCGTGATCGGTCACGCTGCCCACCGCGAACTCGGTCTCGACCTTCACGTTCTTCTCATGCAAGAGGTGGCCCAGGCGCTTCGAGGCAATGGGCTTGGTGAAGGCGCCGTCCAGCGGCGTGACATAGGTCAACTCGACCTCGTCGCGGATGCCTTGGCGCACGAAGAACTCGTCGGCCAAGAACGCGAACTCGAGGGGGGCGACCGGACACTTGATCGGCAGCTCGACCAGGTTGATCACCAGCTTGCCCCCGCGGAACTTCGCCAGGGCGTCGCGCAGCTTCACCGCGCCGTCCAGCGTGTAGAAGTCGAACACGCTGCGCTGCCAGGCGTCGCCGAGCAGGCCCTCGGTCAGATCCGGTCGGATCCGGCTGCCGCTGGCGATGACCAGCAGGTCGTAGGCCAGCCGCTCGCCGTCATCGAGCACCACGCTGCGCGCCTGGCTGTCGATCTCGAGCACGGTCCTCTGTTTCCACTCCACGCGGTCGTCCAGCGTGGCGGCGCGGGGGCGGACCAGCTCGGATTCTTCGTGGTTGCCGAACGGCAGGAACAACAGGCCCGGCTGGTAGAGGTGCGTGGTATCCGGATCGACCACCGTGACCTGCCACTCTTTCTGCGGCAGCTTCTTCACCATCCGGTTGGCGACCATGGTGCCAGCGGTTCCGGCTCCCAGAATCAGCAAGTGCTTCACGACAGGCTCCTCGGTTCACGCAGACGTTGCGCCCAGCTGAATCGGCCGCGCAGGGGGTGCCGGCCTCAGCGGGGGATCGCGCCAGGTTTCGATGGTTAGAGACGAAGAGTGCGCCGATGGATTCGACACCCCGGCGCGCTCAGCACGATTCGCACCAGCGCTGAAGCTCTTCGAGCAGCGCCTGCGCTGGGGCCGACGGGCGCGCGTGGTCGAGCAGCGTCCGGGTGGCGCTACGGGCCTGCGTCGCCAGCGCGTCGCCCCGGCGCAGGGCGCTGGCGGTGAGCGCGCGTGGGTCTTGGGCAGCGCGCAGGCGACGGTGCAGCTCGGCCATCGGCACCAGCGCGTGGGCCGCGAGCAGCACGCCGCCGAGCGGACGCGGATCGGGGCGCAGCGGCGATTCGAACGCGCCTGCCGCGTCGGTCAAGAGCGGCGTGAGCGCCCAGAGCGCGTTCAGCTTGCCGTGCGAGTGCTCGTGGATCAGCGCCTCTGCCAGCACCAGCGGGTCGGGGTGCAACGATGCGTAGATCGTGCCCACGACCTCGGCGTACGACGCCGACTCGTGGCGATCGATGCGGGTGCCCACCGGCACGATTTGACTGACGCCGATCGCCATCTCGTCGGCAATCTCGGGGAAGTGCCGGCGCACGATGCCGAGCGCCGCACGAAAGGCGGCCACCCACCCCTCCACGGGCTCGTCACCGAGGTTCACCCGGCTGCCCTGCTTGTCAGGGTGCGCCTCGTGGGTCGACAGGGGGTTGTTGTCCCGCGTGGCGAGCACCAGCCCCTCGGCGATGGGGTGATAGGCGTCGATCGCGGTGCAGGTCGAGCGGACGCCGGCGGGCCCGATCACCAGCTTGCCGGGCGTCGCGTACGCCTGGTGGGCGCCGAGCGCGCACAGCACGGCGGGGCACTCCAGCGCCACCTCGCGGGGCGGAAGCTCGCCGCACAGCGCCAGCTCGAGCCAGAGCAGCGCGGCCAGCTCGCGCTGCCAGGCCGGATCCGCGCCGGGCTCGATCCACCGCACCAGGGCGCTCACGTTCGGGCGTCGCAGCACCGACAGCACCAACCCCGGCTGCTCGCCCAGCTGGCCCTCGACGAATTCGATGGCCGCGTCGAGCTCGTGCCCGACGCGGCGCAGGCCCAGCAGCCGACGGGTGATGAAGCGCAGGTACTCGCCAAACAGCCGACGGGCAGTCGCGCTCTGGGCGCGCGGCACCGCGAGGTCGTCGAAGGCCAGCACGGCCGAAGCATAGCCGCTTGACCCCGGCGCGGCCGGAGAGTCACGCTTGCGCGCGATGGCCCACCGGAAGCGCTACCTGTTCGTGTGCGTCAATCGCCGGCCCGACGGCACGCCGAAGGGCTCGTGCGCGGCGCGGGGCGCGGTCGAGCTGCACGCCAAGCTCAAAGAGCTGCTCGAAGCGCGAGGGCTGGCCCAGGTCGAGGCGCGCGCCTGCACCTCGAGCTGCTTGGACGCGTGCTGGGCGGGGCCGACCATCGCGGTCGAGCCCGACCACTTCATGTACGGCCGCGTCGCCCTGGCCGACGTCGAGGAGATCGTGGACGCCGTGGCTCGCGGGGGGCGCGTCGAGCGCCTGGTGCTCGACGCGAGCGACTTCGAAGAACCGAAGAAATGATCGGGCTCGAGCCGTTCCGACAGACACTGGTCGGGCGCCACCGGATGGAAGGCGCCCGCGGCGCCGGTGATCCCGCGACGCTCACCGTCTGGAGCACGCGGCCGGTGCTCGTCCCCGGGCTCGGGCGCTCGATCGCCGTCCAGGGCGAGCTCAGCGCGGGCGGGCTGTGCGATCGCTGCCCGGTGCAGGGCCGGGTCACCTTCGACCGGTGGGCGCCTCTGGCCGTCAGCTACGATCTCGAGCTGTCCCTCGCCGACGGAACCGCCTGTCGCCTCCACGGCCGGCGCCGGCGCGACCTTGCGGGGCTCTTGGCGGCGGCCAGCACCGTGCGCGCCGATCTGCTGGACGCCGGGGGGCGACGACTCAGCGAGTTCGAGCTGCGCCTGGATTATCGGAAGGCGATCGCCGAAAAGCTCTGGTAGAAGCCCGCTCATGCAGCGCCTCGACCCCAAGCGGACCGCCGTCGTCGTCGTAGACATCCAAGAGCGCCTGGCGGCGGTCATGCCCGCCGAGCAGCGCGCGCGGGTCGAGCGCGCCGCGCGCATCTTGATCGAGGGCGCACGCGTGCTGGGGGCGCCGGTGATCGCCACCGAGCAATACCCCAAGGGCTTGGGCCCCACGCTGCCGCCCATCGCCGAGTTGCTGAAAGCGGCGGACGCTCCGTGCTTCGAGAAGCTCGCGTTCAGCGCCTGTGATGCTTCGGGCTTCGCCGAGCGCCTGACCGCCACCGGCGTGACCCACGCGGTGGTGCTGGGCATGGAGACCCACGTCTGCGTCTATCAGACCGTGCGCGACCTGGTGGGGCGCGGCATCGAGGTGCACGTGCCGGTCGACGGCGTCGCCTCGCGTCAGGACGATCATCGCGAGGTGGGCCTGGCGCTGTGCGAAAAAGCCGGCGCCACCCGCACCACCGCCGAAACCGTGGTCTTCGACTGGTTGGCGCAGGCCAGCGGCGACGCCTTCAAACAGGTGTCGAAGTTGGTGCGCTGACCTCCCGGGGTGATGTACCTTCGGCCTCATGGCGGCGCGCACCCGGCTCTGCTGTGCCCTGGCGGTGCTGTCGCTGGCGGCCTGCGGTGAAGACCGCGGGCCCGAGCCCGTGGGCACCATCACCGAGGCGGTCAAGGCCCCGCTCGCGAGCGCGTACTGTCAGATCAACGTGAACGGTGTGAACAAGGACACCGAGACGGACTACCTGCCGCACGTGATCACCTGCGAGAACGGCGGCGCCAATCTCGAGGCGCTGAAGGCGCAAGCCATCGCCGCGCGCTCGGTGGCCTATTACGCCATGGCCACCAGCGGAAAGATCTGCGACGGCCAGGGCTGTCAGGTCTACACCTGCGGCGCGGCCCCCCAGGCCAAGCACTTCCAAGCCGTGAAAGAGACCAGCGGCATGTATTTGTCGTACGACAGCATGCTGACCTACGGCTTCTACGTCGCCGGCGACAAGGACCCACCACCGCCGGCCTGCAAGGGCTCGGGCGCGTCCAGCACCGAGAAGTGGATCACGTACAACGAGGGCAAGACGGGCGCGGGCGTGAAGATGACGGCCCTGGGATACATTCCACCGTCTCAGCCGGTCTACGGGCAGAACCGCGGCTGCATGGGTCAGTGGAGCGCTCGCTGCCTCGAGAACTCGAACGGCTACGACTACGACAAGATCTTGCGCTTCTTCTACGGGGCGGACATCCAGATCTTGCAGGCCACGGGGGCCTGCGTCGCGCCGGTGAACCAATCGCCGCAAGGCTTCTTGGACGAAGCGAGCTGCAGCACCCTCCGCGGCTGGGCGTACGATCCCGACCAGCCCGCCAAGGCCATCGAGGTGGACCTCTACGTCGATGTGGCTCCGGGCCAAGCGGGTGCGACGCCGATCACCGTGACCGCCAACGTGAGCCGGCCCGACTTGTGCGCGGCCATCGGCTCGTGCGAGCACGGCTTCGAGCTGCCGACGCCGGCCGCGCTGCAGGACGGGCAAGCCCACACGGTGTGGGCGGTGGGCGTGGACGCGAGCGGCGCCCCGGAGAAAGAGCTTGGCGCGAGCCCCAAGACGCTGACCTGCGCGGCGGGCTCGGGGGGCGCAGCGGGCAGCAGCGGAAGCGGCGGGGCGGCCGGAAGCGGGGGCGGGGCGGTCGGCGGCGGGGGCGGCGCTGGCGGCACCAGCACCGGGACCGGCGCCAGCGGCCAGACCACCAAGACCGTGAAGGACGACGCCGGCGGGTGCAGCTGCTCGGCGCCGGGTACGGGTCGCAGCCCGCGATTGGGCGGGCTTTTCGCGTTTGCCGTGCTGGCAGGCTGTGCGTCAATCCGGCGAGGTCGCAGACAATCTGACTAGGCGTTGACAACTCGTCTGGCTCGAGACATTCTGGCGACATGAATGACATGGCGGCAGAGTCCGAGACCCATGGGGCGCCGGCCAGCGACATCACCGTGCTGGTGGTGGACGACGAGCCGAGCAACGTCGCCTCGCTGGAGAAGATCTTCGGCCGCGAGGGGATGCGCGTGCTGACTGCCGACGGCGCCAAGACCGCGCTCGAGGTGGCGCGCAAGCACCGCGTGCAGGTGGTGCTCACCGACCTGATGATGCCCGGCGTCAACGGCGTGGAGCTCTTGAAGGCACTCAAAGAAATCACCCCGGACACCGAGGTGGTGCTGATGACCGCCTACGGCACCGTCGAGACGGCGGTGCAGGCCATGCGCGAGGGCGCCTACGACTTCGTCGAGAAGCCGCTCAAGCGGATGAACATCGTCAAGAGCGTGAAGAAGGCTGCCGAGCGCCACTCGCTGGTGGCCGAGAACCGGTCGTTGCGCGAAGAGCTGAAGCTGCTCACCACCCGTGAAATCGTCGGGCAGAGCGCGGCGCTGCGCCGGGTGCTCGACGTGGCCACGCAGGCGGCGCCATCGTCCGCGACGGTGCTCGTCTTGGGCGAGAGCGGTACCGGCAAAGAGCTGATCGCGCGCTACATCCACGGCAAGAGCGGGCGCGCCGCCGGCCCCTTCGTGGCGGTGAATTGCGCGGCGATCCCCGAATCGATCCTGGAGGCAGAGCTGTTCGGCCACGAGCGCGGCGCGTTCACCGGCGCGGTCAGCAAGCGCGAGGGGCGCTTCGCGCGGGCGCGCGGCGGCACGCTGTTCTTGGACGAGATCGGCGAGCTGACACCGGCGGTGCAGGTGAAGCTCTTGCGCGTGCTGCAAGAGGGCGAATACGAGCCCGTGGGCGGCAACCCGGTGAAGGCCGACGTGCGGATCGTCGCCGCCACCAACCGCGACCTTGCGTCCGAGGTCGAGGCCGGGCGCTTCCGCGAGGACCTCTACTATCGCCTCAACGTGATCGCCGTGACCGCGCCCCCCTTGCGCAACCGCGCGGAAGACGTGCCGCTCTTGGTCGATCACTTCCTGGGCGTCTATTGCAAGAAGAACGGTCGCCCGCGGTTGATCGTGCCGCCCGAAGTGATCCGGAAGCTGACGGACTATTCGTGGCCGGGGAACGTGCGCGAGCTCGAGAACGTGATCGAGCGCGCCACCGTGCTGTGTCGCAGCGACACGCTGCGGCTCGACGACTTGCCGGACGCCGTGGCGCAGGCCTCGGCGCCCGCGCCGTCGGCGCTCACCTTCGCCATCGGGACGCCCCTCGAAGAGGTCGAGCACCGGCTGATCCGCGAGACCTTGGCCTATACCTCGGGCGACAAGTCGCTGGCCGCTCAGCTGCTCGGGATCAGCACCCGGACCATCTACCGGAAGCTCGGCGAAGACGCCTGACGCCGGTCCCGGCTCGCCGTCCGGGATGACAACTTGTCACACTGAGCAGGCGTGAAGCCGATCTCGTGCCAGGTTGGCGAGGAAATCAGCCCCAAGCGCCCGCCTAAAGCCAGGAAATCTCGCGGGTTTCTTTATCGATTGACCCTGGCACGCCTCTGGCTTTAAGCGGTCCAGTCCCCGTGGCTTTCGACGCCCTGCTCAAGAAGTACTTCTCCGTGGTCGTGCTGACCTTGGTCGCGGCCATGGCGTACTTCCAGGCGTCGGGCGCGATGAAGCTCTTCGGGGCGTCGCTGGGTGCCGACGAGAAGACCCTCACTCAGGCGCCGAAGCCGCCGCCGAACGCCCGTCCGCCCGAGACCACGGTGGCGACCCGCAGCGCCGAGCCGATCCTCTCCCGAAACCCCTTCGACTCGGTGACTGGCCCGCTCAACGCGGCCGAGCTCGACGTGAGCTCGCTGCCCGCGCCCGCCGCGGATCTCAGCGATCCCCTCGCCGTGGGCAAGTGCGACGGCATTCGCGTGAGCATCATCACCGAGTCGACCGATCCGATGTGGTCCATCGCTGCGCTGCAGGGCCCGGGCGAGGCGCGCCCGACCATTCGCCGGGTGGGCGACAAGGTCGGCTCGCACGACGTGACGTTCATCGGCTACAACCCCCGGGAGAACAGCCCTTCGGTGTGGCTCACCAATTCCGGATCGGTGTGCCAGCTGGTGCTGTTCGCGGCGCAGCCGGCCCCGACGCCCGCGGCGGCGCCGGCGCCCAGCGCGGGGCCCGCGGCCCCGGCGGGCAAGGGCGCCAGCGGCGTGCCGGCGGACATCGCCTCGAAGATCCAGAAGGTCAGCGAGACCGAGTTCAACGTGGACCGGTCGGTGGTCGACAAGATCCTGGAAAACCAGGCAGAGCTGATGCGCTCTGCGCGGATCGTGCCCGAGCAACAGAACGGCAAGGTGGTCGGCATCCGGCTGTTCGGCATCCGCCCCGAGACGCTGCTCGGCACGCTGGGCTTCCAGACCGGTGACCGCCTCGAGACCATCAACGGCTTCAACATGGCGAGCCCCGAGAAGGCCCTCGAGGCCTACGCGCGCCTTCGGACCGCGAGCAACCTGAACGTGAAGATCAATCGCCGCGGCAAACCCATGAGTATCGACTTTCGGATCAAGTGATGAAGCTGAAGGCTGCAACCCTCGCCGGAACCTGGGCGCTGTCCGCGCTGCTCGCGGCACCGCTCGTGTCGGCCCAACAAGCCCCGCCGTTGCGTCGGCCCGGCGCCGCACCCGCGGCCCCCGCGCCCGCGCCCGCCCCCGCCCCCGCCCGACCGGGGGCGCCCGCCGCACCGGCTGCCGGTGCCCCGGTGGCCGGCGCCGAGAAAGAGCCGCCGGGCGCCAAGGGCAACCTGCCGAACAACATGGATCAGATCGCCAAGGCGACCGACGTGCAGTTCCGGCCGAAGCCCGGTGGTCACCTGGTGAAGTTCAACCTGCAAGACGCCGATCTGGCCGAGTTGGTCAACCACATCAGCGGCATGACCGGCCGCCGCTTCATCTACGGTCCGAAGGTGCGGCAGGTGAAGGCCACCGTGGTCTCGCCCGAGCCGGTGACGCTGGCCGAGGCCTACGAGGCGTTCTTGTCGATCCTCGAGGCGAACGGCATGACCGTGGTTCCCCACGGGCGGTTCTTGAAGATCATCGACAGCGCCGGCTCGGTCACGGCGCCCACCCCGGTCTACGCCCGCGGCGAGCCGGTGCCCGCGTCCGATCGCTACGTGACCCGGCTGTATCGCCTGAAGAACGTCTCGGCCGACGAGGCGAACGCGCTGCTCTCGAAGTTCAAGAGCAAAGAGGCCGACATCTCGGTCTATGGCCCGGGCCAGCTGCTGATCATGACGGACACGGGCACCAACATCCGCCGCATGATCCGCATCCTGGAAGAGATCGACGTCGGCGGCGCGGGCTCGCGCATGTGGATCGAGCCGGTCCACTATGGGTCCGCGTCGGACATGGCCAAGCGCATCAACGAGCTGTTCGAGCTGGACAAGGGCCAGGCCGGCGGCGGCGGCGGCGGTGGCCTCAGCAAGGTGGTGGCCGACGATCAGACCAACTCGCTGATCGTGGTCGGCACCGAAGACAGCTACCACAAGCTGCTCGAGCTGATGAAGCGCATCGACACCCAGCCGGCGGCCGAGGGCAAGGTGCACGTGATGCCGCTGCAGCACGCCACGGCCGAAGAGCTGGCCAACGTGCTCACCCAGATGTTGCAGGGCGCGGGGCGTCAGCCCGGCCAGCAGGGCGGCGCCACCGGCATGTTCGAGGGCGACGTGCGCGTGATCGCGGACAAGGCCACCAACTCGCTGATCGTGACCTCTTCCGGCCGCGACTACTCGGCCATGCGCCTGGTCGTGAACAAGCTCGACCGGCCGCGCCGTCAGGTGTTCATCGAGGCCGTGATCATGGACGTGTCGGTGAAGCACTCGACCAACCTGGGGGTGTCGTTCCACGGCGGCACCACGGCCGATCTCGGGGGCGGTGGCGACTCGCTGTTCTTGGGCGGGTTCCAGGCGTCGAACTCGCTGACCTTCCCGGCCAACCCCGAGCTGCTCCAGGGCGTGGCCCTGGGTGCGCGCGGCCCCGAGCTGGCCGGCACCTCGAACCTGCTCGGCACCGGGCTGTCGATCCCCGCGTTCGGCGTGGTGCTGCAGGCCCTGGCGTCGAGCGGCGACGCCAACGTTCTGGCCACGCCCCACATCTTGGCCACCGACAACACCGCGGCCGAGATCAGCGTGGGCGAGAACGTGCCGCTCCAGACCAACCTGGGCGGCGGCTCGGGCCTGGGCAGCCTGGCCGGGCTGGCCGGCGGTCAGGCCGGCGCGGCCGGCGCGCTGGCCAACTTGCCGCTGCTCACCGGGGGCGGGTTCAACGCTCCGCGCCAAGACGTGGGCATCAAGATCAAGGTCACGCCCCACCTGAACGAGACCAACCAGGTGCGGCTCGAGATCGAGCAAGAGATCAGCGAAGCGGGCTCGGCCGTGGGCGCACTGGGCGTCGTCCCCATCACCAAGCGCACCGCGCGGACCACGGTCGAGGTCGACGATCAGCAGACCATCGTGCTCGGCGGCCTGATGCGCGAGGCCGAGCGCAAGAGCCGGAAGAAGATCCCGGTGCTGGGTGATCTGCCGGTGCTGGGCTTCTTGTTCCGCCACTCGGAGGTCACCAAAGAGAAGCTGAACCTGCTCTTGGTGCTGACCCCCACGGTGATTCACGGGCAGGAAGATCTGCGCAAGATCTTCGAGCGCAAGATGCAAGAGCGGCAAGAGTTCATCGACCGCTACTTCGTGTTCAGCGGCCAAGATTGGAAGCCACCGCTCGACTACGCCAAGACCAACGGTCTGGTGGAAGAGATCCGCCAGGCCTACTTCGCGGTGGAAGAGCAGCAGCGCCTCGAGGCCGAGACGCGCCCCAAGAAGCACGAGCACACGCCGGGCGAGCCCATCGACCTGCCGCACTCGGTGCGCCCCGGCTCGGGCGGCAGCGTCGCCCCGCCGCCCACCACCCCCGCCACGCCTGCGCGGCCGGCGCGCCCGCGCCAGCCGCGGCCCGCCACGCCGCCGGTGAACGACCCGGGCGGCAAC
>JAKLKA010000130.1 GCA_023150915.1 Polyangiaceae bacterium
GTCGGCGGGGCCGGCGGGGTCGGGTCACCTGTCCCGGACCATGTTGATAACTCCGTCTGCGCCGGCACGGGCGCCACCGGGGTGATGGTCGTCGCCACGTCCGGCCGCGGATACCGCCGAGCAATCAGCTCCTCGATCTGCCGCTTGGACTTGCCGCGCGCCTCGGCGAGCAGCCGCTCGACGTTGTCCTCCGTGAGGTGTCCAGAGAGCAGGAATAGTCCGGTCAGGTGAATGGCGCCGCTCGCGAGCTCATCGAGCACCTGCGGGAAGCGCTGGACCAGGCGGGCCACCCGCACGCGCTTGCTGGCGCCGTCCTCGGAGTAGCTCAAGCGTTCTACGCAATACGCGAAGAGCGAGGAGCAGGCGTCTTCGAGGTAGAGCTTGCGGCGGTCGAGCTCGGCCAGGTGGAAGATGACGTCCGCAGAGGCGAGGCGCTCACTGCTGACAGCAGCAGAGAGGCGCTGGCGGAGATCACGATCGGAGACCGAGGAGAGAGCTTGCATGGCTCTTCGCATACCACGTGATTTCTTGCCCTTACCGCTGACCCACGGAGCGCGTTTCGAGCACCCGGACGCGTCGAAAGTCGTCGCGCGCGCGAAACCGAGTGAGCGCTCGACGTCATGCGCGCACAGGCCAACTCCTCGGCGATCGACGCAGTGTGCGCGCGAGTTGCTCTGAAACGCGTCAACAAGATTCTTTGCGTCGGTGCTCTTTTTCGTAGAGACGCTGCTGGCGCGCCCCCGATGGAAGGGGCGCGCCGGATTGCCGTCCGTGGTCTGTGGCAGCGGCAGCGTCATGGGCTCGCCGGCTCGCGAGGCGGCGCGACGCTTCGGGGTCGGAGCGGGGGTGAGCGGCACACGCTACGCACGCGGGCGGCGACCGAGTGGTGGTCACGGGCACGCCCGGGCAGGACCGGCGCGACGGGACACGCGCCACGCCTCAACTGGTCGAAGACGCGTCCCTTTTCGCAACCGTCCGGCCCGACTTCCGGGCGGGGATGGTGCTGACAGGGGGGGTCAGGGCCTGCAGGTCGCCTCGCCGTCACCCGCCGCCGTCGTCCGCGTCGGGACCTGCGTCCGCCGGTGGCGGCACGCGCACCACGGACAGGCAGGGGTGCGGGATGTCACACCCGACTGTGGTCACGACGACCCGCGGAAGGTTGCGGCGCGCCGAGTGACACACCGGTCCGCTGGGGTCGCAGCCCGAGAGCACCGCCCCGGCGGCGGCGCCGCACAGCGCGCTCCTGAGAAACGCTTCGCGCCGAGCCAGGATCACCCGCCGGTCATCGCTCATCCCCCGCCACGCTAGCAGATGCATTTCCCGAGCGCTGCGAATGCCGAGTGCTACGTTCCGGCGCGCGGAGGTCGTGCATGAAGTGGGCTTGGGCTTGGGCTTGGGCGGTGGGCGGCGCAATCGGTTTGCTCGCGTCGTGCGGGGGGAAGTCCGAGAGCGACAGCGGGGCGGGCGGCAGCGCGGGCGTGGGCGGCGTGGGCGGCGCCGCCGGCTCGGGCGGCAGCGCCGGCTCGGGCGGCGTGCCTCAAGACAGCGGCGTGGACGTCGCGCCACCCGATGCGCCTCCGCCGCCCGGGCAGAACATCCTGTTCGAGGTGTCGTTCGAGAACTACGCCTGGGGGAAGAAGCTGAAGGGCATCTTCATCACGGTGGACGGCGGCGTGTGGAGCTACGACTTCTTCGCCAACGATGCGGGGGGGCCACCGCCCACCGTGGTGTACCCGGCGACCGAGACCGAGATCCGGGCGCGTTACGGGCCGGCGCCGCTGAAGATTGGGTCCATTCTGCCGAACGTGGTGCTCGAGCAGTTCGCGTGGGTTCCGAGCACCGCCGGCGGGGTGCTCTTGCGGCAGATGTCTTGCGCCGACGCGGGTGAGGTCACCAGCATCGGCTATCTCTTCGACGAGGCAACCGCGCGCTATACGCCCGTAATCCTCGGGCGCGGGGGTGACCAGTCGGTGAAGAACACCGCCCCGAAAGCCGACGACCTGGTCGCGTGGCTGGCACAATATGCGAACCTTCCGGTGCCCTGCGCGTTCAACGGCGAGGCGTGCACCGGCGCCACTTGCCCCACGCCCGCGCCGACCTGCCCCCAAAGCCAGCTCCCGAGCGTGGCGGGGGGCTGCTGGTCCAAGTGCGTGAGCCTCGATCACTGCCTGGCCGTCACGGACTGCAACCAGTGCCCGGGCGGGACGGTCTGTGCCACCGGCCCGGATTCGAGCGTGCACTGCTTGTTGTCGAACTGCGCCAGCGCCGACGCCTGCACCTGCCCGTTCACCCCGCCGTGCGCGGGCGGCCCCGCATTTTGCACCAGCACCGGCCCGATGCGGGTCACGTGCGGGCCGTGAGCCGGCAACGCGGCTCACCCACGCGGGGAGCACGCGCTCACTTCAGCTCCAGCTTCACTCCGCGATTCGGTTCCAGCGCGTCGAGCTCGAGCACGATCCGGCGACGCTTCGCTGGGTCCACGCGGTGGCCCTCGACCTCGATGGCCGCCACGCGCTGGTGCGGATCTTCGACCACCAGCACCAGCTTGCGGATGGGACCACGCCAGTACGCACCGCTCTTCAGCACGTACCCGAAATCGCCGCTGCCGGCCTGGGCGTAGCGCACCAAGAGCCGGCTCTGGTTGGGCCCTTGACCTGCCGCGCCCAGCCAGATGTCCCACGACTCGACCGCCTCACCCATCGGCAAGGCGCCGGGCTCGCCCGGCGCCACGCGGACGTGCCCGGGCTCGGCGTCGAGCAGCTGGGCGGTGAAGCCCTGGGCTCCGCGGCGCGGGGGCCCGATGGGAAATGTGAGCAGCCGATCGCGTGCGGGTGCGTGGGGCACGAAGTAGAACAAGGCAGCGACACGCACACTGCCGTCGGCCTCTACCGACAGGGTCAGGGTCTCGTATCGAAGCTCGAGGTCCCGATCTTCGACGAACGGGTAGTACGGCACCGGCGCCACGGAGCCGCACCCCGCGAGCGCGAGGGCCAGAGCAAGCGACAGACTCGGTCTCACCACGGGACAAGTTAGGTCAGCGGGCGTCGGGGGACGAGGCGGTGTCTGGTCGAGGGAGATCCCCCAGGAAGGCCACCGCCGCCGGCGTCGTATGACCGGCGTGAAGCTCTGGCCGGCCCTGGCGCTCTTGCTGGCGACCGCGTGCATGCAGGGCCTGCCCCCCGATCTGCCGCGCCGCTCCATCGTCGCGCGCGCCAGACCCAGCTCGGCACCGGAAGAGGCGCCCCCGCCGGCGCCCCCACCCGATCCGGTGCTGGTCCCGCAGACCGGCCACGCGACGCAGGTCTGGTCCGTGGCGTTTCATCCGAACGGACGCCTGCTGGCAACGGGGGGCTTCGATCACACCGTGTGCCTGTGGAGCTTGGACGGGGGTCTGATGGCGCAACTGACCGGACACCACGAGGCGCTGAAGCGTGTCGCGTGGAGCGCCGACGGCAAGACGCTGGTCTCGGTAGCGCGTGACTCTCAGGTCATCGTCTGGGATCTGGAGCGCTTCGCTGTCCGTCGCGTGATCGAGCACCCCGCCTTCGACGTGGCCGTGAGCGCGGACGGCAAGCGCGTCTTCGTGGTGGGTCCGAAGACCGAAGTGACGGTGTACGACGCCGCGACCGGCAAGCTGCTCGCCGTGGCCGGAACACCGAACGAAGAAGGGCGTCAGCTGCTGAGCGTCACGCTCTCGGAGGACGAGCAGACGCTGCTCACCGGCGGCCTCGACGGCAGCTTCCACCTCTGGGACGCGAAGAAGCTCCGGGTGCGCGCCCGGATCCCGGGGCGGGTGAAGGGCGGCGCGCTGTCGCCCGACGGTCGGCTGGCGGTCACCACCGAAGACGGCGTCGCGCTCGTCGATCCCGTTTCGGGCGCCGTGCTGAAGCGTTTGGCGCAGGTCACCGCGGCGGGCAAGCCGCACTTCAGTCGCGACGGCCGGCGCTTGTTCGTGGGCTCGGGCACGAACGTGGTGACGATCGACGCATCGAGCGGAAGGACACTGCGCAAGTTCCCGGTGGGGATCCTCGAGTCGATGGGCGTGAGCCCCGACGGCACGCTGGTGGCCACCGGCAACGACGACGCCCAGGTTCGCCTGTGGAACGCAGACTCGGGCGCCCCGGTGCGCGGCCTGGGCTCGCCCTGGGGCAGCGTGACCGCGGCGCATTTCGATCCGAAGGGCGAGCGCATCGCGACGGCCGCGGCCGGCTGGGTCGACGTGTGGCACGCCTCGACCGGTACCATCGTGCAACGCTTCCCCGCGCAGCAGCGCGAGGTTGGCCCCCCCGGGTGGTCACCCGACGGTGCGCTCTTGGCGGCGAGCGTGGCCCACGGCGTGGTGGCGATCTGGGACGTGACCCGGGGCGTTGCCGTCGGGCGGGTGGGTGCCGCGAGCCGCGACGACTGGACGGCGCAGTTTGCCTTTGCCCCCGACTCGCGCCGCCTGGCCATGCTCCACGCCGGGCGGCTCTCGCTCTGGGATCGCGACCAGAAGAAGACCGTGAAGACCGTCGCGACGGGCGTCACGCTCGCCGCGGGTGCGGCGTGGAGCGGCGCCGTGATCGCCATCGGTGGCTCGGGCGGCGTCGAGCTGTACGACGCCGCGACCCTGAAGCGGCTGCGCGCCCTCGACCACCAGCAGGTCGCGCCATTCAGCCGGGTCGAGGCGCTGTCGTTCTCGGCCGACGGCACGACGCTGATCACCACGGCCAGCCAGTACGTGGGCGTCTGGGACGTGGGCTCGGGCAAGCTTCTGGATCGGGTCGCCGGCAGGACGCTGCACGCCGCACCCGTGCTGTCGCCGGACGGCAGCGCCCTCGCCTTCCCCAACCATCAGCGCGGCGTGAGCCTGCGGCGCAGCGGAAGCACGGTCGAGCTCTTGCGGACCGAGAGCGCCATCCGGCAGCTCCGCTTCAGCCCCGACGGCACGCGCCTGGCAGTGGCCAGCGACGACGCCCTGATCCGCGTGATCGACACGGCCCGCGGCCAGATCGTGCGCACGCTGCCCGGTCACGAGGCGCGCATCTGGAGCATGGAGTGGCACCCAGAAGGCAACGTGCTGCTCGCAGCAAGCCACCAGGCGCGGCTGCACCGCGTGCGCGACGGACGCACGCTCACGCTGCGCGCCCGCTTCGATCGCCAAGCCGGCGTGGTGCACTCGGCCGACGGCCAGTTCCTGGGCGACCCGGAAGCGTGGCCGCTGCTCAGGCTGCGGTCGGGCGCGGGCCTGTGGCAGGCGCGCCTGGGCGCGGTCGGCAAAGATCGCGAACGGCCCGCGTTGCTGGCCGACCTGTGGCGACCCTGACAATCACTTCAGTTCGACCACCACGTTGTCGTACCGCACCGAGAGATCCTTCTGGAGGCCCGGAGCGAACGACAAGCCGACGCGGGTTCGGAGCCCGTCGTTCACGAAACCGGGCTCGAGGGGCATCGATCCAGCGCTTACCCCGTCCACCGTCACCGAGACGCTGGGTGGAGAGGTGCGGTTCATGTGGATCGACACGCGCGACCACTTGCCCTTGATGGGGAAGGCTGTGAGACCCGCCTCTTTGTAGTCGGTACCGCCGGTCGGGCCCGGGTACGCGAGCTCGATGCGCGCGCCTTGCGCATAGAGCTCGAAGGCCATGCTGTGGCGCTTGCCGTTCGGGTCGACCGTGATGGTCGCCACGTCGGCGCTCTGCGCGATGCCGGTGATGTCCACCAGGATGTCGAAGCTCAGCGTCACGAGCTTCGCCTTCTGGTCGGGCGGGTCGAAGTAGGCGTAAGCGTACGAGTCGGCGTCGGGCGTCCCCTGAAGGACGGTGCTCTTCATCGCCTGCGGCGGCGAGAGCGCGGAGAACGGATCCAGCTCCAGCGTGCTCGGCGAGGCGAGGTCCACTCCGGTGAAACCGAAACCGAGCGGCTTCCCGTCGTCGAAGTCTTTGCAGAGCGCGACGCCGGTCCGAGTGGCGCAGAAGCCGCTGGCGCCAGATGCGCCGCTGCCCCCGGCACCTCCGCCGGCGCCAGCCCCGCCGCCCGTGCTCGTGGTCCCGGCGGCGCCCGCGCCGCCGCCGGTGCCCGGCTGGCTTGCGCTCTCGAGCTCGAGGCAGCCGCACACCCCGAGCGCGGCAGCGACCGCGATGGATCGACGCACCATGGCGCCGAAGATAGCACTCGGACCCGGGGGCTGTGGCTTTCCCGTGCCAAGCTGCCCTGGGCCCGAGCTCCGCGATCCGGTCCCGCGCTGTACCTTTGACACAGAGGCGGCGGAGACGGCGGCGGTGATGGCGGGTCGAATGGGTTTCCCAGATCAGCGCAACGAATGCCCATGGATCGAAGCGGCCACGCAGACGGCGCCGAGGACGCGACCGCGCGCTCGGGCACCGGCGTGGCGGTTGCGGGCGGCTTGCTCGTCGTGGCGGGCGGAGCCGTGCTGCTCACCACGCCCGCGGAGCGCGGGGGCCATCTCGAAGGCGACGGCCGTTACCCGAGCAACTTCAGCGAGCGCGCGCCACAACTCGCAATCGGAGTCGTCCTGGTCGGCGTCGGGGCGGCATTGGCGATCTCTGGTGCCGCAACCAGCTCGCGCTCAGATCCGCGACCGGATCGCGGCAAAGCTCACTTCAGCACGCCCGGCTTCCCGAGCTCACACGCCCAGCGGTCGCCCATCTCGCAGGCGAGCTGGATCAGTTTCTTCCCGTCGGCCCGTTTGCCGATGCCGAGCGAGACCACGGCCAGGGCGGTGCAGTCGCGCGCTTCCTTCGCCTGGCACGACTCGGCCAGGACGTCGACCGTGGAGCGGGCCAACTCGGGGTCGATGCGGTACTTCCCACCGTAGAGCTCGTTCTGCAGAACACACGCCACCAGCCCGAGACCCGCAGCACCGCCCATTCGAATTGCCTCGTCGCACCCCTTGCGGAGCTCGACCCCAGCCTGGCTCCAGTCCTTCTTCCGGCGTCCGAGATCGTACATCAAGGCGATCCCACGATCGACACACGCGACGGGGTTCACTTCGCAGAACGTGCGGTAGATCGTGTCAGCCAAGCCTTCTTTCTTCGGCCCGCCGCGCCCCGTCTCGTGCATGAACCCGATACCTGTGCAGCCGCCGATGGCGCCGCCGTCGCACGCGCGCTTGAACAGCACCCGAGCCTGTCGCTCGTCTTTGGCGATCCCCCCGATGCCCGTGGCGGTGATCCCACCCAGGGCTTCGCACGAGAATGGGTCGCCGCCGTTGCAGGCGTTCCGGATGAGCTTCAGGCCCAGGGCCCGATCTCGCGGAACCCCAAGGCCGGCGAAGAAGTCCCGACCTGCCACGCCGCAGGCCATCGCCAGGCCTGCTTCGCAGGCCGGGAACATCAGCTCGAGGCCCTTGACCGCGCTCTTCGCGATTCCGCGGCCCTCGCGCACCATCAGGCCGAGGTGGAAGCACCCGCTGTCCGATTTCCCGGTGCAGGCCTTGTCGAAGAGCTTCAGCGCCTCGGCGTCGCTTGCAGTCACCCCCCGGCCGATCAAGTACATCAGCCCCAGTGTGTCGCAGCTCGCCAAGCTCCCGCGCTGGCACTGCGCGGTGCAGTCAGAGACGTCCCCAACCTTGCAAGCGTGAGGCGCGGAGCCGGGCTTGGTGCACTTGCCGCCGGCGAACACGAATCCGGCAGGGCACACCCCGCCGTCCGAGCTTGCGTCCAGCTTGGACGCAGCCAGGGCCGGCGACCGGTCTGCCAGGCGCACCAGATCCAGGCGTAGCAGCGCGGCGCACCGAGCAGGCGGGGCGCTCGCGTCGGGCGAAGCCTGCCGGCAGGCGTCGAGGCTTCCGTCCACGCTCCGGAGCTGCCGCTGCCGCGCTTGGCCTGCGGTCACACCGGCGCCGAAGAGCTCGGCGGTAGCGCGTGCTTGGCCGCGGGCCGCGCTTTGGAGCGCGAAGGCACCCACAGTGGCACCCCGGATGAAGTGAGTCGCCCCGCGGCACTCGCCCTTCAGGTCCGCCGGCGAAGCGCTCACCCAGGTGGTCCTCTTCTTGCCGACCATGACCATCGCGATGTCGATCTCGCTGCTGGTGCCCAGCTCTGCGCCCACCCGGGCGACAATGCTCAGCCCGGTCGCCGGCAGGTTGGCCATCACCTCGTCGGAGCTCTGGAGGACAATCACCTGCTCTTTGGTGCTGACGCCGACGAAGCCGTAAGTGCCGTCGATGTGGCAGTCCTTGAGCAGTCGCAGGCCCTTCGAGTCGTACCCGACCACCGCCACGCCGTCGCGCATGGCGACCTCCAGGTCGCCCCGGTGCTCGGGTTGCCAGTCCACGACCAGCGGGCTGCCCTGGGCCTCGATCACGAAGACCGTCTCGGAACCGCGCGCCGCCGCGGCGGTGGGCGGCTGCGGGTCGAGGGGCGGTGGCGGGCAGGCAGTGAGCAGGAACGCTGCAAGAGCGGCCGAAGCGAGACGCGCGTGACTCATGGCGACCCCCGCGAGGCTATCAGAACGAATCACCGCGTGAGAAACTGGCGATCGCGGCGGCCGACTCGGAAGCACCGGGGCCGCGGGGGAGGGGCGCTCTGAGAGCTGCGTTCATGCGAGCCGGAGCGCGCTGACCCGTGCGATGTGCTCGAAGTCACGGTCGAGCGTCAGGAGCCGGCAGCGGTGATGAATGGCAGCTGACGCGATCTGGCAGTCGACGGTCGATGCGGTGATGCCTTTGGACGCGCACTTCCGGCGAAGCTCGGCCGCCTCGATGTAGTCCGCTCGCCCAAGCTGGAGGAGAGGAAACGCGGAGAGCTTGCTCTCTGCGAGCCCGAACGCCTTGGCCGCGCGGAAGCCCTGCAGCACCTCTTGCAAGATGACCCCAAGCAGCACCACCTCGCCGCGCAGCACGTGTTTGCGGAGCTGCTCGACCGCGGGCGAGCCCCCTGCCCTTCCCTTCCCGAGCGCAGCCGACCAGACGGAGGTGTCGACCAGCACCTTCACCGTCGCTTGCGCTCCTTCTTGTGGTCGTACGTGGCATCCCACTCCAGCGTGCCGAAGAGGTCGAGGACCTCGCGCTGCTTCAGGCGACTGACGTACTCGGTCAAGGCCTGGTCCACCGCCTCGCGCTTCGACTTGTGGCGGCCCAGCCGCTTGGCCTGCGTGACGAGGGCATCATCAAGGGCGAGGTTCGTCGGCATCAGGCCCACTTTACACACTCAGCTACACAGTGCAACCAACGCCGTGTCGAAGCTGGTGCTCTCTCTCTGTGTGGCGCTCGCGTTCTCCGCGGTGGAGCGCTACTACCAGGTTCGGTACGCCTACGAGCTCGAGCTCTCGTGAAGGGCTGCTGGCGCGGGTGAAGCTCGCGACCTCGAGCAAGTGACGAGGCGCTGCTGCACCGGGCGCCGCCGCCTGCTCACAGCTTGAACACGAACAGATCCGCTTCCGGATCCAGCGCCACGAACAGCGCCTCGTGGGCGTTCTGGGGCGCGGCCTCGCCCGCCTTGAGCGGCCACGCCAGGAAGGCGCCGTCGTGGTCCGGCGAGAGCATGACCGCAACGCGCACGGCGTGGTGGCGCACGCGCGGCTGCGGTGCGGGGGCATCGGGCTCGTTCTGGGGCGGCGCCGGCGGCGGCAGCGTGCGCGGGATCTCGAGGACGGCGCGGAGCTCGGCGGCGGCCTTCGCCAGCTCGACGGCGCGCAGGTCGGCGCTGGCCTCGGCCGCGGCCTCGGCGGCCCGGCGCACCCACGAGAGCGCGGCGCGCTTGTCGCCCTGTGACCAGACGGCGTGGGCCGTCTCGAGCGCCCAGCGCACGTCGTCAGCGTCGTCGGCCTTTGCGTTCGGTAAAGCGTGGCTGCTCATCTTCCCCAACCTGAATCGATATCACAGCTCGGTCAGCCAATCAGTGATGAAGTAGTTGGCGATGAGCAACGCCACGGCGCTCTGCACCACCGCGCGGGTGGTGGCCAGGCCCACACCCCGGGCGCCGCCGCTGGCGAAGAAGCCTTGGTTGCACGAGATGGCCGAGACCAAGAAGCCGAACACGGCGGCCTTGACCATGCCCATCCAGAAGTCTTTCAGCTCGAGGTAGCGCTCGATGTTCGCCACGAACACACCCGGATCCACGCTGAGCCATTTGACCGCGACGATCCAGGCGCCGACCATGCCCACGCAGCCGTACAGCACGCAGAGCAGGGGGCCCATCAGCACCGCGGCCAGCATACGCGGCGAGAGCAGGTACTGAACCGGGCTGACCCCCATGGTGACCAGCGCGTCGATCTGCTCGGTGACGCGCATGTTGCCCAGCTCGGCTGCCATGGCGCTGCCCGCGCGGGCGGTGACCATGAGCGCGCTGAACACCGGCGCGATCTCGCGCGCGAGCGAGATGGCCACGATGGCACCAACGCTGCCCTCGGCGCTGAACTGCCGCAGGCTGTTCACGGTCTGCAGCGCCAGCACCATGCCGCTGAAGATCCCGGTGAGCGAGACGATGAACACCGACTGCACACCGATGAAGTCCATGGCAGCCAAGAGCTGGCTTGGGCGATACGGCGGGCGAAAAGTCCAAGCGAGCGTGCGCACGGTCAAGAGCACGAACTGCCCGATGTTCTCGACGGTGGCGAGCGGCCCCTTGAGCATGCCGCGAAGCGCGCTTGGCTCGGCTTCCGTCGTTTCCGCTGCTGCCACGGCCATACCCAGCGTGAGACCTAACCGCTTTGGGTCAATTCTGCCAGAATTCGCCCCGACCGCGGCCCGGTGGCCCGGAAAGTGGCGCAGCGCGGGTCGAGCGCCAGGCTGGCGATCAGGGCGTCGCCGCCCAGAACCGCGATGTAAGGCTCGCCCCACTCGACGACCACGAGTCTGCCCTCGTCGCGCTGGTGATCCAAGCCCAGCGCTTGCACCTCTCTGGCGCTGGCAAGTCGATAGACGTCGGCGTGGGCCATGGGCGGTCGCGTTTCGTGCTCCACGATCAGCGCAAACGTGGGACTGGTGACGGCCACCTTGGGCGGCAGACCCAGGGCGCGACACAGCGCGCGCACGAAGAACGTCTTGCCCGCCCCCAGCTCGCCGCTGAGCACCAGCAAGTCCCCCGCAGAGAGCAGCGGAGCCACCTTCGCCGCCAGGCGGGTGGTAGCTCGCCGCGTGGGCAACGGTACCGCGAGGCTGGGCGTGCTCATGGCTTCTTGCCCCAGACCACCGTGTGAAGCGCGCGCGGCAGCACCCGCTGGCCCGCGAAGCCGCGCTGGTCGCTGGACCACAGCTCGGCCTCGGCGCGCCCGAGGCGTTCGGCGGCGCTCTGGTGAAGCTCTGCGACCACCCGGGCGTCGTCGACGCGCTCGAGGGGAAGCTCGGCGAGCGCCGCCTTGGCCAGCAGTGCCGCGTCGTGACCCAGGGTGGTGAACCAGCTCGGGGCGTGGCCCGACTGCGCGACCAGCCGTTCTTGCGACGCGGGCGCGGGCGTGCCCTTGCGATGGGGGAACGCGCCGGCCGCGAGGGCGAAGCGCGGTTGCGCCGGCTCGAGCTGATCGAACACCTCGCCCGCTTCCAGCCCCAGACCCAGTGTGACCCGCCGCCCGGTTTCTTGGGACTCGCGCGCGACGTCCCTGGCGCACGCCGCGTTCCCAACCACCAGCACGCCGTCGATCCGGTCGCGCTTCCAGGTTTGCACCGGAAAGCGAGGCTGGCCGGCGGCGCTGGGCTCGACATCGCAGGAAACGCCGGCGGGCCCCACCAGCGCCGGCCGGGCCAAGGTGAGCGCGCTGGCGCCCGATCCCAGCGCTTCGGCCTCGCGCTCGGCGGTCTCGGCGACGATTCGCTCGGCACCCCCGCTGGCCGGCGCATGCGAAAGCAGCAGCACGGGGATGCCGGTGTTCGCCGAATACTTCGCGGCGGCCGCAGCGGTGGTCGCATCCACACCGGCGATGAGGATCGCCGCGCCCTCCCCCGCCAGCTCGGCCAGCGCGTGCGCGACCCCGTGGGCAGAACCGTCGTCTTCGGCGGTGAGCAACTGCACCGCCTTGCGGTCGGCCGCCGACGCCGGCAAGCCCAGCGCGCGGGCCACGCCGGCGGCGACCTGCGCCGAGCGACGCCGTTGATCGGCCGTCCCCACGCTGAGCACCAGCCCGAGCGAGCGACCGATCACCCGCGGCAATACCGAGCCAGAAGCGGCGATCAGCGCCAGCTCTTGCCCGCGCTTGCCCTTGCGGAACCACGGCAGCCCGGTGTCGAGCAGCTTGCGCGCCAGCTCGCCGTCGCTGCGCTCGATGGCGACGTCGGTCAGGCGCTCGGCGATCAGCGGCAGCATGAAGTCGCGGGCACGCTCACGGTCGGGGTTCGCGCTGGCGGCGTCCTTCTCGGCAGCAAGCTCGACGAACGAGCGGAACAACGGCTCGGCGGCGACCTGCCGGATCAGCTCGAGCAGCCGGCCTCGGACCGCGTCGCGCTCTTCCGGTGCGGTCTCGGCCAGCCAGTCGCGCATGGCGCGCAGCGCCGAAGCCGGACGGCGCGCCCCCAGCGCGGCCGTCACCCGCTGCTCGCCGAACAGAAACCGCTCGTCGGGGTCGATGATCTTGCCTTCGAGCGGCGAGAGCACGCTGAGCGCCTGGTCGGGCTTGCCCTCGCGAAGCAAGATGGCGGCTTCGGCCACCGCCGCGAAGTCTCGGGCCGTGCCGCTGTGGCCCGACCGCACCTGCCGCACCAAGGCGCGGGCCTCGTGCACCCGGCCGCGCTGCACCAGCAGCCACGCCCAGTAGATCCGCACCACGCGTGCCCGGCGATCGCCGGGATGCTGCTCCAAGAAGGAGCGAAGCTGGGGCTCGAGCCGCCCGCGGTCGTCGGGGCGCGATGCGGTCCACAGCCGATGGATCTCGCGGAACTGCTGCTGGGCGGCCGGCGACCCTGCAACGCTGGCCTCCGGGGCGTGTCCACCTGTCGAGGACCCGCCGCAGGCAGTGGCGGCGAGAACGGCGAGAATGAAAAACTCTCGCGCAGGCAGAAGACGACGACGAGGCATCACGCGGGTCGCAGTATGTGCTCCGCCAGAGTACTCTTAGCGCAGGAGAACGACATGGCGAAGCGGGTCGTTGGGATCGCTTTCTGGACGGTTTGTGCAGCCATGGCACTGCCCCTGGCGTGCAGCGCGGCGGAAGACGGCGGCGGCGTGGCCGGCGGAGACGGCGGCGCCACGGCGGCAGGCGGCAAAGGCGGCGGGTCGGCCGCCACGGGCAGCGGGGCCAGCGGCGGCGGTGGCGGGCTGAACATAGATGCGGGCACCGGCGACGGCGCGCTGAGCGACGCCAACGCCTGCCAGGCGGTCACGCAGAAGGCCGAGCCGGTGCCGCTCGACATGTACATCATGCTCGACAAGTCCGGCTCGATGCAGGGCAGCAAGTGGTCGAGCACGGTCAGCGCCATCACGGCGTTTGCCAACGATTCGCAGTCGGCTGGCATCGGCGTGGGCTTGGACTTCTTCCCCGACAACCCCGAGTGCGCGGCGTCCACTTACTCGAACCCCAGCGTACCGATCGCCGTGCTCCCCGGCAACGCCGGCAGCGTGGTCGGGGCCCTGGGCAGCGTGTCGCCCTACGGCGGGACGCCGACGCTGCCGGCAATGCAGGGCGCGCTGTCGTATGCCCAGACGCACGCGGTGAAGAACCCGAATCACGTGGTGGTGATCGTGTTGGCCACGGACGGCCAGCCCAACGATTGCTCGAGCAGCGTGGGCGGCGTGTCGAGCATTGCGCAGCAGGGCGCCAATGGCTCGCCCAAGGTGCTCACCTTCGTGATCGGCGTCGGGTCGGCACTGTCGAACTTGAACCAGATCGCGCAGGCGGGCGGCACGGGCAACGCCTTCATCGTGGACACCGGCGGCAACGTGGGTCAGCAGTTCATCGACGCGTTGAACAAGATCCGCGGCGCGGCGCTGGCGTGCGAGTACCTGATCCCCACGCCCGAGGGCGGCACCATCGACCCCGAGAAGGTGAACGTGACCTTCACCCCCGACGGCGGGCAGCCCGAGCAGTGGCCGAAGTACGCCAATCAGGCGGCGTGCCCGGCATCCGGGAATGGCTGGTACTACGACAACGACCAGTCACCGACCAAGATCTTGCTCTGCCCCAGCACCTGCTCGATGGTGAAGAACACCAAGGGGCAAGTGGACGTCCTGTTCGGCTGCGCCACCCAGAAGCCTTCGTGATGGAGGTCGCGGCCGGCGTGCGATACGTTCGGCCCCGGTGTGAGCGTAGACGGGCCTTCGGTCGCCACGAATCGGCGTGACTTCGTGCTTCGGCGCGTGATGTCGCTGTGCGGCGTGGTGCCGCTCGGTGTGTTCGTGGTCGCTCACCTCTTGGCAATGGCGCAGGCGCTGCGGGGCTCCGCGGCGTTCGCCGGCGCGCTGGCAACCCCCAGCCGTGCGCGCTGGGCGGTCGAGGCGCTGCTGATCGGGCTGCCCCTGATCGTGCACGCGGCGATCGGGCTGTCACTGACCCGGCGGTCGCGGCCCAATCTGGGCAGCTACCCCTATCCGCGAAACCTGGCCTGGGTGCTGCAGCGGGCGAGCGGCGGGGTGGTGCTGGTGTTCGTGCTGGCGCACGTGTGGCAGACGCGGCTCGAGCTGGCGCTGGGCCACGCCTCGGGCGCAGATCTGCCAACCCAGATGGTCGCGCTCTTGTCGAGCACCGGCCCCTTCGGCTTCCCGCTCGCGGCAACGGCCTACCTGGCCGGCGTTGCCGCCACGCTCTACCACCTGGGCAACGGCGTGCTCGGGTTCGCTGCCAGCTTCGGTTTGGTGCGCTCGCAGCGTGCTTTCGCGCGGCTGCGCGTGGGGTGTGCGCTCGCAGGCACCGCGCTCTTGCTGACCAGCGTTGCGACCGTGATCCACCTGGCAACGGGAGCTGCGCTGCCCTGGGGCACCACGTGACGCCGGCGCTGGTCGTGGGTGAAGGCATTGCCGGTCAGGCCACCGCGCTGGCGCTGGTGGCCGCCGGCGTGCCGGTGGTGTTGCTGGCGCGCGAGCCGGCGGCGCAGGCCGAGTCGACCCACCGCCACGACGGGATCGACGCCGCGCTGGGCGAAGACGACACCCCCGGGCGTCATCTCGACGATCTGCTGGCGGTGGCCGGCGAGCAAGCGCGCCCTTTCCTCGAGCCACTCACCGAAGCCGCCCCGGGCATCGTCGAGTGGCTCGCGCGCCTCGACGTTCCCTTCGAGCGCACCCGTCGCGGCGAGCTCTCGCGGTCGAAGCTGGCGGGGTCGAGTCGCGCGCGCAGCGTGCACGCCGGCTCGGCAACCGCGCTTCACCTGAGCCGGCGGCTTTCGGCCCTGCTCGGAAGGCACGAGGCGGCAGGCAGGCTCGAGCGCCATGCGGGTTGGGCGTTGATCGATCTGGTGCTCGACGACCGCGGTCAGGCCCGGGGCGTGGTCGCGCAGTGCTTCGCCACCGGCGAGATCCGCGCGTTCGAGGCCAGCGCCGTTTGCCTGGCCACCGGCGGGCACACCGGCTTGTTCATGCACGACACCTTTGCACCCGGCGGCCTGGGCGGCGCCACCGGCTTGGCCGTCCGCCATGGCGCTCGCCTCGTGGCACCCAATCGGGTGAGCACGCATCCGTTCTGTTATCGCGCCGGTGGGTTCGTGCGCCGGCTGCCCCGCCGGCTCGAGGCGCTGGGCGCCGAGCTGGGCGCGGGCCTGCTCGATCTCAGCCGCGTCGATCGCGCGCCCCTGCGACGGGCCGCCGGCCCGGCGCTGGAAGCACACCGGCAGGCCACCGGCACCGACGCGTATTCGGAGCCGGTGGTGGTGAGCTCGGCCCCCGATCGCACGCTGGGCGGTCTCGAGATCTCGGTCGATCACGCCACCGCCGTGCCCGGCGTGTTCGCCGTGGGCGGCGTGGTGGGGGCCTACTTCGGCCAGGCCACGCTCGAGGGCCTGCCGCTCGCCGCCGCGCTGCACGGAGCCACGCGCGCAAGCGTGGGCATCGCGCGTTTCTGCGAAGCGCCGGCGCCTGCGGGTGCGACCTTGCTACTGGCGGAAGCGCGAAAGCGCGCCGAGCTCGCGCAGGCCGAGGTCATGGAGCGCAAGGGCAGCGAGACGGTGCTCGACGTGGTCCGCGACCTGCGCGCGGCGGTGGCGCGGGGCACGTTGATGCAGGGCCTGGCCGAGCTGAAGGCGCGCTCGCGCAAGGCCCGCCTGGGGGACGACTTGGCGTGCGCGAACGCCGCGCTCCGGACCTGGTGGGACCTCGAGCCGGCCCTCGACCTGGCCGAACGGATGACCGCCCCGGAGGACGCGTGAGCGAGCAGATCGCGCTGCGCGTGTTGCGTCAGGACTCGGCGGCCGCGCCGGACACGCGCCGCTTCGAAGACTTCGTGCTCAGCGTCGAGCCCGGCGACAGCATCGCGACGCTCTTGCATTCGCTGCTGGAAAGCCCCCGGACGGCCGATGGGCGTCGGGTTGCACCCGTGGCCTTCGAGTCCGCCTGCCGCGCGGCGGGCTGCGGCGCCTGCGCCGTGCTGGTCAACGGCCACGTGCGCGTGGCGTGTCGCACGCGTGCGCTGAGCGTGCGCCCGAAGCGCGGGCCCATCGTGCTGGCGCCGCTCTCGAAGTTCCCGCTGGTGCGCGATCTGATCGTCGATCGAAGCGCGCTGCGGGACGCACGGCAGAAGGTCGACGCATGGCTGGGCGAGCCGCCGGCCGCACAGCACGTGCCCGCTGCGCTCGCCGAGCTGGATCGCTGCGTGGAATGCGGCGCCTGTTTCGAGGCGTGCCCCGAGACGGCCGGCAGCCGCTTCGTGGGCGCCGCCGCGCTGAACGAGGCCCGGCTGGCCAACGCATTCGCGGCCGGCGCGTCGCAGAAGGCCGCGCGCCTCGACGCGCTGATGGGCGCGGGGGGCATCGCCGGCTGCGGCAAAGCAGAGGTGTGCGTCGAGGTCTGCCCCGAGCGCATCCCGCTGTTCGACTCGATCTTGGAGCTGGGTCACGAGACCTCTCGACGCTGGCTCGCCACGCTATTACGTCGCTGACGTCGACATGCCTCGCTGCTATTTGCTCGCTGTCTCGAGCGGCTCGTCGCTGGATCAGCACTCGAACAACGTCACGCTGTTCAACCTGGTCGAACAGCTGAACATTCCACCGAATGCGCCCCAGCCGCCCGGCGGCTTCTTGCCGCTCGAGCTGCACGCTTACTTCACCATTTTGCAGGCCGAGCTCGGGACGAGCTATCAGGTGCGGTTCGCCATGGTCAGCGACGCGGGCCTCGAGTCGTACACCGAGGCCTTCGACTTCAAGTCCGCGACCCCGCGTTTCCGCACCCGCTCGCTAGGGCTGCCGGTGCCCCCGGTGGTGGGCATGTACCAACTGCGGGTGGACGTCCGCATCGAAGGCACCAGCGAATGGCGCCGGGACCCGGCGGCCTGGCCGCTGGCCATCGTGGAGCACACGCCGCGCCCCGAGGTCACGCACTGAGGGTCACTTCCCCCCGGCGCCGCCGAACGAGAACGGCTGGCAGCCGCTGGGCGTGACCACACCGCATGGCCCGTTCGCGGTGACGCAGCAGGGCTGCATTGGCCCCGGCTTGGGACAGAACTGGGGGTTGCAGAGCGGGACGCCGCCGCTGCCGCCGCCGCCCGAAACGCCGCCAGCGCCGCCACCGCCGCCTGCGCCGCCGCTGCCGCCGCACTTGCCGCAGCCCAGGCTGGTCACCTCGTTCACGCAGATGCTGTCCCAGTTGTTGTTGCAGCAGAACGAGTCCTTCGGACACACGCACTGCCAGACGCTGGGGTCGCCGCAGCCCGGGCCGGGCTGGGTCATGCAGCAGTCGCCGGTGAAACCGCCGCCGCCGCCGCTGCCGCCGAAGCCGCCGAAGCCGCCGGCGCCGGCCACGCCACCGAAGCCGCCGAAGCCACCGAAGCCGCCGCCACCCCCGGCGCCGCCGCTGCCGCCCCCGCACTTCATCGGGGGCGGGCCGCCGTATGGCCAGGTCTCGACGCAGCCCAGGTCGATCACTCCGAACCACGAGCCGCACAGCCCGCTCGGCTTGCAGCAACCGGGAAGCGTCTGCCCTTGCGGAGTGGCGAGGCCCGGGCAGGTGGGGTCGATCTTGCCCGGTTGATTCTTGGGCATGCACGCGTTGGGCAGCGGCACGTATTGCGAGATTGGTGACGTATCGAGCCCGCAGTTGCCGGGCGAGAGGCAGCACCCCGGCAAGCTGAGCGGTGTGTTCGGGACCTGCTTCGACGGACAGATCACGCCGCCACAGTTCGGCGAACCGCCCATCCCCCCGCCACCGAACGGCATGCCGCCGCTGCCGCCCATGCCGCAGTCGCCGCAGCCCAGGCTGTTCACTTCTTGAACGCAGGCGCTGTCCCACTGCTGCTGGCAGCAGAATGGGTCTTGCTTGCAGACGCACGCCGCGGTGCTGGGCTTGTCGCAACCGGGCGACGGATGCGGCACGCAGCAGCTGCCGGTCGGCATGCCGCCGAAACCGCCGCCGCCGAACGGCGTCCCGCCGAAGCCCCCGCCGCCGGTCGGCATGCCGCCGAAACCGCCGCCGGTCGGCATGCCGCCGAAACCGCCGCCGGTCGGCATGCCGCCGAAACCGCCGCCACCGAACGGCGTCCCGCCGCCACCGAACGGCGTGCCACCGATGCCGCCCGTCGCGCCCACGCCGCCGCCGAACCCGCCGGTGGCGCCGACGCCGCCGCCCGCACCGCCGGTGGTGTCGCCGAAGCGATCGTCGCCGGTCCGCGCGCCACAGCCCGAAAGCGCGAACCAGAGGCCCGCCGCCGCCATCGCCACCCGCCTGATCCGCATGGATCAATCATGCGCCCAGGCGGCGATCCCGTCCACTTTCGGGGGGTTCGAGAAGGGGCGTGCAATTCGGCGAGCCGGGCATACAATCGGCGCCACACCAGGGGCCGGGACCATGACGCAGCCGAATCAGAAGAAAGCGCCCGCAAGCGACGACCAGAGCGAGTCGCGCCGGCGCAGCGGAACGCGCCTGGTGGACACCACCGACGCCGTGGTCATCCCCCGCTCGCCGCGGGTGCCCCAGCTGGCATGGCCTGCTCGTGGGGATCAGGATCAGATCCCGACCCAGCCCGAGAACGAGGTCCCCAGCGTCGGCGAGTGCCCCACGCTGCCGGCCCCCGCGCCCACCCCGCCCGCGCGCCCGGTGCTCGACGTGCACATGCCCGAAGACGACGTCGCGCGTGACACGATCCCGTCGCCGGCCCCGCACGAGTAGGCCGCGTCAGTTGCAGTTCTTCGCGCCCGCTTGTGCGCAGCGGTGCGCGCGGACCTTGGTGTAGACGGGGTACGGTGAGCCATCGGGCTTCGCCCAGGCGAACTTGTCCCAGTTGCCGGCGTCGCGCAGGATGAACGGCGTGATGCCCAAGATGCTGGGGTGCGTGGTCCACACGTTCTTCACCGCGTCGAGGCTGAAGTCGGCCACCTGATCGCGGCTCCAGTTGATGCCGCCCTCCCAGGTGGTCGGCCAGCCCGTCTCGGTGATCAGCACCTTCATGCTGGGCTTGCCGATCGCAGCCAGCTCTTTCTCGAAATACTTCAGACCGGTCATCGCCTCGGCGTAGGCGACGAAGAAGCCCCAGCCTTCGCCCTTGGCCGGGTAAGAGTGAGCCGCGAAGCCGTCGATCTTGTCGAACACGCCGGGCACGCCTTGATTCATGTAGGTCAAGAACGTGGCAGAGAGGGTACCAGGCTGGAAGTTGCTGGAGCCGCACTGGCACGACTGGACGCCGCCGGGCGCCAGCGCGCCGTTCAGGACCTTGATGCGCGAATCGCCGATCGAGTGCAGCGCGTCGGCGACGTCGCTGAGCATGTGGGCATACTCGTTGGCGATGGTCTTGTCGGTCAGCGTGCCGGCAGACGCGTCGCACTCCCACTCGTAACAGAGGTTCGGCTCGTTGTGGACCTGCACGTACAGCGGCCAGTCGGCGCGCTTCGGCAGATCGACAATCACTGCCTTGTACGCCTGTGCGAGCTTCTTGTATGCGGTCGGGCTCTCGCCCATGTTGCGCACTTTGCGATCCCCCCAGGGCGGAGCCATGCGGATCACGGGGATCAGGTCCTTGGCATAGGCCTGCGCAATGCTCGCCTTCCAGCTGGCGTCCGCGTTGGTGCGAGCCGGCGTGATATCGGCGAAGATCACCAGGTACCAGCCGCCCGGGCCCGCGAGCTTCGCGGTCAGATCGGCGTCGGTCGCCTCGCCCGCGTTCACCAGTCCCATGCCGTAGCGGTTGGCCGGTGGCCCACTGCTCGCCCCGCCGCTGCCACCGCCACCGCTGACGCCGCCGCTGCCCGCGCCGCCCGAAGCCGCAGCGCCCGTGCCCCCGCTGCCGCCGCCGCTGACGCCGCCGCTGCCCGCGCCACCCGAAGCCGCAGCGCCCGTGCCCCCGCTGCCGCCGGCGCCGCCCGCAGAGCTGCCGCCGTTGCCGGCTACGCCTTC
>JAKLKA010000285.1 GCA_023150915.1 Polyangiaceae bacterium
CGGTGGAGCGGGCGGCAGCGGTGGAGCGGGCGGCAGCGGTGGAGCGGGCGGCAGCGGTGGAGCGGGCGGCAGCGGTGGAGCGGGCGGCAGCGGTGGAGCGGGCGGCAGCGGTGGAGCGGGCGGCGCGTGCAATACTGACTGCAAGCCAAACGAGAAGTGCGCAGGCGGGACCTGCGCTTGCGACTGCAAGACCCTCATCCCGGGCGACCCGACGGACTGCTCGGGTTCGGGCTGTGCGTGTGCGCCCGTCGAGAACCAGAACACCGACCCCTTCAACTGCGGGTGCCCGGGCGTGAAGTGTCCAGGCAACTGGAAGTGCACGAGCGGGGTGTGTTTGCCCTGACCCGCTTCGCCGAGCGCGGCGACGACGTCTCGACCTGAGCGGCGCCTTCGCCTAACATGCCACGCGAGATGGGGCATCCTTCGTACTCCAATCCCCGGCGCCGCGGCGGGTCGGGCCTCGCGCGAACGCTGTTCGGCGCGACGGCGTTCTGCCTCTTGGGGAGCTGCGTTCTGCCGGAGGCGACCGTGGACGAGTCTTCCGCAAGCGGGGCGGGCGGCACTGGGCCTGCTTGCACCGCCGCGGGGCTCACCTGTCAGACTACCTCGCAGTGCTGCCAGTCCGGCGACGGAATTGGCGCCGAGGGAGCAATCTGCGGCAGCGACGGGCTCTGCCACGCAGGGTGCACGACCCACTCTCAGTGCAAGAGCTACTGCTGCACGCCGCTGCCTGGACAAGCCGCCGCCGTCTGCGCGGCTGCCAGCTATTGCGGGGGCGCGGCGCTGGGCGCGGTCTGCAGCAACGACACGGAGTGCTCGTCGGGTCTGTGCGTCAACGGCGGTTCCGGGACGGGCTGGTGCTCGCGCACGTGTACGGGTCAGGCGGACTGTCCCGACGCACCGCTGATGGTCTGCGAGCCAAACAAGAGCGGCTCGAAGATCTGCTGGGTCACCTGTTCGGACAGCAGCGACTGCTCGAAATACGGCTCGCATCTGTCCTGCCTCCCGAATGGGAACTTCGAAGTCTGCGCCAGCTGACTCTCGGGCGAAGAGTGCCGGCGGCGCTCGGCCGCGCTTCGACCGGCGGTCCGCGAGCGCACGCCGTCCGGATGCCGTCCGGACGAGGAACGCCAGCGGTCGATGAGCCGCCGGATCTCCCCCGGGGATCTCGCCGCGACGGGTCGGGAGCCGGTCTGGCCCGGAACGTGCGTCTCGACCCTGCGTGGAGCGTTTGCGAATCCTGTTCCGACCGGCCCTGAGCCCGATCCTCGTCCTGCTTGCGGCAGCCGGTTGCGGCGGGTTCGACCCGCACCAGCAGGCCATCGAGCCCGAAGGCGAAGACGTTGCCGCCATCCCCTCGAATCTGGACATCTCGGTCTTCGACCTGCCGCCGGCTGGCGTGTCGGCACGGGCTGCGATCATCGCCAAGTATCCCAAGCTCGATCCCACCGGCCTGATCCGGCGCGGACTGCTCGAGGACGCGATTGCCTTCTTCGACATCAACAAGCCCCACATCCCCAAGCAGAAGTACTTCGTGGTCGTCGACCTGGCGCCGTATTCGGGGAAGGATCGATTCTTCCTGGTGAACGTCACGACCGGGGTGGTCGAGCCGCACAAGGTGGCGCACGGCGACGGGACCGACCCGGACAACGACGGCTACGCAGACTACTTCAGCAACAAGTCCGGATCGCACATGAGCTCGCTCGGGTTCTACCTCACCGGCGAGATCTACGACGGCACCCACCCGCACTCGATGCGGATCGATGGGCTCTCGCCGGACGGCAGCCCGAACGGGATGGCGAACACGAACGCGCGCAACCGTTTGATCGTGGTGCACGAGGCTTCATACGTCGACGACAACAAGACCACGCAGCAGGGCAGAAGCAACGGTTGCTTCGCGCTCGACCCCACCATCGAGGCGAGCGTGGTGGATCGGATCTACGCGGGGTCGATGATGTATGCGGCGACCGCGCCGTTGCACTTGCCCATCGGCGCGGGCGGCGCAGGCGGCGCGGGCGGCACGGGTGGCGCGGGCGGCCCAGGCGGCGCGGGCGGCGCAGGC
>JAKLKA010000131.1 GCA_023150915.1 Polyangiaceae bacterium
GGTTGGGGCTTGGTCTGTTGGGCGCTGCAGTCAGCGGCCCGACGTTCGCGTGTAGCAGCAGCGACAGCGGCGGCGGCGGCAGCAGCGGCGGCGGCGCAGGCGGCGGCGGCGGCTCGATCGTCGGCGGCTCCGGCGGCATGGGCGGCTCGGTCGGCGGCAGCGGCGGCGCGGTCGGCGGCGCGGGCGGCAGCGGTGGCTCCACCACCAGCACCAAGCTGGGCGCCAAGTGCACCAAGGACGCGGACTGCGGCGCGGCGGGCGTCATCTGCCTCAAGGCAGACAGCACCGAGTTCAGCGGCGAGGGCCCGGCCGGCGGCTACTGCACGGCCGACTGCTCGACCGGCAACGAAGAGAACAAGATCTGCGGCCCGCTCGGCGGCGTCTGCCTCAGCTACTCGGACGGCCAGAAGGCGTACTGCATGCGCAGCTGCGAGTTCGGCCAGGTCGACGGCTCGAAGAAGTGCCTGAACCGCCCCGAGGTGGCTTGCTCGGGCCTGATCGCCAACGCGGCGGGCGCGGCCTGCGACCCGACCAAGGCTGACAGCTGCCCGACCGGCGAGACCTGCTACAGCGGCGACAGCAAGTGCCACAAGATCATCCCGGCTTGCCTGCCCACCTGCGGCAACGACAAGGACTGCGGCGGCTCGCTCAAGTGCAACCCCCAGACGGGTCGCTGCACCAGCAAGACGCTCAGCGGCAAGGACTACGGCGAAGCCTGCGTCCCCAAGGACGCCGGCGCCCCGGACTGCAAGGGCATCTGCCTCGGGTTCGGTGACAACCTTCGCCAGTGCAGCGGCCTCTGCACCGTCAACGGCGGGCTGAACTGCGGCGAGACCGACCCGAACGCCCCGGCCAAGGCGACCTGCATGTGGCTGGGCGGCAAGGGCTACAGCACCGGCGACCAGGGCTACTGTGGCGCGCTGTGCGACTGCAACTCGCAGTGCGCGGCGGGCTTCATCTGCCAGGACTTCGGCAACGACGCCAACGGCAAGAGCTGGAAAGACGGCACGCACCGCGAGGGCTACTGCAAGAGCCCGAAGAACTCGGAAGGCGGCGTCGATACCGGCATCGCGACCTGCAAGACCGACGGCGGCGGCACCGGCGGCACCGGCGGCACCGGCGGCACCGGCGGCACCAGCGACGCCAGCACGGACTGAGCCCACGGCTCGCTGAATCGAGAGCGCCCGCTCGGCACACGCCGGGTGGGCGTTTTCGTTTCCATCCCTTGCCGTCCGCCGGGCTCAGCGGCCGGGGCCGAGCTGCCGCGGCCGCTCCGAGTCGTGCGCGCCCTCGCCGGTGGTGTCGACCACGCCTTCGCCGGTGGTGTCGACCACGCCTTCGCCGGTGGTGTCGACCACGCCTTCGCCGGTGGTGTCGACCACGCCCTTGCCGGTGGTGTCGACCACGCCTTCGCCGGTGGTGTCGACCACGCCTTCGCCGCTGCCCGGCGAGAACGGCCCGAAGCCGCTGGTCACCACGTGGATCGAACCGCGGGCAATCCGGCGATCGACTGCGCGCCGGACCAGGGCCGCGATCTGCTTGCGCGTCGGCGGGATCAGAAACGCGAAGCCGACCAGATCGGTGAGCACGCCCGGCGCCATCAAGAGCGCGCCGCCGGCGATGACCAGCACGCCGTCGATGATGCCTTGCTCGGGGGCGCGCAGCTCGCTCAGCGCGCGCGTCCACGCGTGCCACACCCGCAGGCCCTCGCGCTTGGCCAACCAGGCGCCGAGCGCGCCCATCGCCAGGGTGAGTGCCACCGTGGGCCAGAAGCCGAGCAGGCTGCCGACGCGCAAGAGCAGCACCAGATCGACGAAGGGCAGCGCGACGAACAGCACGAACAGGAGCCAGCCCACGGCCGGGAGCATGGCGCGGACGGCGACAAAAAGAAAACGGGCGCGGAACGAGTCCGCGCCCGTTTCGTCCGGACGAAGGAACCCTTACGAGCTCACTTCTTCTCGGGGGCCGGCGTCGAGAGCTTCTTCTCGGCGGGCTTGGCCTCGGGCTTCTTGGCCGTGTCGGCGGGCTTGGCCTCGGGCTTCTTGGCCGCGTCGGCGGCGGGCTTGGCTGCCTCGGGCTTCTTGCCGGCGTCGGCCGGCTTCTTGTCGCCCTCTTTCTTCGGCTCCCACGGCTTGGCCGGGAGCGCCTTCGGCTTCACGCCGGCCTTCTCGGCGGCCTCGCAGCCACGAGTCATGTCGGTGGCCTTGCCGCCGCGGAACAGGATCTTGAACTCCACGCGACGGTTCTTCTCGAGCGCCTCGGGGGTCTCGCCGGCGTCCGCCGGGCAGTAGAAGCCGTAGCCTTGGGAGAAGAGCCGCTCTTTCTCGACGCCGCGGGTCACGAGCTCTTTCGAGACGGACTCGACGCGCTTCTGAGTGAGGTTCTTGTTGAAGCCGGCGTCGCCCTCTTTCGAAGCGTGGCCGCCCACCTCGACCAGCTGCAGGTCGGGGTTCTTCTTGAGCACGTCGGCCACGGCGTCGAGCACGGGCTTCGAATCGTCTTCGATGCCGGCGGAGCCCTTCTTGAACTGGATCTTCTGGTTGATCTTCACTTCCTGACCCACCAGCTGGACCAGCGGCTTCTTGTCCGGGCAGCCGTCGTCGTCCTCGAACTCGTTGACGGTCTCGGCCTCGGTCGGGCACTTGTCCTGCGGGACGTTGATCTTGTCGCCGTCCTCGTCGAGGTTCGGGCAACCGTCCTTGTCGGCCGGGGGCTTGCCGTCTTCTTTCTCGTTCGGGCACTTGTCGTCGGCGTTGGTGATGCCGTCGCCGTCGTCGTCCGCGGGCTGAGCCGGCGGGGGTGGGGGCGGGGTGCCCGCCTCGAACGAGCCAGCCATTTTCGCCTCGGCCGTGCAACCCACCGCGGCGGCGAGCGCCAGCAGAACCACGGACGCCGTAACCGACGTGTTTCGCAAAGTTCGCATCTTCTAGAAGCCCTCCATCACAGGTAAATCAACTCTCAGCCGTGAACGGCTCTCGTCTTATTGCCGGGCTACGCCGAGATTGGGCGCGACCTTCCCACAGGCAGTGAGTCCGGCCAAGCGACAAAGCGCACCCGACGACAGCAGACGCACGAGTCGGCAATTTCGGCTCGCCGAACCGCCAGAATTGCCCGAAAGCATTGAATCACGGGCGATTTCATGGCGTGGCGGCGGCCGGACGCTCGGGCAGCTGCCCGAACCGAAATGCCACCTCGAAGGCGCTGGCGTGGCCCGCGCGCAGCGGAAGGCGCATCGCTTTCAGCCGTTCGAGCACGCAGGCGACCACGGCGCGATCGGGGAAATGGCTTTCGGCCTCGCGGGCCCGCTTCACGCGGCCAGGCGCCTCGAGCTCGAGGTGGACCTGAAGCCGGCCCCACAGCGCGGGGTCGCTGGCGAGCCCGGCGGCGTAGCAGGCGGCAAGGCCCGGGCGCTCGCCCTCGAGGGCGGCCGCCAGCGGCTTCCCGTCCAGGGGCAGCGCCAGGGCCGGGTCGGTCGGTGGGGCGTCGAGGGAGGGCAGGGGGGCATCGCCGGGCCACACCTGCACGGCCAGCTCCACTTCGACCCGCCTGGGGGGGGGCAAGAGCGGCAAGCGGCCGGTCTGCTCCCGCAGGCAGTCCACGACGTCCTGGGCCTCGAGCTTGCTTCGGAGCACGCGGGGCGCCCCGACGCGGCCGGTGCGATCGACGGAGAAGCGCAGCACCGTCTCGCCGCCGGTCTGCTTGCCGCGCGTCTGCACCGCCCGCTCGAAGCACGAGCGATACGGCCAATAGCCGTGCTTGCGCGCGCGCACCAGCAGGCTGGTCTCGCTCAGCACGACCAGGTGCTTGCCGGTGCGGCGATCGACCGGCGCGCTCTTCGGCAGTCGACCCGCCACCACGCGCGTGTCGACCTTCACCCGCGTGCCCGGGTGGAACCCCGGGCGACTCGAGGGGAACGTCGGATCGGACGTGCCGCCGAGATTCCAGCGAGCGAGCAGCTCGTCGTGCGCGCCCCCCGCCACATCCCCCTTCGGACGCGGCCGTGCGAAGCCGAGGTAGGGCGTCTCGATCTGGAGCCGCGCCTCCACGCCGGGGGCTGCGTCGTGTCCGGGGCCTGCGTCTTCGGTGGCGTCGAGCGGTTCGGCGGCGTCTGCGTCGGGCTCGGGCTCGGGCGCGGTCACGTCGGCGGCAGAGGCATCGATGCGCGCGGTTGCGGGCAGCACCGCCGGGGCGTCACTCGGCAGCGCCGGAGAGCAGGCACCGATGCGGCTGGCGGACGCGAGGCAGACGGCCGCGACGGCCGTTCGGCGACCCCGAGAAGACGCGGCAAAGGCTAGCACGGTTCGGGTTTACGCCGACGCGGTCTCGGGCGAAAGTCGGCATCATGAGCAACGCCGCCACCGAGGGGGGATTCGAGTTTGCACAGGGCTTCGTGCCGGGCGAGATCTCCGGCGCGCTCGGGCTGGGCCCCCTCGAGCAGCAGTACGAAGAGCTGTTCGCCGAGGTGCTGGCCGACGGCATCATCACCGCCGACGAGCGCATGCGGCTCGAGAAGGCCGCCGACAACATGGGGCTCGATCGGCAGCGCTTGCTCCGGCTCGAGAAGGCCATCATGGCGGCCTACGAGACCCACCACCGGGTCCGGGTCATCGAACACTACGAAGAGCCCGCGGCGTCGCTGGCGCCGATCCAGGTCGAGGCCCAGGGCGATGCCGGTCGCGCACTGCTCTTGAAGCGCATCGCGAACCTGGAAGCCCGCGTCCACGAGCTGGAAGAGGAGCTCAAGCGCGCCCAGGCTGCGATCAACGTCGAAGTCGATCTGACCGACCTCGAAGACACCGTGCAGGACGCCAGCGAAGACCCGGAAGACGTGTGGCGCCGCGTGCGTCGCGACCCGCTGAACGCCGGTGCGCTGCGCCAGCTTCATCGCATCTATGGCGCCAAGGGCGAGCTCGACAAGCAGTGGTGCGTGGCGGCGGCGCTGGTTGCCGCGGGCGTGGCCAACGACGGCGAACGCCAGCTGTTCGAGAAGCACCGCGCACAGACGCTGATCGCACCGCGCACCGGCATCGCGTCGCAGGCCTGGTACGAGTGCGTCTTCCACCCCGAAGAAGAGGTGCTCACCGGGCAGATCTTCGGGGTGATTGCCCCGGCCGTGTTGCTCGGGCGGGTCACGGCCCTGCGCCGCGAGAACAAGCTCTCGGTGCCGAAGGCCGAGCTCCGGCAAGATCCGGCCAAGGCCACGGTCACCGCGGTGCGTGCGGTGCCCTGGGGGGCGGCGATCCTCGGTCTGCCGGTTCCGCCCATCTACATCGAGAAGGAGCGCGACGTGGGCTACGAGCACATCCCCGGCGTGCCGCCGGCGACGTACATCGGCCGGCGCGTCCTCAGCGGGCGCACTCAGCTCGAGCATGCGTTCCTGGTCGGGCGTCATCTCTCGGGCTATCGCCAAGAGCACTTCGTGCGCACGCTGTTCTCGGCCGTTCCGGATCTGGAAGATCTGTTCCTGGCTGCGCTGACCCTGGGCAACCCGGGGCTGCCCATCGCCGAAGACATGAAGCGCAGGGTGGCGCCCATCGCCGCGGCCATCGAGCCGGTGCTCGAGCCGCAACACAAAGACGCGCTGCGCGGGCACTTCTTGCGGTTCGTCGAAGAGGGCGGGCGCACCAACTTGCAGCGTTGGTCGAATGCCGCCGAGAAGACCTCGGCGCGTGCGGGCCTGGCGCTGTGCAACGACCTGCCGACCGCGTGCGCGCTGCTCGAGACGGAAGAGGGCAAGCTGGGCGAGCTGGCGCGCGACCTGATCGCGTTCGTCACCAGCGAGCGCTACTTCCAGCTGCGTCGGCGGATGGGAATTGCGGTGGATCTGAGCTGACGCGCCGGGGGATCTGGGGCAGCACGCTGGGGTCGGCCTCGAGCATCTGCCACACCAGGCGCGCCGCGGCCACCACGCCCACCGGCAGCAGCAGCACCCCGAAGCACGGGATCCAGAACACGATGGCGAACGCCAGCCCGAAGCCGAACGCCGCGGCCTTGTGGGCGCGCACCAGCCGCAGGCGGTCACGCATGCGCACGCCCCGCAGCGTGAGCGGGTAGTCGAACAGGTTCCACGCCAGGCATACCGCGGTCACCACGAACTTCAGCGGCACGGTCACGAACACTGCCGGCGCGAACAAGAGCTCGACGATCCAGAGCAGGGTCAGCAGCGGCACCGCGAACATCGCGGCCAGGGCCTGGGCCCGCAACGCGCACCACATCTCGGCGAGCAGGCCGATGGGCGCCCGGGGCGGTGCGCCGATGGCGCGCTCGACCTGGGCCACCATGCGTTCCAGGGCCGGACCCGAGAGCGGCGGCGTGAGGGCCAGCGCCACCAGGAAGCCGAGCACCGCGCCCAGCACCGAACCCGTCCAGGCCAGCGCGCTGTGCGCCGCACGCCCGTACCAGCTGGTGGCGGCACCGAGCCAACCGTCGACCAGCGCGTGCACCCCGGCAACCGCCGCCCAGCCCAGGGCCAGCGAGAGCACCACCAAGATCAGCGCCGGCACCCACGCGTACGGCCACGAGCGCGGGGTGCGCACCAGGAAGCCCGGCCCCCAGAAGACGGCGCCGAAGCCGGCACGAAACCCTGGGCGGGGTAAGCTCACCTGCTGGTTGTAACCACCCGCCGAGCGGAGTGAAACTCCGGACTCGGTGTCCGAGCAAGCCCGCGGTATGGTGGGCCGATCATGGCCCAGGACCTGTTCGGCATCGTCGGCACCTCGATCGCGGGGACCTACGAGGTCGAGGCGGTGGTGGCCGAGGGCGGCTTTGCCATCGTCTACCGGGCCCACCACACCGGGTTCGGCGCCAAGGTGGCGCTCAAGTGCCTCAAGCTGTCGCAGAAGGTCGGCCCCGAGCGGCAAGCCGAGTTCCTTGCGCAGTTCAAGGCCGAAGCGGCGCTCTTGTTCCAGCTGTCGTCCAGCATTCCGACGGTGGTGCGCCCGCTGCACATCGACGCGCTCACCACCAAAGAGGGCACCTTCGTCCCCTACATGGTGCTCGAGTGGCTCGAGGGCGAAACGCTCGCGGCGATCATCCACCACCGGGCCGCGGATGGCCTGCCGCCGCCGCCCCTGAAGAAGCTGGTGCGGCTGCTTGGCCCGGTGGCGCAGGCGCTGGCCCGCGCGCACGACTTCACCACCGCCGACGGCCAGCGCGTGAGCATCGTTCATCAGGACATCAAGCCCGAGAACATCTTCGTGGCGAGCGCCGCCGGTGAGCAGGTGGTGAAGATCTTGGACTATGGCGTCGCCAAGGCGCAGAGCTTCGCCAGCCAGGTGGCGGGGCCCAGCGCATCCGGTCGCAGCGGCGTGCACTCGTTCACGCCGGCCTACGCCGCGCCCGAGCAGTGGGCTCCGGACAAGTTCGGCGAGACCGGCTCGTGGACCGACGTCTGGGGTTTGGCGTTGACCTTGGTCGAGGCCATGGCCGGCCGCTTGATCATCGATGGCGACGTCGCCACCATGATGAACATCGCCCTCGATCCGGTGGCCCGGCCGACCCCGCTCAACAGCGACGTCGACGTCCCACCCGAAGTCGAAGAGGTGTTCGAGCGAGCCCTGGCGCTTCAGCCGAAGGACCGCCAGAGCAACGTCGGTGAGTTCTGGGACGAGCTCTTGGTCGCGCTCGGCATGAAAGAGGGCCCCCGCGATGCTCGACGCGAGGGGGGCGCCTTGCTGCGCGAAGAGCGGGTGGCGGTCCCGAAGCCGCGCCCCCAAGCGAAGGGAGCGACGCTCGCTCGGGTCAAGCTCCAGGCGCGCGCGGCCCCCAAGGCACCGCTTGCGCTCCCCAAGCACCGCCTCACCATCGACGACCCCTTCGAGCTCGACGATCTCTCGGCTCCCGCCTTCGACGCGCCGGCACCCGCACCGCCGCCCCGCGGACCGAAGCCCGAGCCCCGCATGTCGCTCGAGCTCAAGTTGCCGTCCGAGCCTCCGCCGGGTCGGCTCGATCTCGAAGCGCCGATCCCCTCGCTTCCGCCTGCTGGCGGGTCGAGCCTCGAGGCATCCATACCGTCCCTGCCGCCCCATGCGGTAGCGCCCGAGCCCGCGCGCCGGCCTGCCCCCGAGCCGCCGCGCCCCGCGGCGCCGCCGCGCCCGCCCAGCCTGGAGCTCGAGATCCCCTCGGCGCCCGCGCGCAAGCCTCAGGTCGCGATCGCTCCGGTCATGAGCAGAAACGCCCTGGACGTGGACGCAGCCGCGCCCTCGCACCCGCCCGACGCTCTGGAGGCGTCGCTTCGCCCCGCGGCCCCCGAGCGGGCGTCTGCCGCGCGATCGGCGCGCTCCGGGGAGCTCGATCTCGGCGCCGAGGCTCCGGCGCTGCGCGTCGACTTTCGGTCCGAGCTGCCGCCGCGGCCCGAGGCCCCGCCCCTTCGACCCGCTCCCCCGCGCCGCGAGCGGGCACCCTCGTTCGCCGACGCGGGCGATGCCCCGCCCAAGAAGCGCGTGAACCTCCTCGGACTGGGCGCGGGCCTGATTGTGGCCGCGATCGCCATCGGGGCCGCCGATCGCGCGCTGCGCAAGGAAGACGGTGCGTCCATCGTCAGCCTGGGGCCTGTGACGCCCATGCTGCTCGCGGGCCTGCTGTTCGCGGTCGGCGTGGGCCTCGTGATTTACCAGTTCCTACCCCACGATGAGCATTGAGGCTGGCGACCGCGCCAAATTTGCTACTCTGCTCGCAGAGGTCCGGGCTGAGCCCGACCTCTGGCTCGAGGGTGCATGACTGAAGACGTCTTCGGAATAGTGGGAACGGTCGTTGCCGGCGCCTACAAGATCGAAGCCGTGGTCGCCGAGGGAGGCTTCGGCGTGGTGTACCGCGCGTATCATTCTGGGTTTCGCGCGTCGGTGGCGGTCAAGTGCCTCAAGGTTCCGCAGCAGCTCTCGCAGGACCAAGAAGAGCACTTCCTCGAGCAGTTTCGCGCTGAAGCCGAGCTGCTGTTCCGACTCAGCGCCAGCATTCCGACGGTGGTGCGCCCGCTGCACGTCGACGCGATCACGCTGCCCGATGGACGGTTCGTGCCCTTCATGGCGCTCGAGTGGCTCGAGGGCGAGACCCTGGACGCCATCGCGCAGCGGCGCAAAGCAGAGGGGCTGCCGCCCCTGCCGCTGAAAAAGCTGGTGCGGATGCTCACCCCGGTGGCCCGGGCACTGGAGAAGGCCCACAACTTCCAGGGCCCCACCGGTCCGATCTCGATCGTGCACCGCGATCTGAAGCCCGAGAACATCTTCGTCGCCAACGTTGCCGGTGAAGAGGTGGTCAAGATCCTGGATTTCGGCATCGGCAAGGCCAAGAGCATGGCCAGCCAGGTGGCGGGCCGCGCCAGCCAGACCGAAAGCGCCTTCAGCTCGTTCACGCCGGCCTATGGCGCGCCCGAGCAGTGGGTGCCCAAGCGTTTCGGCCAAACCGGGCCGTGGACGGACGTCTGGGGTCTGGCGCTCACCATCGTCGAGGTCATGGCGGGTCGCACCATCATCGACGGCGATCACGCCGGGATGATGGGCACCACGCTCGATCCTCAGCGGCGGCCGACCCCTCGCAACGAAGGGCTCGAGGTGCCGGATGCGGTGGAACGCGTCTTCGCCAAGGCGCTGGCCCTCGATCCGCGCGAGCGCCACGCCGACGCCGGCGCGTTCTGGAGCGAGCTGACGCAAGCGCTGGGCATGCGCCAAGAGCTGCGCGAGCCGATGTCGTCCCGCGATTCGCGCGCGGACGGCGTCGCGCCGCGCGTGGAGACCATCGAGGCCGCCACCAGCCCGCGGCAGCGCATCGCCAGCGGCGCCCGCAAGGTGAGCTTCACCGGCATTCCCGCCCAGGCCGCGGCCGCCGCGGGGCTGTATGCGCAGCCCGACCCCGTGCCCCAGTCGGGGGCGCCGGTGAGTGGCCCGGCGGCCGTTCCGGATCTCGAGCTCGGCAGCATCCCCGATTTGCAGGGCGCCGCGCCGGCCACGCAGCACCGCGCGAAGGTGGCGAAGAAATCGGAGCGCCCGCCGGCCTACGCCCGCGCGATGGACTTCGACGATTCGCCGTCGCAGGTGAGCACCCTGGGGCTCGAGGTCGATCTGCCCGAGGGCGAGCGCCCCTCGCTGCGCTCGCCGGGTCTGGGCAGCGGCGCCCACTGGCCCGCCGTCACCGAGGTGGGCTCCGATCGCGCTGGCACCGGCGGAAGCCGTCCCAACTGGCCGATGCCCGAGATGGGCGGGCCGCACGACGCCGATGCGCGACGGCGGATCAGCTCGGCGGCCATGCCGGCGACCACCGGCGCGCCGCGCACCGCGAGCGGCTCGCACGCCGCCGCCACGGGCAGCCTACCCCCGCCCGCGAGCGCGTCGCAGAGCATGCGCCCGCTCCCAGCCTCGTCCTCGCCCATCGGCAGCATTCGGCCCGGGACCGGCGCGTCGATGTATCCGGGGCCGGGTGCGGCCCTGCCGCCGCTGCCGCCGCTGCCGGCGGAGCACGGCATCGTCCGGCGCGTGGTTCCGGGCGCGGTTTTGGTGCTTCTCAGCATCATCGTGACGCTGGGTGACCAGTGGTACGCGGCTTCGTCGGGCGAGGTCTTCAGCCTGGGTCCGGTTCGCGCCACGTGGATCGCCGGCCTAGCCATGCTCGGCGGCGTGGTGTGGATCGCGGTGCGGCTGATCCCCAGCAGCCGTTCGTGAGGGTTGGCAGGGCAGGTGCCCTGCGCTAGGCTGACTTCTCGAGGGGTAAACGAGTGGGACTTGCGAACGTGGACGCAGCGCTCGGCCGTGGCCGGGTGCTCGTGTGCGACGACGAACGTCGGCTGGCGGATCTGACCGCGGCGCTCTTGCGGCAATTCGGCTTCTTTGCCGAGTCGGTGGCCGATGGGGACGGCGCCGTCTCGGCGGCGGTCGCAGAGCCCGGCTTCGACGTGCTGATCCTGGATCTGAACCTGAACGGAACCAGCTCGGCCGAGGTCATCCGCCGAGTGCGCGAGCTGGGTTGCGGCACGCGCATCGTTCTGACCAGCGGGTTCTGCGCGGAAGACGTGCCGCAAGCGCTCTTGGCTGAGCCGGGCGTGGTGGCCTACCTGGGCAAGCCGTACCCGGTCGAGCGCCTGGTCACCACCGTGACCGACGCGCTCGCGCGCTAGCCGATTGCTCCCCCCCCGGGCCTCCGGTATTGCCCGACCGGACCATGGCCAAAGCGAAGCCTCGCAAGCGTGCGACCGTGCCGAACGAGCGGAAGACGGGCGATGACGATCTGACCGCCCAGCTCACGCGGCAAGGCATCACCCGGGCCAAGATCGGCGGCTTCGATCTCGACGGCGTGCTGCGCGGCAAGTACGTGTCCCTCGACAAGCTGCGCTCGGCGCTGTCCAAGGGGTTCGGTTTCTGCGACGTGATCTTCGGCTGGGACGTCGCCGACGTGCTCTACGACAACGCCAAGGTCACCGGCTGGCACACCGGCTATCCGGATGCCCACGCCGAGCTCGATCCGACCACCCTGCGCCGGGTCCCTTGGGAGCCCGGGGTGGTGGCCATGCTGGCCGACTTCCGGGACGCCCGCGGGGGGCCGCACCCCGCCTGCCCGCGTTCGCTCTTGAAGCGCGTGATCGCGCGGGCCGAGCGGCTCGGTTACACGGCCAAATTCGGCGCCGAGTTCGAGTTCTATCTGTTCAAAGAGACCCGCGACACGCTCCACGAAAAACGCTTCCGGGGGCTCACCCCCCTCGACCCGGGGATGTTCGGCTACAGCTGGGTCCGCGCCGGACAGGACTCCGAGCTGATGCGCGATCTGATGGACGGGCTCGCCGAGTTCGACATCGAGATCGAGGGGCTTCACACCGAGACCGGCCCCGGCGTGTACGAAGCCGCGATTCGCTACGACGACGCGCTGCGAGCGGCGGACAAGGCGGCGCTGTTCAAGGCGGCCGTCAAGCAGATCGCCCATCACCACGGGCTCAGCGTCACCTTCATGGCCAAGTGGAATGCGGCGCTGCCGGGTTCCAGCGGCCACCTGCACCAGTCGCTGTGGAAGGACGGGAAGAACGTCTTCTTCGACGCGCGGGCCTCACGCAATCTCTCCGCCACCCTGCGCCACTACATCGGCGGCCAGATGGCGCTGATGCGGGAGCTCACCGCGCTGTATTCTCCGACCATCAACAGCTACAAGCGCTACGTCCCCGGGGTGTGGGCGCCGCTGACCCCGAGCTGGGGCGTGGACAACCGCACCTGCGCCATCCGGCTGATCGATCTCGGCAGCCCCAGCGCACAGCGCGTCGAGTACCGGCAGACCGCGGCGGACATCAACCCCTACGTGGCCATGGCCGCGTGTCTGGGCGCCGGGCTCTGGGGCATCGAGAAGCAGCTGCCGCTGCCGCCCGAGTCCAGCGGCGACGCCAGCGGTGGCGCCGAGCGGCTCCCCACGTCGCTGGGCGAGGCGAACCAGCTTCTCGCCAAGAGCAAGGCCGCGCGGGCGCTGTTCGGGCCCGAGTTCGTGGACCACTACGTGCGCACCCGAGACTTCGAGGTGCGCTGTTTCGAGCGCGCAGTCACCGACTTCGAGCTCGCGCGTTATTTCGAGGTGATCTGATGTCGACCGTCTGGAGCTTTCCCACTCGTATCGTGTTCGGCCCGGGCCAGGCCGCGTCGGCCGGCGCCGAGGCCCGGCTCGCGGGGATCAGCCGCGTTCTCTTGGTCACCGACGCCGCGGTAGAGGGGCTCGGTCTGATCGCCCCCGTGCGAAAGTCGTTGGTCGCCGCAGGGCTCGAGGTAGCCGTGTTCTCGGGGGTCACGCCCAACCCCACCGAAGCCGACGTGGCGCTGGGCGTCGAGGCCTGGGCCGCCCACCGGGCCGACGGGATGGTCGCCGTCGGAGGCGGCTCGCCGCTCGACTGCGCCAAGCTGATCGCCGTGCGCGCCAAGACGGCGCGACCGTGGGAAGAGCTGGACGACTCGATCGACGGCGGCGTGCACATTCCGCGCGACGTGCCCCCGGTGATCGCTCTGCCGACCACCAGCGGCACCGGGAGCGAGGTCGGGCGCTCGGGCGTGCTCACCGTGAAGTCCACCGGCCGAAAGACGGTGATCTTTGCGCCGCAGCTCTTGCCCCGGTGCGCCATCCTCGACCCCGAGCTGACCCGCAAGCTGCCGGCCGCGATCACCGCCGCGACCGGCTTCGATGCGCTCACGCACTGCGTGGAAGCTTACCTTGCCCAAGGTGACCACCCGATGGCCGACGCGATCGCCATCGCTGGGGTGGACCTGGTGGCCAAGCACCTGCAGGCCGCCGTCGAGAATGGCGACGATCTGGAGGCCCGCGGCGGCATGATGAAGGCCGCAATGATGGGTGCGGTCGCCTTCCAGAAGGGCCTCGGCGCCTGCCATTCGCTGGCCCACCCGCTGTCCAGTGAGCTGGGCATGCACCACGGTCTGGCCAACGCGCTGTGCCTGCCGGCGGTGTTGCGCTTCACCGAGCAGGCCGCCCTCGAGCGCGTGCTGCACGTCTCGCTCTTGCTCGGCGGCGAGGCGGAAGAGGGCGGCGGCGCCCGTGCCGTCCGGGCGTTTGCCGATCGACTGGGCCTGCCCAAGGGCCTCGAGGCGGCGGCGGTCGAGCCCGACGTGCTGGGGCGCCTGGCGGACAAGGCCTTCGAAGATGCCTGCCACCGCTCGAGCCCACGGCCTTGCACCCGAGCGGACCTGCTCGCGCTTTACCAGGCGTCGCTCTGAGCTCGGCGGCACGCGCCGAGAACTTTTCCATTCGCCCCGGCTCGTGGCAGGCGTGTGGCAGGAAAGGGGGGCGAGCCCCGCGAGGCTTGCCGGCAGGGTCCATGCGCCACCACCGTCACACCGTTTGCCAACCCGCCGAGGGCGATCTTCTGGCCCGCGCTCGACGCCACCGTCGGCGCGGCGAACACCGTCGCGCAATGCTGGTGATGAAGGAGATCTGCCATCGCGTGCTCGACGACGCCCGCCTGTGGACGATCTACGCCGTGGCCTGTGTCCGTGCGGGCCGTCGCGACGAGGCCGCCGACGCCTTGAAGCAGGCACTCTGGCTTCGCCAGCGCGACCGGCACGTGGACAAGGCGCGCGTCACCCGCGAGCTGCTGAGCGGGCTCTTGGCCGGCAACGCTTCGCTTCGCGTCGCGGCCGCCTGAGCTCACGCGGGGGCGGGGGCCGACTCTTGCCAGCGGAGGCCGCTGCTCTCGAACGCGCGGAGCGTGTTGCGCCCGCACATCGGGCAGGCCCATCCGATCTGAAAGCGCTCGCGGTCGGGATGAATGCTGTGGGCGGGCGCCACGCGTGCCTTGCCCGTGGCGGGGTCGGCGGACCAGCCGCGCCGGACGTGCTTGCGTTCGTCCAGCTCGGCGAGCAGCAAGGACTGGCATTCACAGGCGGAGCGAATCGTGGCGGTCTTCACGCCCTGACGATTAGCGACGACAATTCTTCGGGTCAAGCCACCTCCGGGCTTTGCGAATCGCCCGCACGGGGCTATGCTCCGCCCAGACTTGCGGGAATAGCTCAGCTGGTAGAGCACAAGCTTCCCAAGCTTGGGGTCGCGGGTTCGAATCCCGTTTCCCGCTCGAAGAACACTTGAGGTCGAGGGTGGCAGCACGGCAGGCGAGCGTCTGGCATTGGCTCGCCCCGCTGCTGCTCACCGCGCTGTCGGCCGCGGCCTGCTCCGATGATGGCGACGGCGGGTCCGGGGGCAGTGGCAGCGGCGGCGGCGGTGGCGGCGGGGGCAGCGGCGGCGGCAGCGGTGGCAGCGGTGGCAGCGTCGGTGGCGGCGGCAGCGGTGGCAGCGGTGGCAGCGGTGGCAGCGTCGGTGGCGGTGGCAGCGTCGGTGGCGGTGGCAGCGTCGGTGGCGGCGGCAGCGTCGGTGGCGGCGGGGGCAGCGGCGGGCTCGCGGGTGCTGCCGGCGACTCGAGCATCGACGCGGATGCGGCGCTCGAGGCGAACGCGGATGGCGCGGACACCGAAGACGTGACCGTGGTCGGCGACGCCGACGCGAGCGGTGGCGGCGACGCGGACGCGACGGTCGACGCCGACGCGGCGGCAGATGTCGCAATCGTCTGCTCTGCGGGGCAGAAGCAGTGCACCGGCAGCGTGCTCGAGCAGTGCAACGCCGGCGGCACGGGGTATCAGACTCTCCAGGACTGCAGCCCAAGCAAGTGCCACCCCTCTGCGCTCACGTGCGCGCAGTGTCTGGTCGCAGCCGACTGCCCTGCGCCCTCGAACGAATGCCTGACGGCCACCTGCAGCTCGCTGGGCGCGTGCAGCTCCACGCCGGTCGGGGCCGGCGTCAGCTGCGGCTCGGGCGGCGTGTGCAGCGGTGCGGGGCAGTGCGGGGTGTGCGTGCCCGGAATCACGCGCTGCGTGGGGTCCACGCAGGAAACCTGCAGCAGCGTGGGCCAGTGGGGGAGCGCCGTCGGGTGCCCCTTCGTGTGCCTGAGCGGGGCGTGCAGCGGGGTGTGCGTGCCGGGCGCAAAGCGCTGCAGCGCGGGCCAGCCCGAAGCGTGCGACGCGGGCGGCCAGTGGACGAGTGCCGGCACCTGCGGGGGTGTCACACCGAGCTGTCACGACGGCGCGTGCGAGCCCGCGACGCCTGCCAGCTGCGCTGCGCTGACCGGCGCGTGCGGCCCCGCGCAGTCGGGCTACTGCTGTTCTTCGACCGCGATCGCCGGGGGCACCTTCCTGCGTGGCTACGACGCCGTCACTTACACGGACGCGGGCTTTCCGGCGACCGTCGCGGACTTCCGGCTCGATCGTTACGAGGTCTCGGTCGCACGCTTTCGGGCGTTCGTGACTGCAGGGCAGGGGACCGCGGCCACGGCGCCCGCGGCGGGCGCCGGTCAGAACCCGTCCGTTGCGGGGACCGGGTGGCAGGCGAGCTGGAACAGCAAGCTCTCGGCGAGCACTGCGGCGCTGAAGAGCGCCCTGGCGTGCCACGCGAGCTTCGCGACCTTCACCGATCAGCCGGGCTCGAACGACGCCCGCCCGATCAACTGCGTCACCTGGTACGACGCCTTTGCCTTCTGCATCTGGGACGGCGCGCGACTCCCCACCGAGGCGGAGTGGAACCTCGCTGCCGCCGGCGGCAGCGAGCAGCGGGTGTATCCCTGGTCGGCACCGCCGACTCAGACCACCGTGGACCCGACGTACGCCAGCTACTACGTCGACGCGGTCAGCCAGTGCTTCGGGGACGGCGCGGCGGGTTGTGCGATCACCGACTTGCTCCCGGTCGGTTCGCTCTCGAAAGGCGTCGGCCGCTTCGGCAACTACGAGCTCGCGGGCAACGTCTGGGAGTGGGCGTTCGACCCCTATGCCAACCCCTACCCGATGCCATGCAGCAATTGCGTAGCGACCAGCGGCAGCGCCCGCGTGATGCGCGGCGGGTCGTTCTTCGGCAACCCATCCACGATTTTTGCCTCGGCGCGGAGTTTCGCCACGCCTGACCAGCGCTTGTTCAGCGTTGGCATTCGTTGCGCCCGCTGAATGCGTGGCCGGCGTGGATTGACAATCCTCGCTGCCCGAGGCGAGGATGCTCGGTTGAGGAGTCGGGTCATGAGCGAAAGACGCTTCGCAATGCGATGGTTGTCTCTGTGGATCGTGGGAGCGGTGGTCGCCCCGGCGTGCGCGTCGGGGGAATCGCCCGAGCAGCCCAGCGTGGAAGGTCGAAGCTCGGCCGGCCTGGTGGTCGGCAAGTGCCAGATGATGACCTACCAGAACGCCTGCGATCCCGACGATAGCGGGCCGCTGACCGAGTGCCAGGGCGTGTGCGACATCGACACCGACGGCAAGATGATGTGCTTCCCGATTGCGCAGGTCGGGCTGCCTAACCTCAACGGCCGGTTGTGCGGGGACGACACGCTCTGCTCGGCGTCGTGCTCCGGCACTCAGTGCATCTCGGGCCCGGCCCCCGACGGGACGGCATGCCGCCCGACGAACGTCCATGACAAGTGCGCAGGGCAGTGCGTCAGCGGAGCGTGTCAGCTGGTCGACGCGAACATGCGCTGCAACTACGGTCGGCAGGGGCAGAACTGCACCTTTCAGACCTGCAGCTCGACGCTGGCGACGAAGTGCGAGCTGTCGAATCTGCAGCAAGGCGTGAAGTGCGGCAACGGGACCTGCAACAGCGTCGGCAGCTGCGGGCCGGAGCCGGACGGCGGTGGTGGTACTGACGGCGGTGGCGGGACGGGCGGCAGCGGCACCGGCGGCAGCGGCACCGGTGGAACCGGCGGCAGCGGCACCGGTGGAACCGGCGGCAGCGGCACCGGTGGAACCGGCGGTGGCGTCGCGGGGAGCGGCGGCTCGGCAGGCGCCGCGGGGACCGCTGGCAGCGGCGGTTCCGGCGGCAGCGGCACCGGGGGCAAGAAAGGCCTGGACGGGATCGTCGAGGGCGGCGGTTGCGATTGCAGTGTGCCGTCGTCGCGCGGGCCGGGCGGCGCCCTGGGGCTCGCACTCGTAGGTCTCGGGCTTTCCGTGGCGCGTCGTCGCGCCAAGCGCTGATGGCTCCCCTCTCTCTCCTGCTCTGATCCCTCGTTGCCAGTGGGTGGTCCAATGATCCAGAATTTCGTGCGCTCTTGTGTGTTCGCGACCGTGACCTTCGCCGCCACCGTGGCGTCGGCACAGCCCAAGGCAGAAGGGTTCGCGCTGAATCGTTACGAGCCTTCCGATCGCGGCAGCGATTGGTTCGCGAACGAGTCGCTGGACCTGCGCGGCCACCTGCGCGGGGCTGCCGGCCTGGTGCTCGACTACGGCCACAAGCCGCTGGTCATCTACGATCTGGACGGCGACGAGCGCGCGACCATCGTCGAAAACCAGCTGTTCGGGCACGTCGGGGGGGCGATCGTGCTGAGCGACATGATCCGCGTCGGCCTCGACCTTCCGGTTGCGCTCTGGCAGTCGGGCGACGGCGGCAGCACGGCGACCCAGACCTTCGAGTCGTCGAATGCCACGACCCTGGGCGATGCGCGGCTCAGCGGGAACGTCCGATTGCTCGGCCAGTATCGTGAGCCGTTCACACTGGCCGCGGGCCTCTGGCTGCATGTGCCCACGGGGTCACGCGACGCATTCACCGGTGACGGCAACGTGCGCGTGCATCCCCAGCTGATGGCCGCCGGCGACGTCGGCATGTTCACCTATGCGGCCCGGGCCGGCGTGAACGTGCGCGGCAACTCCGACGACTTCGCCGGCAGCCCCACGGGCACCGAAGTGGCCTTTGCGGGCGCAGCGGGCGTGCGCCTGCTCGACGGCAAGATCACGCTGGGTCCCGAGTTCTTCGGGTCGACCGTGGTGACAGACGCCGACGCGTTCTTCAAACGCCGCACCTCGCCCTTCGAGGTCGTGTTCGGCGGCCACTTCCAGGCTGCCAAGCAGGTCAAGGTCGGCGTCGGCGTCGGCCCGGGCATGACCCGCGCGTTCGGCACTCCCCAGCTCCGCATGCTGGCCGGTGTCGAATGGGTCGAGCCCGCGCCGGAGAAGAAGGCTCCGCCGCCGCCGGCGGATCGCGACGGAGACGGGATCTACGATCGGGAAGATGCGTGCCCGGACGTGCCCGGGGTGCGCACGGACGATCCGAAGACCAACGGGTGCCCGCCGCCCTCGGACCGCGACAAGGACACCATCATCGATCCGGAGGATGCGTGCCCGGACGTGCCCGGGGTGCGCACGGACGATCCGAAGACCAACGGGTGCCCGCCGCCTTCGGACCGCGACAAGGACACCATCATCGATCCGGAAGACGCGTGTCCGGACGAGCCCGGTGTGAAGACCGACGATCCCAAGACCAATGGCTGCCCGGCGCCCAAAGATACCGATGGCGACGGCATCCTCGATCCGGTCGATGCGTGTCCCGACGTGGCCGGCCCGGCCAACGACGACCCCAAGAAGCACGGCTGCCCGGTGGCGCGGGTCGAGAAGGGGCAGATCCGCATCCTCGAGCAGGTGCAGTTTGCCTACAACAGCGATCGGATCTTGAAAGCCAGCGACTACATCTTGGAAGCGGTGAAGAAGGTTCTGGAGGAGCACGCGCAGATCAAGCAGGTCGAGGTCCAAGGTCACACGGACAACAAGGGCGGCGACCAGTTCAATCTGGGTCTGTCCAAGCGCCGTGCGGCATCGGTGATGAAGTGGCTCACCAGCCGAGGCATCGACAAGAAGCGCCTGAAGTCCCAGGGCTTCGGCAAGAAGCAGCCGATCGACACCAACGATACCGAAGAGGGGCGCGCGAACAACCGGCGCGTCGAGTTCCACATCTTGGAGCAGGACAAGCCCGCGAACTGAGCGTCAGCCGCGGCGCCGCGGCGAGCGCCGGCGGGCGAAGGCCCAGGCGCCGGCGACCAGCAGCCACGCGGCGTGGCTGCTCGCGCGACGCGGCAGGTGACACGCGCAGCCGCCGGCGACGTCGTCGTCGCCCGCAACGGGTTGGGCCGAGGCCCCTCCGCTCGGGGCCAGGCCGCCCGCGCCGCTCGCGCCGCCCGCTGCGG
>JAKLKA010000286.1 GCA_023150915.1 Polyangiaceae bacterium
GAGCCCCGCGTGCCCACGCCCGCGCCGGTCGTGGCCGAGATCGATCTGGGCGCGGTGCTCTCGCGGCAAAGCGAGCCTCCGGCCGTCGCCGAGGGGGAGCGGAGCTGGCTCACCCCCGAGTCGGTCGCGGTGATGCCCGTGCAGTGGCCCGCGGCTGCGGCGCCACTCGACGACGACGAGCTCTGTACCGCCATCCCGGTGTTCGTCGAGGAGCTGCGCGCCGAGACACCGCGGCCCGCGCTGCCGTACGTCCCCGATCTCGAGGTGCCCGAGAGCGCGCCGGTACCCGAGGTGCGGCGCACTTCCCCCGAGCCGGTGACCGTGCCCGCGCCGCTGGTGGCGCCGAGCGCCGTCCGCGAGGCCGGCGCGGGCTCGCGCACGCCGTTGCTCGGATCGGCGCTGCCGGTCCTCGAGCTTTCGCCGCCTCTCGAAAGCTCGGAGCCGACCCCCGGTGTGCTGGTCCTGGTGGGTGACGACGCCACCGAGCGCGTGCCGAGCGTGATGGACGAGCAAGACGCCGAGGTCGAGCGCGCTCTGGCCGAGGTGTCGGCAGCATTCGCCGACCTGTGCGACCCGATCGAAGGCCTCGAGACCCACGATCCTCCGGTGGCGGATCACGAGCTGGTGTACGCGGACGCCGACGCCGCGGCGACCCCGTCGCCGATGCTGGCGACCCCGTCGCCGATGCTGGCGACCCCGTCGCCGATGCTGGCGACCCCGTCGCCGATGCTGGCGACCCCGTCGCCGGCGCCAGAGCCCAGCGCGCCGCGCGACGTGCTGTCGCGCCTGGCAGACCGCCCCGAGCGTCCAGCGCGCCACGAGTACGCCCCGCCCCGCTACGCCCCGAGGAAGAGTGACGTGAGCGAGCTGCTCTCGGGCTTTGGCGTGGCGGCGGTCCGGACCGAGCGCGAGCTCTGCTCGGATCTGAAAGCGCTGGCCGGCGTCGACGAGACCGCCCCCCCGCCGCTGGTGGAGCTCAGCGAGACGCCGCCCCCGGTCGCCGTCACCGAGGTCGGGCCGGGTGCGGGCTCGGCGGCGCGCCCGCGCGAGGAGTCGAACGCGCGGGTCGTGGCGGGCGCCGCGTCGGCCGCGCTGGTGATCGCCGGCATCGGCCTCGGATCGATTCCGGTTCGACAGGCCGAGACCGCGAGCGCCAGCCAGCCCGTTCTGTCGGACCCGGTGACCGCCGCGCCGGCCAGCGCGCCGTGCACGGCCGAGCTGACCGTCCGACAGATCCCCGAGCACGCGCGCACGCGCGTTCGAAGCACGGCAGACGCCACGGTCGTCGCCCCCAGTCGCGTCGTGGGCAGCGATGCGGTGTTCGAGGGGCTCGAGTGCGGCCAGAGCGCCGAGGTGACCGTCGAGCTGCCCGGGCGCTCGCGCTGGATGCGGGTTCCCGTGGCCGCCGAAGCGCTTTCACCCAGCCCGGATGCGCCCGGCCTGGTGCGCTACACCGTCGCTTTGCGCTGACGAAAAGCCCCGTTGCGGACGCCGGGGGCCCCGTGCAATCCTCCGCCCCATGCACGATCAGAACATGGCCATTCTCAAGGGCCTGGTGAGCGTGGCGTGGGCCGACGGCCGTGTCGCCGACGAAGAGCTCGAAGTCATCGAGGCACTGCTCGACGCGTTCGAGGCCAGCCCGAGTGAGGCGGCCGAGCTGCGTTCGTACGCGAAGACGCCGAAGTCGATCGACGACGTTCCGCTCACCGATCTGAGCCACGACGATCGCCGGGTGCTCTTGCAGCACGCCGTGCTGCTCACCTACATCGACGGCGAGCAGCACGAAAAAGAGAAGAAGCTGCTGGAAGATCTGTGCGAGAAGCTTCGCATTCCGACCCAGGAAGCGCGGGGCATCGTGGAAGCCGCTTCGCAGCGCGCGAAGGGCTTCTTGAACCTGCTCTGACTCGGCTTTCGCCCTTTCGGGCGAAAGCCGAGGCTACAGACTTCAGGCTGCAGGCTTCAGGAGGTCCAGTCGCGCGGGCGGCTTCGGTGGAGGCAGAAGATGGCGACCTGGCGGGCGTAAAGGTTGTTGCAA
>JAKLKA010000132.1 GCA_023150915.1 Polyangiaceae bacterium
GCCCGAGGGTGTCGCTGGTGCCCGTCAGGTTGGCGGTGCTTGGGTCGTAGGCGAACGTCGTGGTGACGCCGTGCTCGGTAATGGTCTGCGGTTGGCCGTCGGGGCGCCAGGTGAACAGTTGCTGGCGGCCGGTGGGGCCGAAGCTGTTGATTTGCTCGTCGTGGATGCGCTGCAGGCGCCCGCTGGCGTCACGCTCGATGGGGTAGAAGATGTTGGTCCCAGTGGGCCTAATCTCGCTCAGCCGCTGATCCGAGCCCCAGGTGAACTCCCAAAACGAGCCAGCCGTCTCGCCGAGTGTTTGACCGGAAGTCAGCGAGTTGAGAGGGATGTCGCGACGCCTTGGGCGGCCGAAAGTGTCGTGGCTGGTGATGGGGGTGACGGTGAGGCCGTTGACCGTGGTATGACTGACCGCGAACACGTCGTTGGAGCGCGTTAGCCCGTAGTCGGAAGACCCCGGGCGAGTGTTCAACCTTGCCTGATAGACGTTCTGGACGTCGTACGCTTGGCCGTCCGCCGTGTACACGTCGCGCTCGATGCGGCCCGCGGCGTTGAGTGTCACCTGGTGGGCCACGCCACGATCGTCGGTGAAGGTCGCGCGATAGATGGGGCGGCCGCTCGCGTCCCACTCGTCGGCCTTGGCGATCGCCGCCACCATCGTCAGGTTGCCCCCGCCCGGGCGCGTGGCCGTGTCCACCGTGCCGTCGGCGCGATAGGAATAGGTCGACTCTTGCCCGCGCGGGTCGCGCTTGTGCACCATCCGGTGCTGCTCGTAGTCGAAGCCGTGGATCTCACCGCTGGGCAGCGTGATCGAGGTCAGATCGCCATTGGCGTTCACCGAGAGCTGGATCTGCCGGCCGGTGGGGTCGGTGATGCGCTGGAGCTTGCCCTGGGCGTCGTAGGTGAGCTGGTGCTTGCCGCCCGTCGCGTCCTCGAGGAAGGCGAGCTGGTTCGTGCCCGCGTTCCAGCCCAGCGCGTAGACCAGCTCGCCGCTGCGCTTGCGGACTTCGGTGAGGCGGCCGGTGGCCCGCGCGGCGTCGTCGAAGGCGTAGGTCTCGACCGCGTCGGCGCCGGTGTCGGTGATGGTGAACGAGGTCGCGCCCAGGGTCGCGCGGCGGGTGGGCTCGAATTCGGAGACCAACCCGGCGTCGGTGAGCTCGAAGGCGCGAGAGCCGAGGTTGTCGAAGAACACCAGCTCGCGCGAGCCACGGGCGACGAACGAGCGGTTGGCCGAGAACGACACGGCCAGGCTGCTGTCGAAGCTCTGCGCGAACCAGCGCGCGCTCTGGGCCAGCGGATCGTACTGGGCCACGCCGTAGGTGGTGACGGCGTACAGGAAGCCGTCGTCGTCGACGTCGAGCATGAAGGGCTGGTTCATGGCGAACAGCGGGCCCGGCGTGCTCACGCCCAGCGGCGCGACCATCGCGCCCGCGCCCGTGCCCATCACCCGCTTGACCGTGCTCGCGGCGCTCGGCAGCCCCGTCGCGGGATCGGGGGCAATGGCGTAGACCGTGTGGCGCTGCGGGCACGCCACGTACAGCTCCGCGCCTGCACCGATCGCCAGCCCTTCGGGCCGATCGAACGCCACCCCGCCCGCGAGGGCTTTGGGGTCCAGGCTGAGCTGGCCGTTCGGATCGCCGATCGGGTCGTCGGTGGGCGTCGCGTCCGCCAGGTCGAACCGGTGGATCACGCTGCCGAGGGCGTCGGTGTAGTAGAGCACCGAGCCAATCGCCGCGACCCGGGGGCTCGGCACGAACGGCCCGCTGCGCGCCATCAAGGTCGTGACCGTGCCCGTCGGGCCCACCACGGCGAGCCCGCCATCGCAGGCCACCGCGAAGTGGCGCTGACCTGCGACGCGCGCCACCGCCATCGATGCAGGGAAGCCCGGGAACGCCAGTGATGAGAACACCGCGCTGACGGTTCCGTCGGCGTTCAGGCGCTGAAGCGAGCTGCCCACGGCGAAGAACAGCTCGCCCGTGACCCGATCGCGCGCCATCGCCTTGCCGCCGTAGGGCAGCGCCGTCGAGAACACCTGCACCTCGGGTCGCGCGCGGAAGGTCTCGCGCTGGCCGTTGCCGTGGACGATGTCGAGCTGATCGGACGCGGGCGTCAGGAACGCCTCGCGCGCCTGCTCGAGCCCCCAGCCGGCGCCCAGCGCGGAGGTCCGCCGGTGGTAGGCGAGCTCGTAGCTGCGATGGCGGACCTGCGGGCCTGGCTCGAGGCTGGTCACCTCTGCGCTGCCGGTCGACGAGCCGGTCGCGAACCCGCCGCCGTTGCCGGTGCAGGTGCCGCCGCCGCCGGTCGTCCCCGCGAACAGCGCGACGAAGTCCGACACCATGTAGCCCGGCTGAGGCAGCTTGCCATTCGAGGCCGGGGGCAGGTTGATGTACGAGCCCGTGCCGACACCGCCGACTTCCTGGCTGGCTTGCTTGTTCTTTTCGGCGAGCTGGCCTGCCATGTACTTCGACCAGCTCAGATCCACCATCGGCGACATGCCCATCACGCACGCGCCGCCGCTGGCGCAGAAGCCCGCGGGCGCGGACGAGCCCGCGGAGACACAGGCCGTCTCGAGCTTGGGGCCCGCCATCGGGATCGCGATGCCCAGGCCACCCGCCGCCTCGAACGGGGCGGACGGCGGAGCGCCGACGGGGCGGGAGCCCGCGAGGCCGCTGTCGTAGTGCAAGGTGAGCGCTACCTCCTCGCCGCGGCGGCTCGTCCCGGGGAGCCGCACGGTCTGCCGCACCGACCCCGAGCCGTACGACAGGCTGCTGGCTCCGCAGGCGGCGGCGCCGGACTTCTGCGCGTCGAGACCGTTCAATAGCCGGAACGCGAGCCAGCCCGCCCAGCCCGGGTTCGCGTCGTAGCTCGAGAAGTGCGTGATCGTTCCCGCGAACCGCTGCCCGTCCCAGGTGGCAAAGCCCACGTGGTCCCAGCCGCCCGTCTGGTAGTCCACCGTGCCGAGCGGGATGCTGAGCGTGGTGGGGATGTTCCGGTAGTTCGTGAAGCGGATCGTGACCGGAACCGTCAGCTCGAGGCTGTGCGGCGAGAGCGACACGCCATAGCCCGTCGCCGTCGCGTCCGGCAGCGGCGTCGGGAACTCTCTCCGAGTCTTCAGCGGCGTGATCTGGACCGGCACCGTGGTCGACACCGCACCCGGCGGAAACGTGAGCTCGACCAGGCCCTGCGAGTCCGTCGCCACCCCGCCCCCCGGGCCGATCATCGTCACCTGGGGATCGAGATCGAGCGCGACGATCTCGCCCAGGTTCGCGGCGTCGCCGGGGTACAGGTACGCGACCCGGGTGAGCGGCGCGAACCCCGTGCCGGTGATGCGCACCAGCACCTTGTGCGCGGGCGTGCGCGGCGGCGCCGACTCGGGGAAGGTGCTCAGCCGCGCCCGGAACGAGCCGTCGGCGGCGACCGAGAGCGTCACGTCGCTGCGCGGCGTGCCCGTGGCCGGCGCGTCGTACACCGCCAGCGTGTAGCCCGTGACCGCAGCGCCGCTCGCCCGTACCACGCGGCCAATCAGCGACGCGCGCGTCTCGAAGCGCGGCCCTGGCGCGCTCGGGATCGGATCGCAGCCCGGGATCGGGGTGTGCGACACGCCACCCTGCGGATCGCAGGCGTCGGTGGTGCAGGCGTTTCCGTCGTCGAGCACCAGCGGCGTTCCGGCCTGGCAGGCGCCGCTCGCGTCGCACAGCTCGCTGCCGTTGCACACGGTGGCGTCAGCGCAGGCCGTGCCGGCCGCGACGGGCGTGTGCGACACGCCGCCCTGCGGATCGCACGCGTCTGCGGTGCACGGGTTGCCGTCGTCCACGCTCGGCGGCGTGCCGGGCTCGCAAACGCCCGCGCCGTCGCAGATCTCACCTCCATTGCACAGATCGGCGTCGTCGCACGCAGACCCCGCGGGCAGCGGCGTGTGCGACACGCCCGCCTGCGGATCACAGGCGTCCGTGGTGCAGGCGTTGCCGTCGTCGATGGGCACGGCAGCGCCGCCGCCACAGCTGCCTGCGCTGCACGACTCGCCGGCGGTGCAGGCGTTGTCGTCGTTGCAGGCAGCGCCGTCGGGCTTTGCGGACTGGGTGCAGGCGCCGGTGGCGGGGTTGCAGGTGCCTGCGTCGTGACACTGATCGAGGGGCGAGCAGGTGACGGGATTCGCGCCGGTGCAGGCTCCGGCCTGACACGTGTCGGTCTGGGTGCAGGCGTTGTCGTCGTTGCAGGCGGCGCCGTCGGGCTTTGCGGGCTGGGTGCAGGCGCCGGTGGCGGGGTTGCAGGTGCCTGCGTCGTGACACTGATCGAGGGGCGAGCAGGTGACGGGATTCGCGCCGGTGCAGGTTCCGGCCTGACACGTGTCGGTCTGAGTGCACGCGTTGTCGTCGTTGCAGCTGGTGCCCGTGAGCGGCGCATGCGTCACGACGCCGGTGCTCGGATCGCACGAGTCCGCCGTGCAGGCGTTGCCGTCGTCGATCGACGGCGGGCAGGCCGTGCCGCCGTCCTTCGTGGCCAGCACGCCGAGGCCGAGCTGCAGGTCGCGTGCGACCAACGTGCCCGTCACCGCCGAGCCGGCTTGCACCCAGAGCGTGCCGTTCGGCGCGTGGACGCGCGCGGCGAGCGTGCTGGCCAGGCCGAACGCCGCCGCCTTCGGCACGGCGCCGAGCGCGCCCGTGGTCCCGTTGATGCCCGCCACGTGAATTTGCACGTCCGCCGGCGCCAGGCCCGCGCCGGGTGCCGGGCCGACGGTCGAGGCGAGGCCGGTGTGCAGTCGCGCGGCGATGCGCACCTCGCAGGGCGCCGCGCACTGGAGCACGCTCCAAGCAGCCAGCGTCACGGACTCGAAGTGGTACACCCCGCCGGCCAGCGTGAGCACGGTCGGATCGTTCTGGGTGCCGAGCCCCAGCGTCAGGTTGCGGTGGGCGCCGGCCGTGAGGGTGAGGTCTTGGCGGGGCGCCAGCGTCACGTCGGAAGTGCCCGGCGCGATGGCCGGCAGCTCTGGCACCGAGAGCGGCAGCGGCAGCGCGAGCGGCGTGATCACCGATCCAGTGACCGAGCCCAGATTGGTGAGCGCGTTGGTGAGCACGTCGCCGTCGACCGTGCCCCCGAGCCGAACCCGCACGCGGTTCGCGCGGGCGCTGCCGTCGAGCGTTGCCCCGGCACCGACCACCAGCTCTGCCGAGTCTGCCAGCACCGCACCGGGCGCGGCGTCGATCACTGCGACGTCGCCGGTGGCCGCGCCGCCGGCTTCGAGCCAGATGGAGTTCTTGGCCACCAGCGCTTCGCCAGGCCACGAGCCGGCCGCGCTCGCGCTGCTCGCGATCGACGCGGAGAGAAGGAGACCCCGAACCGTACGCGAAACGTGCATCGCCACTGCTCCCCGCGGAGCCGACCGCTCGCCCCGCTGAGCGACAGGTATCATCGTCACCTGTCGCGCGACATGATCCAGATCAACTCGCCCGCACAAGGGTGCGACGCGCCCGCGCCCTCACGCGGTGAAGTGTATCGGTTTGAAACGCATCGGTCGCGCGTGACCTGGCAGGTCGGCCAGTTGTTGCGGCGAGCGAAGTGTGCATGGGCGGCTCGCGGGCCGAAGCCCGGGCCCCAGCTGCCTGGCTCGTCGCCAGCGGCCCGGCGCTCCGCACGGCGACGCCTGGGGAACCCTGGTCACGCTGCCGCGGCGGAAATGAGGCGTCGCGTTCGGCGTACGTTCGACGGTCACGGGTCGACGCCCTCCGGTCTCGGGCGTACCCTCTCGGGCGCGTGTCCCGCCTGGCGCTCGCGCTCATCGGTCTGCTCTCGGGCTGCTCGGCGCCCGACGCGCCGGCGTCGGCGCAGGCGGTCGATCCGCACGAAACCATCGTGCCCCACGAGCTGGCGGACGAGGCCGCGCTGGCGCGCTTCTCCGGGCTCGCGGGGCTGGCCGAGCCGGCCCCGGCGGTGCGCTTGCGCCAGACCAGCGGGCAGCGCCTGGGCGGGGGCCCGCCGACCTTGACGCCGGTCGCGCCGGACAACCGCGACATGAACAACTTCGTGTGCCAGAGCGCCGACGCTCGGGTCGCCGCCGAGCAGGTCGTCCCGTACGTGTTCGACCTGCCCGAGTGCCCCGAGCGCTACGTGCGTGGTGTGGTGCTGTCGCGCTTCGAGGGCGCCGGCGAGCTGATCCGATTCTGGATGACGGCGCTCTCGTTGCCCCATTTCCCGCTCGACGACGAGATGTTGCGCATCTACGTGGACGACGATCCGACTCCGCGCGTGCAGGTGCCGCTGGCGGCCGTGGTGGACGGTTCGGCCGGCGAGATGTTCGCGCCCCCCTTCGGGCTCGCGGCAGTGGACCGCATGGCGTGGCGCTACCCGGTGGTGTTCGGCACGAAGCTGGTGGTCGCGCTCGACGGGCTCGGGCCGTTCGACCTCTACTATCACCAGTCCGAGGTCTTGCGGTCGAACGAGCCACGTGCGGCGGGCAGCTCGCGGCTCGCGGCTCGCGACGCGGCCATCGCGAGCACCACCAGCACGAACGTGCCGCCGCCCTTCGGTGAGGCGAAGACCGTGGTGCTGGCGCCCGATCAGACCCAGATCGTCGCGGCGCTGAACGGCCCTGCCACGCTGGGCAGTGTGCGGGTGGACTCGCAGGGCGACCTTTCCCAGATCTGGTTGCGGCTCGAGATCGACGGTGTCTCGACCGCGCACCTGCCGTTGCTCGACGTGTTCGCCGCGAGCGCGGGCGCCGCCCCCGGCCGCACGCTGGCGCTGGGCCCCGGGCTCGAGCTGCGCCTGCCCATCCCGTTCGCAGAGGCCAGCGTCTGGACGCTGGAGAACCGCGGCACGGCGAGCGTCACGCTGACGCTGGCTTTCCGCGGCGTGCCCGGCGCCCCGGCCGGGGGAGGGCGGCGGCTGCACATCGTGCAGAGCGAGACCGAGGACGCCGTCCCGAGCCACCCGATCGCGAACGTCTCGGGCCCGGGGCGGTTGGTCGGCGTCTGCCTGCTGCTCGCGGGTCGCACCGATGCGACCTTCACCGACCCGTTCAACTTTCTGGAGGGCGACGAGCGGTTCACGCTCGACGGCCAGCGCTCCGACGGCACCGGCACCGAAGACTACCTGGACTCGGCCTTCTACTTCCTCGGTGGTGCTTTTGCGTCACCGTTCGCGGCCGCCTGGGGGATCTCGTCCCAGGGCGCGCTGGGTCGCGTCTCGGGCTGCCGCTGGCACGTGCAGAACGACGTGGTCGACTTCGAGCACGGGCTCGCGCTCGAGCTCGAGGTCGGCGCCGCGGCGCCCACCCTGCTCGAGCGCTATCGGAGCGTGGCCTACGTCTATCGGTGAGCCTGCCTCGGATCAGAACCGATACCCGAGCCCCGTCGCCAGGCGGAAGTCCCACGAGCTCTGGGCCGTGACCTCGTACTCGTTGGTGGCGGCGTTCACCTTGACGCGGTCGTTCCAGTCGCTCTCCTGTGACAGGTTCTTGGCAGCGCGAAGGTCCACCGGGATCTCCAGGTTCTCGCCCAGGTGGATGGCCATTCCGAAGGCCAGGGTCAGCATGGTCGAGCTCTTGCTCTTGGCGCTGATCAGTCCCTCGACCTGCTCCGGGTTCGAGACGTACTGCTTGTTGCGCGTGATCTCGTTCTTGGCGCTGACGTTGCTGCCCGTGACCAGCTCGGGCCCCAGGCCGAGCCACAGCCGCCCGAAGGGCGTCGGCAAGATCCCCTTGACCAAGAGCCCGGTGCGGAGCCCGCTCATGGTGACCTTCTCTTGCACCTTGACGGTCGCGTTGTAGGTCACCTCGCGCTGGAGCACCGAGCTGTCGTAGCCCAGGTCCACCTCGAGCCCCAGGTGGCCCACGAAGCGCGCTTCGTAGTACGCCGCGCCACCCCAGCCGAAGCCGCCGCCGCTGTCCGAGAAGCCCAGGCCGTCGTAGCCCGGGGGCTGCACGTCGCCGGGCGTGGACCAGACGTTACCGCCCGCCAAGAGCTTCAGCCCGGCGGAAGACTCGAAGCTCTTGGGCTTCGGCGGCGTGGCTTGCGCGAGCGCAGAGCCACAAACCAAGCTGGCCACCAGCACGACCCCACCCGAGAGCACCCACTTGGACATGCGCGGCGCTATGGCCTTGCCGGCCGCCGGAGGCAAGGCTCATCCCACGCCGCGGGTCATCGCCAGGTAGCGTTCGATGCGCTGCTGCACGTCGGGGGGCACCTCGCGGAACGCGAGCCCGGCCCCCATCGGGTGGGCATAGACCACGCGGGCGCGCACCGAGATCGGTGGGTCATCGTGCTCCAGGCGGAAGCGGAGCTCGAGCTCGTTGCCCACGTTGAGCGACGCCAACGTCTCGATGAAGATGCCGCGTGAGCTGAGATCCGAGCTGCGGCAGGCTCCCAGATCGGTGACCTCGACGTCGCGGATGAAGGAGACGCGTTCTTCGGCGCGCGTGGCGGTGCTCGCGGGCGGCGGCTGCAGCGACGGGCGGCTGCGGTGCTTCAGGTACCAGACCAGCGCTTCGGTGGCGGTGCGCGCGTTCTTCAGCTGTTGCTCGCTGGCGCCCCGCTCGGCCGCGCGCTTCAAGAAGGCCTCCACCTCTTCCGGGCCGAAGTGCTCGGGGGGCACCTGGGGGAAGGCCGCCAAGAACTGGCGCGCGATCTGCTCGAACGCCACCACGAACGGTTCGGGCATGGCGCGCTGGCGCACGAACGCGATGAACTCGGCGACGACGCCCTCCATCACAGCCCCGCCACGATCCTTGCCAGCGCATACACCACCAGCGCCGTGACCCAGAGCCCGGCGCGTCGCTTCATGCCCGCCTCCATCCCCCAGTAGGGGGCGAGCGGGGGCACCACGAACGCCACCGGCCCCCGCCAGCGCGGGTGCGCCAGCGTGAGCCCGAAGGAAAGCGCGACGTGGGCCGTCACCCAGCTGGCGAAGGAGATGACGAGCGCGCCGAGGACCACTCTGTCCACGCGCGCCAGCATACTCACAAGTCCCGCCCGCCCACTCGGTCCGCGCAGCCCAGGCTGGACGCCGCGGGTTTCGAGGGGTTTGGGGGGGCCGCGTCTTTTCGAAACCACCGGCCGGACCCCTGCTAGACTGCGCCACCGTGCGTTTCACCACCTTACTCGCTGCGACGGCCGCGCTCGGGCTGCTGGCCCCCTTGCCCTTGCTCCAGAGTGCCCAGGCCGAGGGCACCGCCACCCGCGCCGACGTGATGCCCGTGAAGGACATCAAGCCGGGCATGAAGGGCTACGGCCTCACCGTGTTCGAGGGCACCAAGCCCGAGAAGTTCGACGTCGAGGTGATCGACGTGCTCAAGAACTTCCGACCCCGGCAAGAGCTGATCTTGGTCAAGACCAAGCATCCGCGGCTCGAGATCGTGAAGGTCGTGGCCGGCATGAGCGGCAGCCCGATCTACATCAACGGCAAGATGATCGGCGCCTATGCCTACGGCTGGACGTTCGGCAAAGAGCCGGTGGCCGGCGTCACGCCGATCCGCAACATGATCGACGAGATGGAGCGCCCGCTGCCCAAGAGCATCGACGGTTGGCCGCTCTCGGCCCTGCCGCGCGCGGCCGACAAGAAGCCGAAGCACGCTGCGCGCTCGTCTTCTCAGAACCGCTTCGCCGGGGACCTCTCGGGGTACGACGTGGGGGCGCACGCCAAGCAGCTGGCCAAGCGCCAGCAGAAAAGCATGGGCGGCTCGGGCACGGCGACCCCGGTGTCCACGCCGCTGATGATTGGCGGCATGACGGCGGGCGCCGTCGAGCTCGCGAAAGAGCTGCTGTCGCCCCTGGGGCTCGAGCCGCTGCAGGCGGGGGGCTCGGGGGACGTCGAGAAAGACGCACCCACGCGCTACGAAGACGGCGGCGCCATCGGCGTGCAGCTGATCCGCGGCGAGATGAGCGCCCAGGGCCTGGGCACCGTGACCCGCGTCGAGGGCGACAAGCTGGTGGCGTTCGGTCACCCCATGATGGAGTCGGGGGTCACCGCCCTGCCCACCGCCGTGGGGCGGGTGCTGTGGTTTTTGGCCAGCGACATGCGCTCGTTCAAGATCGGCATGCCGGTCCGCCCGGTGGGGGCGCTGGTCGCCGACCGCCAGGCCAGCATCGTGGTGTCGCACTCGGCCAAGGCCCCGGTCATTCCGGTGAAGATGAAGATCAAGGGCGTGCCCGGCGCCCCCGACCAGAGCTGGAGCTTCGAGGTCGCCCACGAGAAGTTCATGACCCCGGCCTTCCTGGCCATTGCCCTGGGCAGCGCGCTGCAGGCCACCGCCAACGAGAAGCAAGACGTCAGCTGGACGGCCAAGAGCAAGTTGAAGGTCAAGGGCCACGGCACGATCGTGCTCGAGGACTTTGGCGTGAGCATTGGCGGCACCCCCGACCCGAACGAGTTCATCCGCTCGAACCTGTCGCGCGCCGTGGGCAGCTTGCTCAACAACGCCTGGGAGCCGGTCATCCTCGAGAGCGCCGAGATGGAGATCGAGCTCAAGTACGCCCGCGAGATCCTGCGCCTGCGCGGCGCCGAGTTGCTCGATCCCGAGGTGGACGCCGGCGAGAGCGCGCGCATCCGGCTGACGCTGGTGCCGTACACCGGCAAGACCATCACCAAGATCGTCAGCGTGCCGCTGCCCAAGCACCTGGGCGGGCGCACCGTGTCGCTCAGCATTGGCCCCGGATACCTCGAGCGCCGCGAGCTGGCCGATCCCGAGAACGTGTCCGAGTTGGTGGCCAACCTGCAGAACCCGCTCTTCCCCGTGAAGAGCATCGTGGTGGCCTACCAAGACCAAGATGGCGCCGTGTCCTACAAGGGCCGCGTCGCCAAGCACCTGCCGCCGGGGGCGATGGACGCCATCCGGCCCACCACCGCCTCCGTGGCGCCGGACTCGTTCCGTGCCACCACCCGCACGGTGATCCCCCTCGGCGAATTCATGGTCGGCCAAGACCAGCTCGACGTCGTCGTCAAACCCATCTTGCGCTGACTCTCCCGACAAAGACCTCGAAACGATGGAAGGTAAAGGCTCGATCGTGGCTTCTCTCAGGACTCCTTCTTCAAAGAACACCTTGCTTCGCCTGGCCATGCTCTCGGTCGGCTTCGGCGCGCTGCTCGGGGCGCCTGACGCTCAGGCGGTGGGTACCCGCACCTTCCAGCTCGACAAGGGCGAGGACTTCAAGGGTGGGGATCTGAAAGGCGTGGCGGTCGACGCGAGCGGCAAGGTCCGCGCCGGTCTGTCGCTGGGCGCCAGCGCCGTGAACGAGGCGTCGGCCATCTGGGCCGCGCTGCCCGAGAAAGACGGCGCCGTGCTGCTGGGCACCGGCAACGAAGGCAAGCTGCTGCGCCTGAAAGACGGCAAGGTCAGCGTCGTGGCCGAGACCAAAGCGCTGGTCATCACCTCGCTGGTCGAGGCCTGGGGCGGCACGGTGGTGATGGGCACCATGCCCGACGGCAAGGTGATGAAGCTCGATCGCGGCAAGGTCACCGACCTGGTCAGCATCAAGGGTGTCGAGCACATCTGGTCGGTGGCCTTCGACAAGAAGTCGAACAGCGTGTTCGCGGCCACCGGGCCCGAGGGCAAGCTGTACCGCGTGGATCAGAACGGCACCGCGCAGGTGTACTTCGACGCTGCCGAGCAGCACCTGATGAGCGTGGCGGTGGCCCCCGATGGCACGGTGTACGCCGGGGCCAGCGAGAAGGCCAAGCTGTACAAGATCACCGGGCCCGGTCGGGGCAGCGTGATGCACGACTTCGGCCGCACCGAGGTGCGCGCCATCAGCGTCACGCCCAAGGGGGTGGTCTACGCCATCGCCAACGAGATCCAGTCGGGGTCCTATGCGCCGACGCGCTCGGGCCGCATGGGGCCGGACGCGGCGGGCCCCACGGCCAAGCCGCCCAAGACCCGGGGCAAGGGCACCCTGGTGCAGTTCGAGGCGGACGGCACCCCGGATGTGCTGCTGGACGACAAAGACGAGCACTTCACCAGCCTGACCGTCGGCGACGACGGCAAGCCGTACGTGGGGACCGGCGTCGAAGGCCGGGTCTACACCGTGGACGACGCGCACAACTCGGTGTTGATGGCCGACACCGAAGAGCGGCAGATCGGCGCGCTCTCGCTCGGCGGCAAGACCAAGTTCGTGGCGGCCAGCGATCCGGCCGTGCTGCACCCGGTGCGCGGCGTCGGTGGCACCGACAGCGTCTGGACCAGCAAGGTGCTCGACGCGGGCATCCGCGCCCGGTGGGGTCGAATGAGCTGGGTGTCGAGCGGCACGCTCGAGCTGTCGACCCGCAGCGGCAACACCAAAGAGCCCGACGACACCTGGAGCGCGTGGGGCAAGGGCATGGCTGCCCCCGGTGCGGTCGACGCGCCGGCGGCGCGCTTCTTCCAGGTGCGCGCCCGCTGGAACAAGGATGCAAGCTCGGTGCTCTCGGAGCTGACCGTGCCCTTCGTCACCGACAACCTGCGCGCGGTGATCACCGGCGTAGATGCCGGCCCGAAGTCGGCCAGCTCGAGCGGCGACAGCGTGCCCCAGTCCGGTGGCCCGGTGGATGGCAGCGCCAGCAGCAAGCTCAACCTGACGTGGCGGGTCGACAACCCGGACAAGGACAAGCTCCGCTACCGCGTGCAGTACCGCCTGGTGGGTGCGACCACGTGGTACGAGCTGCTCAAGCCGGGTGAGAAGCTCACGTCCGAGAGTTATTCGTGGGAGACGGCCACCTTGCCCGAGGGCGAGTACCGGATCCGCGTCACCGCCAGCGACGAGCTGTCGAACCCCCCGGCTCGCGTCCGCAAGCACTCGCTCGAGAGCGGCATCGTGCTGGTCGACAACACCCCGCCGCGGGTCGAAGGGCTGACCATCGCCGGCAAGAAGGTGCAAGGCCGCGCCATCGACGGCGTGGGGCCCATCCAGCGCATCGAGGTCAGCGTCGCCGGCTCGGACGACTGGTACCCCTTCGAGCCGAAGGACGGCATCTTCGACGAGCAGAGCGAAGAGTTCGAGGCCGACGTCTCGAGCTTTGCGCCGGCGGGGCCCGCGTTGCTCAGCGTGCGCGTCTACGACAAGGCCAACAACTTCGTGGTGCGGAACGTCTCGCTGAAGTGAGCGCGTTCCCCGTCCCCCCCTGACAGCGCTGTCAGGGGGTAGGGAAAGGGGCGCGGCCGTCCGCTGGCGTTTTTCGCGGCCTGGCGCGCGGCGTGCTCCCTCGAGCCCTGCTACATTTCTTTCGGCTTCCCCTGATGGGCCCCTTCCCCAAGTCCTTGCTTCTGGTCGCCCTGTTCGGCGCGCTCGCCGCGCTGGCGGGGACCAGCTGTTCCGCGGTCGACGCTCAAGAGGCGGGCGGCGCCGGGGGCGGGTGCATCGGCCCCGCGTGCAATCCCGAAGACGCCGGGCGCGATCAGATCGTGGCCGACGTGCCCACGCCCGACGCTGCGACCGACGCGCAACCGCCGACCACCAGCGCGCTGTGTGGCACCGGCTGTCTGCCCGACGACCCGAACCCGGCCGAGTGCGTGTCGCCCGATGCCTCGGCCGGCATGGACGCGGGCCCCGCCGCGGACGCCGATGCGGCGCCGGCAGCTCCGGCCACGCTGGGCTGCGGCGTGACCCTCGAGTCGGGAAAGCCGGTGAGCGCTTGCCAGCCCGCGGGCAAGGGCCAGAGCGGCGCACCCTGTGCGGCCGCGGCGGACTGCGCGCCAGGTCTGGCCTGCGTGACCGAAGGCTCGACCGGTGTCTGTCGCGCGTATTGCTGCGAGGCGTCGACGCTGTGCGGCGCCTCGGCGTTCTGTGCCGAGCGTTCGCTCGAAGGGGCCGGCGGGAAGACCGCGATCTCCGTTCCGGTGTGCGTGCCCGCCGACGACTGCAGCCTCGACGAGCCCTATCCGTGTCCGACCAACAAGCAGTGCAAGTGCAAGGCGGGCACCGCGTGCGCCGTGGTCAAAGACGACGGCACCACCAGTTGCGTGCCCCCGGGGAACGGTCGCGGCGGTGACCAGTGCCCCTGCGCCGCCGGCTTCGTCTGCTCGAAGACCACCAGCACCTGCTTCAAGCTGTGCTCCACCACCGCCGCGACGCCGGACTGCGGCACGGGCAAGTGCTTGGTGGTCGCCGGGCTGCCCGAAGGCTTCGGCGTGTGCGGTCTGGGCGGGTACGGCGACGGCGGCTGAAGGCACCGCACGGCGCGCGGGCGTCACACCTGGGTGATGCGCTTCGGCCGCATCGCCATCCGCACCGTGCTGGGCGGTGCCACGCGATCGCCGCCCTCGAGCTGGGCGTTGAGCTCGGCGCCGAGCAGCAGCGCTGCGCACCAGATCCAAAGCCAGGCCAGCGCGATCGCCACCGCCGCCAGGCTGCCGTAGAAGACCGCGAAGCTCTGGATGCTGCGTGCGTAGTAACCGAAAGCGCTCGAGGCCAGCCCGCCGATCGCCACGGTGACCAGCGCTCCGGGCCAGATACGCCGATTCAGACCAGGACGATGCACGGCCACGCGGAAGAACAGGGCCAGGGCGGCCGTGGCCCCGAGCAACGCCACCACGATGCTGACCACCCGCTCGAGAGGGCCCACCAGCTGGTCGCCGCTGCGGATGAATCCCATCAGCTTCGATGGCCCGCCTGCCACGGCCACCGCCAGCACGGTGGTGGCCGCGAAGATCAGGTTCGCGACCAGCACGCAAGCCAGCGAGATCAGGCGCTTCTTCCACCAGACCCGGCGCCGGGCGCGCACCGCGCGCTCGAACACGCTCATCAGCATGTGGAATGCGTTCGAGGCCAGCCACAGCGAGCCGACCACGGCGAAGGGCGCGACCGCGCCGCCCGAGAAGCGCTTGAAGTTCCGCTGCACGATCTCGTGAACCTCGAGCGGGGTCAGGTTCATGTACAGCGACATCACGTCGAGCGCGTCGCGGCTCTGCCCCAAGAGGTGCGCTGCGAGCCAGCCGGCCAGCGCGAGCATGGGGATCGCCGCCAGAAACAGGTTGAACGCCATGGCGCTGGCCACGCGGCCGGCGTTGTGGCGCGCCATCCCTTTCCACAGCGAGTAGAGGCCGCGGCGAGCCGGCCCTTGGTCCATGAAGTCCACCATCGCCTGCTCGGCGCGGCGCACCAGCGCCTCGGCTTTCTCGTTCAGGCTGGCCATGAGTCCGGGCTTGCCCGGTCACCCATCATCGCATACGACCCGCCCGTGGCGGTACATCAGGAGACGATCGAGGTTCGGAGCACCGGCCGTGGTCTGTTCGACGTGACCCGGGCGGTGCAAGCGGCGGTCGACAAGAGCAAGGTCGCCACCGGGCTGTGCACGGTCTTCGTCCAGCACACCTCGGCCAGCTTGGTGATCCAGGAGAACGCCGATCGCGACGTGCTCACCGATCTTGGCGAGTGGATCGGCGAGCTTGCGCCCGAGTCGCGCCGGTGGCGGCACGACGCCGAGGGCGCCGACGACATGCCGGCCCACGCCCGCGCTGCGGTCACCAAGACCTCCGAGACCATCCCCGTCGCCGGAGGGCGCCTGGCCCTGGGCACCTGGCAGGCCCTGTATCTGTGGGAGCACCGCAGCCGGCCCCATCAGCGGCGGTTGGTGGTTCACGTCGCGGGGCAGTGAGATGGCCTTCGAACCCGAGTTCCTGGCCGACCTGCCCTACGACCCGTCGGTGCTCTTGTTCGACGAGCTCTTGGCCGTGGACCCCGAGCACAGCCGCGTGGTGTGCCGCATGCCCACCGACCGGCCCATCCCGTTCATGGTGGACCAACGGGCCCACCCCGATCGCCACCCGCGCCACGTGGCCGGCGCCGCGATGATCCACGCCACCGGGATGCTGGGCTTCGTTCACGCTTACTATCTGCTCGGCCTTCGGCACCGCGAAGGCTGGATCGGCTACGGCACGCACATTCACGGCGCCACGTTCCGCAAGCTGGTGCCGCCCGGCGCCCCCATCGAGTGCAGCTGCACCGCCACCAAGATCCGACGCGGCCGGTCGCGGCACTTCGTGCGCTACGACTTCCGCTTCGTTCATCAGGGGGAGGTCTGCTACGCCGGCGACCAGAGTGCGGTGTGGTCGCGGGTCGCCGAGAGCTGACCGCGCTGGATCGCGCGCTCTCGCTGTTGCACACTCCCGGCCGTGCCGCTTCATCGTCGCCTCCGTCGCCACGCCGGCTCGCTGTTGGTCGACAACTTCTTCCGCGGGCTCTCGCGCCTGGGGCGCATGCACCCCCAGGCCCGTCCCGAGCGGCACGACGTGGAAGTGATCCGCGACGTCGCCTACGGCGACAGCGGCCTCTCGGAACACCGGCTCGACATCTACCGCCCTCGGGGCCTGACCCGCGGAGAGCTCGATCGCGTGCCGGTCGTGCTCTACGTTCACGGCGGCGGGTTTCGCATCTTGAGCAAAGACACGCATTGGGTGATGGGGCTGGCCTTCGCCCGGCGTGGGTACCTGGTGTTCAACGTGAGCTACCGGCTGGCGCCGAAGCACCCGTTTCCGGCAGCCGTCGAGGATGTCTCGGCGGCGCTCGAGTGGGTGCTGGGAAATGCCGAGCGGTACGGCGGCGACCTCGATCGGCTGGCCTTCGCCGGCGAGAGCGCCGGGGCCAACCTGGTCACATCGCTGGCGCTGATCACCAGCTATCGGCGCCCCGAGCCGTGGGCAGCCCGGGTGTTCGACCGCGGCGTCACGCCGAAGGCCGTGGTCGCTGCCTGCGGCATCTACCACGTCAGCGACGTCCAGCGCTTCAAACGCCGCTGGCCCCCCAGGAGTGGTTTCATTCACGATCGCTTGAGCGAGGTCAGCGACTCTTACCTGGGGGACCCGGCGCGGCACGATCCCGAGCACCTCGAGCTCGCCGATCCGCTGGTGGTGCTCGAGCGCGGCGCGGCGCCCGGCCGGCCGCTGCCGGCGTTCTTCGCGCCGTGCGGGACCGCGGACCCGTTGATTGACGACACGCAGCGGCTGGCGAAGGCGCTCGATGCGATGGGTGTCGAGTGCGAGGCGCGCTACTACCCGGGCGAGCTGCACGCATTCCATGCGCTGGTCTTCACCCCCAGCGCGCGTCGCTGTTGGGCACACACCTACGCCTTTCTCGACCGCCACCTGGGGGTCGTCCGGTGAGCGACGACGTGGCCACGCGGAAGCTCGGCCCCGGGAGCACCGCGGCGTGTGCCGCCGACGCCGACACCTTGGCGTTGGATCCAGAGGGCGCCGAGAGCGTCCGCGTTCACGGCGGCGAGCCCACGCCCTCGACCCAGCGCTCGGCCACGGTGCCCATCGCGCCCTCGGAACGCTTCGTGGAGCAGGGCGAAATCGGCCGTGGCGGCATGGGCAGCGTGCACCGCGTGTTCGACCGCGCCATCTTGCGGACCGTCGCCGAGAAACGCTTGCACGACTCGGTCCGCATGCTCCCCGGCGCCGCTGCGCGCTTCCTGGAAGAGGCGCAGATCACCGGTCAGCTGGATCACCCGAACATCGTTCCGGTTCACGACATCGGCGTGGACGACACCGGCGCGGTGACCAGCTTCAGCATGAAGTGGGTCAAGGGCAAGACGCTGAAAGAGCTGGTTGCCCAGGCGCACGCCGAGCAGCTGACCGGCGCCCACATCGAGGCGCTGCTCCAGGTGTTCTTGAAGCTGTGCGACGCCGTGGCCTTTGCCCACAGTCGCGGGGTGATCCACCGTGACCTCAAGCCCGACAACGTGATGGTGGGGAGCCACGGCCAGGTCTACTTGATGGACTGGGGCATTGCGCGGCTCGCCGGCGGCTGCCGGCCTTCGGATCTCAGCGTGGACTGTGGCGCGCTGGGCGGGCGCGGGGCGGCACCGGCCGAGCGCTCGCGCGCGGTGATCGGTACGCCCGCCTACATGGCGCCCGAGCAAGCCCGAGGAAAGCTGTCGGAGATCGACGAGCGGACCGACGTCTTTGGCCTGGGCGCCATCTTGTATCGGATCTTGACCAACCGCGCGCCGCACGCGGCCGACAGCTCCGAGCAGGCCATCGAGAAGAGCCTGCGAGGCGAGATCGAGCCGCCGGACCGGGTGGCGGTCGGGCTTCGGCTGCCACCGGGGCTGTGCCGCATCACCATGAAAGCGCTGGCGCTGGACCCTGCGCAGCGCTTCCCCAGTGCCGACGGGCTCAAGGCGGCGGTCTCCGAGTTCTTGCGGGGGGGCGGCTGGTTTCGCACGCTCGAGCTCAGGGCAGGGACGGTCATCGTGCGCGAAGGCGACAGTCCAGACGCGGCCTACATCATCAACAGCGGTCGCTGCGAGGCGTACACGCTGGCCGGCGGCGCGCGCCAGACCCTGCGCGTGATGGGCCCGGGTGAGGCGTTCGGCGAGACCAGCATCTTCGCCGACCAGCCGCGTGCCGCCAGCGTGGTCGCGCTGGACGACGTCGAGGTGATGGAGATCACGCTCGACGCGCTCGAGCAAGAGTGCGGCCAGCGTTCGTGGATGCGGACCTTCGTGACGGCGCTCGCGGAGCGGTTTCTCGATGTCAGCCGCGAGCTCGCCGAGGTCAAGAAGCAGCGCGGGCATTGACCCACTGCCCGTGCTATCGACGCCTCATGCTTCGCCGCGCCACGCTCCTGGTCCTGGCCCTGGCGGCCCTTCATTGCGGCCCCCCCGCGCCCCCGCTTCCGGCGGGGCAGGGTGCACGTTCCCAGCCCTCCGCGAACGCGCCGCATCGCGGTCACCACGAACGCCACCAACAGGCCGACGGTCACGCTCACGCCGCCGGCCACGCCCACGGCCACCAGTCGCCGACCGCCCACCACCGCTTCGACGACGCCGAGCGGTGGTCGAAGGTGTTCGACGATCCGAAGCGCGACGCCTGGCAGAAGCCGGCCGAGGTGGTGAGAGAGCTGGCGCTCGCTCCCGGTGACGTGGTCGCCGATCTCGGGGCGGGCACCGGCTATTTCGCCTCGCGGCTGGCGCGCGCGGTGCCGCAGGGCAAGGTGCTCGCCGTCGACATCGAGCCGAACCTGATCGAGCACATGAAGAAGCGTGCCGAGCGCGAGGGCACCGCCAACGTCGAGCCCATCTTGGGCAGCGCATCCGACCCCAAGCTTCCGGCCGGGGTGAACGTGGTGCTGGTGGTCGACACCTATCACCACATCGGTGAGCGCACCGAGTACTTCAAGCGCGTGCGCACCCGGCTGTCTGCCGGTGGCCGTGTGGTGATCGTCGACTTCAAGAAGGGCAAATTCCCCGTCGGCCCGCCGGACGATCACAAGCTGGGGCCCGACGTGGTCGAGACCGAGATGGTCGGCGCGGGGTACTCTCGCTGCAAGTCGTTCGACGGGCTTCCGTACCAATACATGCTGACCTTCGCCGAGAAGTGCTGACCGGAGTCAGACTCGT
>JAKLKA010000287.1 GCA_023150915.1 Polyangiaceae bacterium
CGCGCGCGCCCTGGAGGCGGGTATCTATCGATTCGCCTGGCACTGGAACGAACACCTCGCCCGGCCGTTCGAGTGGACCTACACCGGCCGGGTCCTCGCAGCCTGAGATGGATTGCGACTTCTGGGACGCAGCACTAGTCGCACTCGCCGCGCGGTGCTAACCCCGCCGCATGTCCACGGAGATCGAGCGCGGCCGCGACGCACTGCTCGCCTGGGAAGCGAGCAAACCCACCAACTACTTCACCTGGGACGGCAACCTGTCCCGCGTGCTCGAGCTGCGCCTCGGGGCGGCGCGCTACCAGGAAGAGCGGGTGCGTCTGAGCCAGGCCGGTGAGGCGGTGGCGACCCGCCTGCGGCACTTGGCCGTCCAGACCAACCACGACGCCAACTTGCCACGGCTCGAGCGCTTCGACGGGCTCGGCGTGCGCCACGAGCAGGTGGTGTTTCACCCGAGCTATCACGACGCCGGCCGGCTGATCTGGCAGACCGGAGTGCTCAGCGACTACTCGAAGCCCGGCAACGAGACGTTGCAGATGGCGCTGCTCTATTTGTTCGCGCAGGTGGGCGAGTCGGGGCATCTGTGCCCGCTGGCGTGCACCGCGGGGATGATCAAGAGCATTGTGCAGCTGGGCACCGAAGAGCAGAAGAAGAAGTACCTGCCCGGCCTGTACGAGCGCGACTACGACAAGCGCATCCACGCCTCGCAGTTCTTGACCGAGGTGCAGGGCGGCTCCGACGTGGGGCTGAACGCCGTGGTGGCCCGGGCCGAAGACGGCGGCTACCGGCTGTACGGGGAAAAGTGGTTCTGCAGCGTGATCGACGCGCAGCTGTTCCTGATGACCGCGCGCCCCGAGGGCGCGCCGGCGGGCACGCGCGGGCTGGGTCTGTTCATCACGCCGCGCAACGTGGGCGGCGCGACCAACCGCTTCACGGTGCGCCGCCTCAAGCAGAAGCTGGGCACGCGGGCCATGGCCAGCGGCGAGGCCGATTTCGACGGCGCCTGGGCCGAACCCATCGGGCCGCTCGACCGCGGCTTCAAGAACGTGGTCTCGATCGTGCTCAACACCTCACGCTTGTACAACGCGGTGTGCTGCTCGGGCGCCATCACCGGGGCGTACCGCGAGGCCGCGACCTTCGCCCAGCATCGCCGGGCCTTCGGCGAGGCCATTGCCAGCTTCCCGCTGGTGGGGCAGGCGCTGGCCGAGCTCCGCGCCGAGGCCTTGGCCGCCATCTCGGGCTGCCTCAGGATCGCTGCGCAGGCCGACCGCATGCTGGTCTCTGGCGCCACGGACGAAGAGCGGCTGGCGTGGCGCGTGGCGGTGAACGTGAACAAGTACTGGACGGCGGTGCGCAACACCGCCTCGGCCCAGCGCGCCATCGAGATCTTCGGCGGTAACGGCACGATCGAGACGTTCTCGCCCCTGGTGCAGCTGTACCGCGACTCGATGGTGCTCGAGAGCTGGGAGGGCACGCACAACGTGCTGGTGCAGCAGGTGCTGCGCGACTCGGCCCGATACGGCGCTCACCTGGCGTTCCAGAAAGAGCTGGCCACTTCGCTGAAGAAGCTGGCGCTGGCGCCGGAAGACCGCCCGCTGGTCGAGCGCGCCGAGCAGGGGCTGGCCGCCCTGGGCCGCGGCTTCGATCGGCTGGGCGCCGGCGACGGCGATCAGCGCTTCGGCCGCGCGTTGGTCGACCAAGCGGCGGTGCTGGTGCAGGTGGTGGCCATGCTGGAAGAGCTGGCGGCTCACCCGGCCGACGCGCAGAAGCGCGCGGCCATTGCCCTGACCGAAGAACGCTTCTTGAAGAGCGAGCTCCACCCCCCGGCGGCGCTTCCCGGGGCGCTGCTCGACGGCCCGAAGCTCTGAAGCTGATCATCGGTACAGCAGGCCGAGAAGCGGCCCGGCGCCGCGCTCGGGGGTACGATGGGCGCGCAGGATGAAGGTCCGCGCCACCGCCGTGGCCGAAGGGCGCGCCAACGCCATCGGCACCGTCGAGCTCGAGTGCACGCCGCACGGGCTC
>JAKLKA010000288.1 GCA_023150915.1 Polyangiaceae bacterium
CCCACACGCGCTGGGCCTGGGGCCCCTGGGGCACCGGGCGATCGAGGAGCACCGTGAGCCAGCCCAGGGCACGCGCCGCCGCGGCGGCCTGGTCCGGCTTCTCTTCGGGGTGAATGCCGGCCTCTGCGTCGCGCTCGCGCAGCCGCCCGTCGTAGTCCGCGTCCGTCGGATCCAGCTCCAGCCGGGTGGCGCGGAGCCCGAAGCGGCTGGGCTCGGTGCCGCGCACGATCACCTTGGCCCCCACCACCGGCTCGAAGTCGTGGCAGGCCGAGCGCCCGAAGCGCAGCGTGGTGGCGGCATCGACCGTCAGCGTGCCCACCGCGTCGGTCACGTCGAAGCTGGTGATGGTGGCGCTGGCAGGCAGGGCAACCAGCGGCCCCATGGGCGGCGGCGGGGCGGTCGGCTTGCGGGTGAAGCGGTCGAACAGACCCATGCCCCCGCAATACACCGAATCGCGCCTGCTCCCTAGGCGCCGTCACCGCCGCGATGGGCCCATGCTGTCTCGACCAGCCGCGACAAGACCCAGGCCGGCAGGCACAGCACCAGCAAGAGCCTGAGGCCCAGGCTGGCCACGGCCAGGCCCCCGACCCAGATCCGACCGGTGAGGATGGCCTGCAGCGGCTCGCGGGCCGCGAGCGTGCGGGCCAAGAGCTGGTCGAGCAGAACCAACGCCAGGGCCACGACCACCGCCCACGCCACGCGCTTCACGCCGGCCTCGCCGTGAGCATGGCCAAGAGCAGCGCGTTGCCCAGCGCGCCACCGATGGCGTACGCGCGCCGGCCGTCCTGGCGCACCGGCACGCCGAACAGCGCTGCGGTGCGCGCCAGCCCCAGAAACAGCTCTTGTCGCCCGTGCGCCCGGGCCGCGCCGATACCGAAGCCCGTGGCGCCCACCGACACGCCGGCCACGATCGGCCCCGCGTTCACGTCCCCCGAGCCGGCAAACCCGTCGGGATACTCCCGAAGCGCGGCGAAACCGAACAGCGAACGTTGCCCCGTGGTCTCCAGGGCGGCCACCAGCCGAGCCGACAGCCCGCGATGGGCAAAGCTCAGGAAATAGGCGCCCACGGCCGTGCCCGAGCCGCGCGGCGCGTCGAGCGCCCGGCACGTCCCGCTCTGGGTGCGCTGCACCAGGTAGCCCGAAGCATGCACGGCGCACTTCGCGAAGCGCTCGGCCCAGGCCTCGAGCTCGGCCGAGCGATCGCGCCCCGTGGCCCGGGCGTGCAGGCCGATCGAGCCGACCACCGCCGCCACGTCCGGCGGCCACGTCTCGCCGGGGTAGGTCTCGGTCATGCCGGTCGGCGCCGAGAGCACCCGACGGGCCAGCTCTTCGGTGATGCGATCGTTGAGGGCCGCGTGCGGCGTGGCCGGATCGATCGAGCGCACCATCGACAGGCCCAGGTTCACGTAGCCGAGATAGGCGTGACCTTCCCCGGGGCGCATGCGCGTGGCGCCGTGAGCGCCGTAGACCTGGGCCGCGTAGCTCAGCGTGCGCGGGTCGGCGAGCCGGTCCGCCGCGCGGCGCAGCGCGGGCAAGTAGCGCTCGCGCTGCTCGGGGTGATCGAGCACGATCTGACCGAGCCCCAGCGCCGCCATCTGATAGATCGCGATGGCGCTCTGGCCGTCGAAGCGGGCCTGTCCGGTGCGATAGAACACCGGCTCGTTCTGCTCGAGCACCCATCGGGCCACACTCTCGGCCAGCGCGTCTTGCGCGGCCAGCTCGCCGGCGTACAGCGCCCGAGCCTCGAAACCGAACAGCTGACGCGGCACCACGCTGAGCGTCACCAGGAAACACAGCGAAAGCAGCGCTGCGCGTTTCCACCACGGCATCACCCCGAAGCCCTAGCACGACCGCGCATCGGGCCGGCATACTCGGGCCGTGCGCGAGGTCGTTCCGGTCGTCGTCCCCTGGCTGGTGATGTTCTGCGCGCTCTCTGCGTCGTACACCCTCGAAGACCGGATGATGCGCGCTCGCGCCACGCCGGCCCACGCCGGCGGTCCGCCCCTCGAGC
>JAKLKA010000133.1 GCA_023150915.1 Polyangiaceae bacterium
GCCAACTCCTCGGCGATCGACGCAGTGTGCGCGCGAGTCGCTCTGAAACGCGTCAACAAGATTCTTTGCGTCGATGCTCTTTTCCGTAGAGACGCTGCTGGCGCGCCCCCGACGGAAGGGGCGCGCCGGATTGCCGTCCGTGGTCTGTGGCAGCGGCAGCGTCATGGGCTCGCCAGCTCGCGAGGCGGCGCGACGCTTCGGGGTCGGAGCGGGGGTGAGCAGCACACGCCACGCACGCGGGCGGCGACCGAGTGTTGGTCACGGGCACGCCCGGGCAGGACCGGCACGACGGGCCAGGCGGGCAGACGTGATTCCCTTCCCTTGCTCCTCGCTTCTTCCTCCGGCTGCGTTCGCCGGCCGCCCGCTCATCGCCTGAGACATCCCTGCAGTCGCGCTGGCCTTCCCCCCGCGGCGACCCGACGCACCTTGCCCGAAGGCCGGGCGAGGCGGAGGCAGCTCGCTCCGGCTCCATTGCGAATTTGTGCTTCGCCTTCCAGCCCACACGCGCCACGCCTCGACTGATCGAAGACGCGTCCCTTTTCGCAACCGTCCGGCCCGACTTCCGGGCGGGGATGGGGTTGGGGCACACCGGTGCGCCGGCCAACGCGGGGGCGGTGGCAGCGGCGGCGCCCGTGGCGGGCTCTGTCAAAGAGCGAGGCGGCGCGAAGGCCTTGGTTTGTGGCTATGAGGGTAGCGGTCCGAGCCGGTGACGGCGCAGGCGTCCGAGTTGCTCAGCGGTGGCGGTGAGCGAGGCGAGGAGGAGCTCGCGCATCACCGCACGCCAAGGGCGGGTGCGCTGTTCGTCGCTGCGCAGCGGCGGCAGCCATTCGATGAACCGATGACGGCGCGCGAGGTCGAGGGTGGAAAATCGCATCGGCGAGCTCCTTTCGTCCGCCCGGCGGCGGGTCGTACGACCCGCCTGCCGCCGCAGGCACCGTCACCGCCGCACGCACCGCCGCCGCCCCGGCCTCAGCCACTGCCACCCTCACCCCCACCATCCTCAGCCCGCTCGCGAATTTGTCCATCCGCCGCGGACCAGGACTCCGACACACCCAAGTGATCGATCACGCGTGCCTTTGCGGCCACCGTCCGGCCCGACTACCAATCAGGGCTGGGGCTGGGCGCGCTCGCGCTCGCGGACCCGTTGATGGTCGGCGGCGTTCTTCTCGATCTGAGCCGCGTCGCGCGCGGCCTTCTCGGCCTCGGCGCCCAGCGCGGCGGTGAACGACGTGAGCCCCCAGATGCCGTTGTCGCGCCGGCGAAACGGGTAGCGTGTCCCCTTCACCGTCTCGACGGTGGCACGTTCGCCGACCACCTCGACCTTGGCGATGCCCGAGAGATCGCGACGCAAGCGGTCGACCCAGCCGTGCCGCAGAGCGTGCAGCGCGAACACCTCCGCTCCGTCGGCGGCGAGCGCCTCGGTGGCCCAGGCGTCCGCCAGCCGAGTCCGCTCCGGCTCGGGATAGGCATCGAGCACCCGGTCCCGGGCTTGCTTGCGATAGGTGCGAATGGTGAAGCACGCGTGTTGCGCGTCGGTCTCGGTGTAGGCGAAGAATGCCTCGGCGCGCCCCTGGTGGACGGCCTTGACGATCCGCAGGTAGGCGCCTTCGGGCGTGCGATCGCTGGGGAACTGCAGATACGACCAGGCCCACCACCCGACGGGCGGCAGCAGCAGGACCACGAGGGCAAGGCCGAGCACCCGACGACGATTCAAGCCACGCGGGTGTAGAGCATCTTCCATTCTGGTGGAAGCCTCCAGGAAACCACGCTACGGCCGGGCATGTTCCAAGGAGCACGCGCCGCCGTCGTGGTTCCCGCGTACTGCGAAGAGCGGCTCTTGCCGAAGACGCTGCGCAGCATGCCTGCGTTCGTGGACACGATCGTGGTGGTGGACGATGCCAGCCCGGACGGCACTCTGCGCGCGGCACGCGAGCACGCCGACCCACGCGTCGACCTGATCCGCCACACGGCGAACCTCGGGGTCGGCGCGGCCATCACCAGCGGCTACGCGCGGGCGCTCGAGCTGGGCGCCGAGGTCGTCGCGGTCATGGCCGGGGACGCCCAGATGGATCCCGACGACCTGCCACGGGTGCTGCTGCCGCTGGTCACCGGCAAGGCCGACTACGTGAAGGGGAACCGCTTCGTGCACGCTGCCGCTTCCGACATGCCGCTCACGCGCCGGCTGGGCAGCGGGGCCCTCTCGTTCCTCACCCGCGCAGTCACCGGTCTCGACGTCGACGACACCCAGTGCGGGTTCACGGCCATCAGCCGCGAAACGCTCGAGCGCATCGACCTGGCGTCGATCTGGCCGCGGTACGGCTACCCGAACGACATCTTGGGCGTGATGGCTCAAGGGGGTTTTCGCGTGGTCGAGGTGCCGGTCCGGCCGGTCTATCGCGACGAAGCCAGCGGGCTGCGCCCCTGGCACCTGGCCAGCATCGCCGGGGTCATCGTGCGCCGCTCGCTGATCGGGGCCTCGGCGCCCCGGGCGTTGCCGGCCGCCGCTACTCGATGAGGCGCCCGCCCGCCGCGATGCGCGCCGCGAGCTCGGTCAGCGACTCGTCCGACCAGGTGGCCGCCCGCGGGGTGTGCGCCACCAGCCAGGCCTTCACGCGCTCGATCCGGTCGCGCCCCGGAAACGGCCTGAGGTCCAGCACCTGCGGCAGCGCCTCGGCACCGCTCGGAGCCCGCGGCGCCAGCCGCTTCGCCCGCGCGGGGCGCTGCTCGCGGTGGTGCGCCAGGGCCTGTTCGGTGGGGGTCAGTCCGGGGTAGTGCGCAAGCTCGGCGCGCGTCAGGATCGCCATGGGGGGGAGGCGACGGATAGCGCCGGGGGCGCCGCGCGGACCAATTTCTGGCTATTCGCTCGCCGCTGCCCGCTCGACGATCACCCGGGCGAAGCGCAGGGCATGGTCCAGGTCGAAGCACCGCTCGATCTCGGCGGGCGCGAGCTTTTCACCGATCTCTGCGTCGGCCAAGAGCAGGCTCTTGAACCCCCCCGCGCCATTGAAGGCCGCCATGGCGTTGCGCTGCACCAGCTCGTAGGCGTGCTGCCGCGCCAGGCCCTTGCCCACCAGCTCGAGCATCACCGCCTCGCTGAAGAACAGCCCGCCGGAACGGTCCAGGTTCTCGCGCATCCGTTCGGGATAGACCACCAGCCCGTCGACCACCGAGGCCGCGCGCTCGAGCATGAACCCCAGGGTCGCCGTCACGTCGGGCGCGATCATCCGCTCGACGCTGGAGTGCGAGATGTCGCGCTCGTGCCAGAGCGCGACGTTCTCGAGGGCGGGCACCACCGCCGCGCGGACCACCCGGGCGAGCCCACACAGGTTCTCGCTCAAGATCGGATTCCGCTTGTGAGGCATGGCGCTCGAGCCCTTCTGCCCCTTGGCGAAGCGCTCTTCCGCCTCACCCACCTCGGTGCGCTGCCAGTGGCGGATGTTGGTGGAAAGCCGCTCGATGGCCGCAGCGAGCAGCGCACACGCCGAGAAGAACGCGGCGTGGCGGTCGCGCGCCACCACCTGGGTCGCCACCGTCTCGGGCTCGAGCCCCAGCTTCGCCAGCGCCTGGCGCTCGATCTCGGGCGACAGGTGCGCGTAGGTGCCGACCGCGCCGGCGATCTTGCCCACGGCGATCTCGCGGCGCGCCGCGCGCAGGCGAGCCCGGCCGCGCTTCACCTCGGCCAGGTGCCCGGCGAGCACCACCCCGAAGGTGACGGGCTCGGCGTGAATGCCGTGTGAGCGACCGATGACCGCTGTCGTCACGTGCTCGCGGGCCCGCCGCTCCAGGGCTGCTGCCAGGGCGTCGGCCCGGGCGAGCAGCAGATCGGCCGAGCGGGCCAGCAGCACGGCGAAGCTCGAGTCGAGCACGTCGTTCGAGGTCATTCCACGGTGAAGCCAGCGCGCCGGAGCCCCGACCCGCTGCTCGACGTGCGTCAAGAACGCGATCACGTCGTGGCGGGTGGTCTGTTCGATGCGCTCGATCGCGGCCGGGTCGGGCTCGACGCCCAGCGCCCGGATCTCGGCAGCCGTCCCGGGCGGCACCAGCCCGGCATCTTCCATGGCTTCGCACGCGCAGAGCTCGACCTCGAGCCAGACCGCGTAGCGGTTCCGATCGGACCAGAGCTCGGCGACTTCGGCAGGCGTGTAACGCGGAATCATCGGCGGCAGACCTAACGCGGCCGCCCCGCACTGTCTACGTCACTTCGCGCGACGGACGCGTGTCCCGGGCTGTCCGAAGATCTCGGCAGGCGGCTCGGCGCTGGGATCGAACCGGCAACTCATTTGCCGATACTCGACGCGCGCTTCGCCCATCACGCCGTACGAGGTTCGGAAGATCCACGAGTGCTCCAGATCGTCCATGACGATCACCGCCCGCTCTTGCTCGGGGGTGCCCAGGCTCGGATCGATGGCCACCACCTCGGCGTCGAACGCGGCGACACACGGGTCTTTCGGCGTACCGTGCATCACGGCCTGCCCGGTCAGCAGCACTCGCATCGGCTCGGTCGTGTCGGTGACCACGATCGGGTGGCGCGTTCCGCCCTGATATTGGACGACCACGCGCGGCGTGTCGCTCTTGTGCACGCTGCCGCAACGGTTCGGTCGATCGCCCGCGTCGGGCTGGGTGGGCAACGCAAGGGGCGGTTCGGTCACCGCGCCGCTGGCCCGAAACGGGAACAGCAGGCTTTCGCGACGCGGCCCTTCCACGTCCCAGGCGGTGACGGTCAAGCCCGCCACGCCTTTGGCATAGGCCATGTCCCGCACCTGCGTCAGCCCGAAGCGGCTGGGCTCGGCCAGGCCCGTGGCCAGCGCGTCGAACGCCCAACCCGTGCCGTCGCGGCGCGCCCGCAAGAGCGCTGCCCCCGTGCCGACCATCATCACCGGCACGTGGACCCCACCCACATGCACCATGTCGGTGCGCGAACCGAAGGCCGACGAGCCCGGCCAGGCCACCGCCGGCACCGTGCTGACCGTGCGTCCGTCCAAGAACGAGGTCGGCTGCGATTCACCCTGTGAGTAGTGGATGCGCAGGTAGAGCCCGCCGCTGGCGATGCTGAGCAGGTTGGGCTGGGCGCGCTGGGCGGCGTACCCCGTGCGCTGGAAATCGTTCACCGCCACCGGACCCGCGTCGGCGATGCGCTGCCGCACCACCTTGCCCTCGATCAGGTTGTCCCAGCTGATCTCCACGTTCTTGAGCGACGTGTGCCCGGCCTCGGGCGCGGGGTAGCGCAGCGCGGCCGCGCCTTCGATCTGCGTGGTCGCGGTGTACGCGTAGTCGCCGGGCTTGGCCACCGGTGCCAGAAGCTGCACGTTCTCGACGTTTGGCTTCGATCCGCCGTGAGCGTGGTACACGCTGGCGCTGGCCTTGCGGTCGTCTTGTGCCAGGGCATACCAAGCCACCTTGCCGATGGCCGCATGCTTCGCAGTGGGCGGGGTGGTGACCCCTTCCAGGGCTTGCCACGGCTTCTCGTCCAGGCTGCACGCCATCGGCGTGCGCACCTTGCGGTCGAAGACGTCGCCCATTGCATGCTCGTTCGGCGAGAAGACCCCCTGGTCGTCGTCGGCCTGACCGCGCCAACCGATGCGCGACAGCTCACTGCCGATCACGCACCCGCCGACGTGGCAACGCACCGTCGAGGCGCAGCCCGGCGATTCGGGGCGACACATGCTGACCGGCAGCCGACCGATCGGATCCCAGGTCGCGCCGCCGTCGAGGGACTCCCACGCCGTGCGCGTGGTATCCGAGAACGCCAGCGCGCGGGTGCCGATGGCACCCACGTTGTTGGCCTCGCCGGGCGCCCGCGCGTGAGAGATGACCCGGCCTTCGTCGTCCACCACCACGATGACGGGAGCGCCGACGCTGCGCAGCACGATGGAGAAGGTGCCATCTTCGGCGGCCCCGACCGAGGCGACCTGGGTCACGGGCTGTGGCGGCGGGCGGGCCCAGCGGTCTTCCACTGGCGGGGGCTCGTCGAAGCTGGCTTGAAGCTCGATCTCGCGACCTGCAAACGACTCGCCGCCGTCTTTCGAGATGAACACCGCGAGCCCGGTGTCTTTGGTCCGGCGCCCCACCGCGAGCAGCGTGCGGCCATCGGGCGAATAGGCCATGGCCAGCGCCGCACCCTTGAGCGATGGGGTGGCCGACGGCGCGAGCTCGAACTGCCGCTCGTCGGCGCCCTTCTTCTTCGTCGGCCCGCCGGCGTCGGGCAGGGCCGACCCCGCGTCGCGCTTCGGTGCGCCACCCTCGGTGCCGGCATCGACCTGAGCGACGCGCCGGTGATGGATGCCGTACGGCAGACACCCGCTGCGCGAGGCCGAGTGCTGGGCGCAGATGCCGGTGACGGCCAGCGCGCCGCCCTGACCCACGGCCAGCGCAAGCTCGTTCAGGCGCCCCTCGACCGCGTAGTCTTCACGCTCGAAGGTCTTCCCGGCGTCGACGCTCTTGTGGATGACGATGCTCTGGCTGACGCCCGAGCCGCTCCGCGAGCAAGCGAGGTAGAGGTGGCGGCCGCTGCCGGCGAGGCGGACCCCCTGACAGCCGTCGGCGTCTTCGAGCGGGGACGACTTGAGCGCACCCCCGACAGCGCCGCGCCACAGCACCCAGCGTTGCCCGGACGAGCGATAGCTGGGGGTGATCACGCCGCTCTCCGGCGCCACCTCGAGGTAGGTGCCCCCCAGGGCGATGGCCCGCCCTTCGGCCAACGCGTTGGCGTCGGGGCCACGCGCCGGTCGCGATGCCAGCTTGAAGCGACCCTTGGCGGGCGTTCGGCCCAGTGGGGGGAAGCCGCCCGTCGCCGAATCCCAGCGCGTCCACGAAAGGGCGGTCTGCAGGGCGACCCCCGCTTGATCGTCCCAGCCCAGGGCCAGCGCACCGATGCTCGGGGTGTCCAGCTTGGTCCAGACCGAACCGCCGTCTTTGGTCTCGAAGATGGCCTCGGGCACGGCCAGCGCGATGCCCTTCTTCGAATCCGCCAGCATCACGTCCACGAAGCGCGTGCGCTCGGGCCCCACCGGTTTCCACGTGGCTCCGGCGTCTGGGCTCTGCACCAGCTGGCCATCGCGGGTGATGCCGACCACGCTGGTACCGGCGGCGCTCACCCGCGAGAGCTTGTCGACAGGGGCACTGGTGCGGACGAATGGCCCAAGCGGCTCCCGAGCTTCATAGCCCGTGCCGCTTTGACCGACGAACAACCAGCCGCCGTCCTCGAGCTGCAAGATGGCGATCAACGGCTCGGGAGCGAGGCGCGCGGCGGCATGGACCATGCCGGTCTTCTTCACGACTTGCCAGCGCTCGCCCCGCTCGCCAGCGTAGAGCAGCGTGCCATCCGAGAGCTCTACCCGCGACAACAGCGGGGCTTCGGCCTTCGGGTGGTAGCGCCAGGTCGCCGGCGAAGCGAAGGTGCCTTGCGCTCTCGCCGTGTCGAGCAACGAGTCCCGCGGGCGAGGCGGGGCTTGCGCACGGCTGCAGGCCGCCATCGCGCCGGCAACCAGCAGGGCCGCGCTGCCGAGAATGCTCGCGGTGCGCAGCGCGCGTCGTGCCGTGGCAGAAGGGGTCATCCGGACCCGGGGATGTTACTCCGGATCGCGCCGCGGCGATCGATCGACGAACCCGGGGCACGTGCCGGCCCCGGGGGCAGCCGAGCCGATCAAGCGCCGACCCGAGCCGGCGTGCTGCGCACCACGCCCACCGACGTGCACAGCGCTGCCAGCACCACCAAAATCAGCGAAAGTGCGACGTTGTGCAGTGACTCGCCGAACCCGAGAGCGCCGATCAGCGGGACCTGGCTCTCGGGGACTTCGTGCAGGTGATTGGTGGTCGTGATCAGCCCCGCGACGAATCCCAGGCAGCCGGTGAGCACGGTCACCATGCCGAGCGCCAGCTGGAGTGGGATCCAGCGGGGGTCGGGCCTCATGGCATAGCGGGCGGCGACCACCAGACAGACGACTCCGAACAGCGCGGTCGGGAACATTCCCCAGCCACCATTGCGAAATGCTTCGAGCATGAAGACCTCCTGGTGGGCGTGGGACACGCCGAGCGGCCGCAGCTTGGGCAGCCACTGCCGATCAGCCGGCGGCGTGTCAGAACATCTCGGGGCACCAGGGCTCGCGCTCGGCCCGAAACAGCCCATCGGCCCGCTGGGGTCTCGGTGGTCAGTCGAGCGCGCGGAGGACGAGGATGGCGATCTCGGGTGCCACCCCGATGCGCAGCGGTGGTCCGGTGGTTCCCAGCCCCGCGCTCACGTAGAGCGCGCTGGCTCCGTCGCGAGACAGCCCTCGCGGACGTTGACCCACGGCGCTTGCCAGGTTCAGGTGATCGGCGAAGAACGGGACGCCGAACTGCCCGCCGTGCGTATGCCCGCTCAAGGTCAGGTCGACCCGGTGCTCGGCCGCGCGCCGGAAGAAGCTGGGGTAGTGCGCGAGCAACACCGTGGGCAGGTGGTCCGGCCGGCCCTCGAGCGCGCGGCCCAAGTCGTCCTTCTCGGTGTAGCCGTCGTCGACACCCGCAAGCACGAACGCCCCCGCACCTCGCTGGATCGGCAGCCACTCGTTGCGCAGCACTCGCGGCCCGTGTGCTTCGATTGCCGTGGAGAGCGCCCGATCGTCCCATTGGTCGTGGTTGCCGAGCACCACGAACACTCCGTCCCTGGCGCGCAGCGCAGCGATCACGGCCGCCACGTCCGCGTGATAGGCCGTGCCACTGGTGACCAGGTCGCCGGTGACCACGATCAGATCGGGTGCGAGCCGATTGGTCTTTCGCGCCCACGCGAGGCCGCGGGCGCGGTCGTCGTAGCTGCCAATGTGCAGGTCGGACAGGTGTGCGATGCGATACCCGTCGAGGTCGGGATGCAGCCGGGCGAGGCCCACCTCGATGGCGCGCAGCCGCACTCGCCGGCGGCGCACGTACAGGCCGAATCCGGCGACCATCAGCCCGCCGGCATACCCGCCGAGCGCGAGCTCACGGAAGGTCAGCGCGTGGACCGGCGCGCCGGGCGCACACCCGGCAATGGAGAACGCCGTCAGCACGCCGAGGGCCCCCAGCGAGAGCGGCAGAGCGACCAAACCGGCGGCCCAGTGCAGGAACATGGGCTCGTCGATCAGCCGGACGACCCAGCGCGGCCGTGGTGGGTCCGACAGCAGCACGTGCACGCGGCGCGCGGTCAGCAGCCAGACCACGGCCAGCACGCCGACGGCAAGCCACGCGGGCGCCACGGCCGCCCACGCCAGCGCGGGTGCGGCGTGGGCCGCGAGGGTCACGATCTGAACGCCGACCAGAAAGCGTCGACGCTTCAGACGCCGATGAGCTCCTTCAGCTTCGCCTTGGTGGTCAGCCCCACGTGCTGCGCGGCGCGTTCGCCGTTCTTGAACACCATCACGGTGGGCACGCCGCGGATCCCGAGCTTGCCGGCGGTGACCGGCGACTCGTCGATGTCGAGCTTGCCAACCTTGACCTGCGCGCCGAGCTCGTCGGCCAGCTGGTCCACGATGGGCGCCAGCGCCTTGCAGGGCCCGCACCAGGTCGCTGTGAAGTCGACCAGCACGGGCTTGTCGGACTTGAGGACCTCTTGGTCGAAATTCACGTCGTTGAAGTGTTGGACGTTCTTGGATGCCATTTCTCGCTCCGGGGGGGGAGGCGGGGAACATAAGCACGGCGCCCGGCCGGCGACAGCGGCGGAGTAGGAACCGGCCCAAAAGCCGCGATTTGACCCGGGTCACCGGACCGCCGGAGCGCCGGCCGTGCTACAGCATGGGCCGCCCTCGAAGGAGCCCGCCCCATGTTGATCGTGATGAGCTCGACCGCGACGCCCGACCACGTCCGTGGCGTGTGCGATCGCGTCCGGGAGCTCGGACTGACACCGAACGAGATCCCGGGGGCGGTGCGGGTCGCCATCGGGATCACGGGGAACAAGGGGGCCCTCGACCCCGCCTCGTTCAATCGCCTGCCCGGCGTGCAAGAGGCGGTGGCCGTCAGCAAGCCGTGGAAGCTGGTCAGCCGCGAGGTGAAGCCGGACGACACGGTGATCGACGTCCGGGGCGTGAAGATCGGCGGCGGGGCCCTGGTGATGATGGCCGGCCCGTGCTCGGTCGAGAATCGCGAGCAGGTGCTGTCGACAGCGCGCCACGTTCGCGAGCAAGGTGCCCGCATCTTGCGCGGCGGCGCGTTCAAACCCCGCACCAGCCCCTACGACTTCCAGGGGCTGCGCGAAGAGGGCTTGGCGCTCTTGGCCGAAGCCCGCGACGTCACCGGCATGCCGATCATCACCGAGGTGAAAGACACCGAGACGCTGAAGGTGGTGGCCGAGGTGGCCGACATCTTGCAGATCGGCGCGCGCAACATGCAGAACTTCTCGCTGCTCGAGGCGGTGGGCGCCCTGGGCAAGCCGGTGATGCTCAAGCGCGGCATCGCCAGCACGGTGAACGAGTGGCTGATGGCGGCAGAGTACGTCGTCTCGCGCGGCAACTATCAGGTGATGCTCTGCGAGCGCGGCATCCGCACCTTCGAGACGATGACGCGCAACACGCTGGATCTGGGCGTCTTGCCGATCTTGCGAGGCATCACCCACCTGCCCATCGTGGTCGATCCCTCGCACGGCACCGGGGTTGCCCGGGCGGTCGGGCCCATGACGCGGGCCGCCGCCGCCACCGGAGTCGACGGCATCATCGTCGAGGTGCACCCCAATCCGTCCAAGGCGCTGTCCGACGGGCCGCAAGCGCTGACCTTCGACATGTTCGCCGAGCTGATGGGTGACGTGCGCAAGGTCACGGCGGCATTGGGGCAGACGCTCGGCTGAGCATGCGTCGCGAGTCGGAAGACGTCTTCGCCCCGAGCGGCCCCACCCTGCCCTGGGGCCCCGAGTGGACCGCAGACGCCGTGATTGCCGTGCTCGAGCCGATGGTGCTCGACGCGCGCCGCGCGCGGCTCTTGGAGGTAATCGCCGGCCGACTGGGCAGCGTCACCGTGTTGATGGATGCACCTCACGACCCCCACAACGGCGCCGCCATCTTGCGCTCGTGCGACGCGTTCGGAGTGCAGACCGTGCACGTGGTGCCTCGGAACGAAGAGTTCCTGGTCTCGGGCAACGTGGCCAAGGGGACGGAGCGCTGGGTCGACGTGACCCGGCACGCCTCGTCCGAGCGGGCCGCGCAAGCACTCACGAACCAGGGATTCGAGCTGGTGGCCACCCACCCCAAGGGCGCGTTGGTCCCCGACGACCTGGCCGACATCCCACGCCTGTGCCTGGTGCTCGGCAACGAGCACGACGGCATCGCCGAGGCGCTGACGGCAGCGGCCCCGCGCTCGGTGCGGATCCCCATGCGGGGCTTCGTGGAGAGCCTGAACGTCAGCGTGTCGGCCGCGATCTTGCTCGCTCGGGCGACGCGCGGGCGCCCGGGAGATCTCTCCGAGTACGAGCGCCGCACGCTCTACGCGCGCGGCCTGCACGCCACCGTGAACCGCGCCGCCGAAATCCTGGCGGCAGGGCTGCACGGCGCACGCTGAATTCTAGATACTGACAGCCTGGCCAGCCTGTATTAGCGTGCGCCCGCATTCATGGCGCGGCACACCTCGGACTCCAGCGTGATCGGCGCTCGCTCTCAGCTCACCGGCCGGGTCTCCGGCACCGGCGGCATCCGGGTCGAGGGCGCGCTCAGCGGAGACATTGCGGTCTCGGGGCCGGTCGAGATTGCTTCCGGCGGCGCGGTGGAAGGCGACGTCAGCGGGGCCTCGCTCGAGGTCGCGGGTCGCCTCAGGGGCGACGCGAAATGCGGCGGCGCCATCCACGTGCGCGCCGGCGCCGACGTTCAGGGTGATCTCAAGGGTTCGAGCGTGGCCATCGAGCCAGGCTCACGGGTCGACGTGCAGCTCGACACCGATGTCAACTTGGAGTTCGACGGGCGGCGCTGAGCCGACCCCACGGGAGCGAGCATGGCGGGAACGGTGATAGGAGAAGGGCTCACGATCGAAGGTGAGCTCACCGGCGACGACGAGGTCGTGGTCCACGGCACGGTGCGCGGCACGCTCACCACCAGCGATGCCGTGTCGGTGGCGTCGAGCGGTGTGGTCGAAGCCGATCTGACCGCCAGCTCGGTGACCGTGGCAGGCCAGGTCACGGGCAACGTGGCCGCGCAAGAGCGGGTGGACATCCAGGCCGGCGGCCGGCTGGTGGGCGACGTGAAGTCGGCCCGTTTCACCATTGCAGACGGTGCCTCGTTCAAGGGCAGCGTCGACATGGACGTGTGACGGACCGATGGCGGCAGCAACCATCATCGGACAGGGCACGTCGATCCGCGGCAACCTGCGAGGTAGCGGCTCGATCGAGATCCGTGGTCGCGTAGAGGGCGACGTGCAGGTCGACGGCGACGTGGCCATCGGGGAAGACGGCGCCGTGAACGGCAACGTGAGCGGCGCGCAGATCCTGGTCGCGGGCCAGGTCGGCGGTGATTTGACCGGCACCGAGGCCGTGATGCTCGAACGCGGCGCGCGCGTGATCGGCGATCTGGTCGCCCCTCGCATCGGCATTGCCGAGGGCGCGCTGGTGCGCGGTCGGGTCCGCACCGAGGGCGAGCCCACGGCGCCGCGTCGGGCGGCCGTGGTTCCCACCCGTCGTGGCGGCGACAGCGGGTTCGTCGCCAAACCAAAGCCCGTGCTGGCGGCCAGCCCGAAGCCCGCGGCCGCGGCACCCGCCAAGGCCGCCCCCGCCCCCGCGCCCGCGGCTCCGGCACCGGTGGCGGTTCCCATCGCCGCGGCCGAGCCCCCCGCCGGCCCGCCGGCGCCGGTGGTGCCCTCGCTGGGCAAAGGCGTGAAGGCGAAGAAGAAGGTCAAGCGATCGTGATCGACGAGAGCAGGCGTCAGCGTTTGGTGGCGCTGCTTCGCGAACGCAGCTTCGAACGCAAGAAGGTGATCCTGGCGTCGGGGCGCGAGAGTGACTTCTTCATCGACTGCAAGCAGTCGGTGCTCACCGCCGAGGGCCACGCGCTGGCCGGTGAGCTGATGTTCGACGCGCTGAGCGAGATCCCAGAGTGCGATGCGGTCGGCGGTGTCGAGCTGGGTGGCTGCCCCCTCGCCAGCGCGGTGAGCCTGGTCAGCTTCCAGCGCGGCCGCCCGCTTCCGGCGCTGTACGTGCGCAAGGCGCGCAAAGACCACGGCAGCGCGAAGCTGGTCGAGGGCGACAAGGCGCTGCGCCCCGGGCTGAGGGTCGCGCTGCTCGAAGACGTGATCACCACCGGTGGCTCCAGCCTGAAGGCCGTCGAAGCGTTGAAGAGCGCAGGCGCCGAGGTCGTCGGTATTCTGGCGCTGGTCGATCGCGAAGAAGGTGGAGCGGAGACCCTCCGCGATGCCGGTCTGCCACTCTACAGCCTGACCCGCCGCTCCGACTTCATGGGCTGAGCGCGCCCCGGCCGGCGAGGCGGCCGACGCGGCGACGATGCGCGGGGCCACGTGCGCCCATGGCCCCATAACCCCGCGTCTCGACGGGGAAAAACAGCTCGCCTTGAAAAGTGCCCGCTCCCCTCTATGCTGCCCGGCCGCGGTGGCGCTCGGGAGCGCCGCAACGCCGCACGCCACCACAACACCACGACGGGGATTTGAGAAACCATGACTTCGACGACGAAGACCTCTCTTGTGCTTTTGATTGCCAGCGCAGGCTGGCTGGGCTCCATCACGGCTTGCGGCGGCGACAGCGGCGGCGGCGGCGGTGACACCGGCGGCGCCGGTGGCGCCGGTGGCTCGGGCGGCAGCGTCGTCGGCGGCGCCGGCGGCATGGGCGGCAGCGTGGGCGGCGGCGGTTCCGGCGGCGCCGGCGGCGGCGGTGGCTCGGGCGGCACGGGCGGCGTTGCCCCCGACGGCAACGACACCAAAGAGACGGCGACCCAGACCAAGATCGGCACCGACCCGCAGAAGGACGCGGTTCAGGGCTCGCTCAACCCCGTCGACAAGGATCAGGACTGGTACAAGTTCGACGGCAAGAAGGGCCAGATCATCTCCGTGCTGACCGACGCGAAGCCGGCGGCGGGCTCGGGCGATCCCTTCGACCCGACCTACGCCGATCTCGTCATCACCATGTACGACTCGACGGGCAAGCAGCTCGCCGAGCAGGACGATCCGACGCCGCGCAGCAGCAACGATCCGTTCCTGATGACGGTGCTTCCGGCCGACGGCACGTACTTCGTGCGCGTGGTCGAGTGCACGGCTTGGGAGAAGGGCGGCGCCGCCAACTGCGCCGACTTCAAGAAGATCACCAAGAAGAACTACGTGCTCTACATCTCGGAGATGAAGTTCGCCGATGCCGGCGAGGTCAAAGAGAGCGAGCCGAACAACAGCGACGCGACCGCGACCGCCCTCACCTACAAGGCCGTCGACAACTCGCCGGGCAGCTACTACCTGACCACGATGTTCGGGACCTTCACCGACGGTTCGGACGTCGACTACTGGAGCTTCAAGATCCCGGCCGACGTCAAGGTCGACGCCGGCGCGCGGCTGAACGCCAGCCTGAACACTCAGCCCGGCGGCACCACCGGCAACGGCTCGACCACCTCGCCGGGCGACATTGCCATCGCCGCGAAGTCGGCCCCGACCACCATCCTGGCCATGGTCGACGCCTCGAAGGGCGGCACCATCGACGTCCCGCTCACCGCCGGCACGGAGTACATCGCTTACTACAAGCGTTCGACCCAGACCGGTGGGAACGACTTCTACTTCGACCTGTCGGGCTTCGGCGGCGGCAACCCGGTCGAGAAGAGCGACTCGGCGAACAACACCCTCGGCACCGCCGAGGCGCTCACCGCGGCGACCTCGCAGCCGGGCAGCTACTTCGTCGAAGGTGACCTCGCCACGATCACCGACGTGGACCACTTCGAGATGGCCGTTCCGACCCAGGGCTCGGACACCGTCTCCGTGGCCTGCGGCGCCGAGCGCTCGGGCTCGGGCCTGCGGAACTTCACCATGAACCTGCTCAAGGCGGACGGCTCCGAGGTCACGGGCGGCAAGGTGGTCGAGACGGCCGACAAGGACGCCCTGATCGACAAGCTGACCACCCCCACGGGCCAGGCGAAGCTCGTCCTGAAGCTCACCGCCAGCAGCCAGGACGCGAACGTGAAGGGCACGTACTACCGCTGCGGCATCCACTTCCGCGCCAAGCAGTGATCGGCCCCGGCTTTCGCTGAACCCTGAAGCCCCGCGCCGCGCTTGCGGCGTGGGGCTTCGGCTTTTGTGTGACGGGGCGAGGCGGCCGCGGTAACGTGGCAGCGCTTCGTATGCCGACCCTCCGGTCCCGCTTCGCGCTCGTCCCGTTCGCCGCAGCCCTAGCCTGGCCCGTGGCGGCCTCTGCCGCGGACGAGCCCGAGCGCCGGCAGATGACCGAGGCCGAGATCGACACCTGGCTCACCAAGGGCGATCAGCGACCAGAGAAGGACAGCCTCGAGGCCGACGACCAGGAAGAGGCGCCCCCTGCGCCGCCCCGCGATCACGGGTTCGTGATCGAGTCGAGCATCGGCGCCCTGGGACATCTGGGCCCGCTGAAGAACGTCTCCCCCACGTCGCCCTGGTTCCACCTGCAGTTCGGGTTCGAGCCCTTCTCGTTCTTGATGGTGTTCGCCGAGGGGGAGCTGGTGTTCTCCAACACCTCTTATGCGAACCGCCCGCCCGAGCCCCGCGGCTACGCTCTCTTCGGCTTCGGCGGCGGCCTGCGCATCACCGTCAAGCCGATGGACCGCTTTGGCATCTACGTGCAAGGCAGCGCCGGCGGCGCCAAGATCACGGACGACGTGCTCTTCTACTACGGCTATCGGAACGCCCAGGAGCTGGGGCTCTACTGGGGCGGTCAGCTCGGGCTCGAGTGGTACCAGGTCGACCCGCACATGGCGCTGGCTCTCCACGGCGGAGTGAAGAACTACCAGTCCATCTTGGGCCGAGACCGCGGCGGCGAGCAGGCGCTGGCGTGGACCGGCGGCATGTCGCTGCGTTACGTGTTCTGATTGCCAGCTCGTCACGCTGCGCCCGGGCGGGACGACAGCGTGGCAACGCCGCACTCGATCGCCGCGGCGTGAACGGGGCGCTTTCGCGTGATTTCGGCGATTCGTGCGGGTGGCACGCCGGTTGCTCTCTGGGCTCTCGACCACGACAAGGAGCCCTGAATGCAGATTCGACTCGTCTCATCCGCCACGGCAGCGCCGCTGACCTTCGCGGTGCTCTCGCTGGTGGCGCCAAGCGCCTTCGCCGATCCGCCGCGGCGCCCGGTGACCGTCCCTGCGGCGTATTCGCGCCCGCGGGTTGCCGAGCGGCCACGACCCGCGACCCCGGCACGACCGGCCCCGCCGGCCACCCTCGCGGCGCCCGCCGCGAGCTCCGTGGTGGTCAGCATCGAGGTCCGCGAGATCCGCGCCGGCGCCCGGACCACCATCGAGCGCTTCACCTTCCCGGTCACCGAGCGTGGCGCCTCGCGCATCGACTCGCGCGTGGGTGACCTCGAGTACCGCATCGCCGTTCACCGCGAGGGTGGTGGGGCAACCGCCCCGCTCAGCTTCGACGTCCGCAAGCTCGAGCGCCTTCCCAAGAACCTCACGTCCGAGTCCAAGGTGAGCGCCAGCGTGCGCATGGCCCCCGGCCAGCCCGTGGTGGTGGCCGCCATGGATCGCGCAGACGGCAGCAGAACGGAGGTGCTCGCCGAGCTCAAGTGATCTCAGAGCGTGAACCGCTCCGTCCCCTCGCGCTGCAGATTCGACGCCCTTCGTCCCCAAAATAGAGCCAATCCCGAATGACAGCCCAAGCCCAAGAAAGCCTGACGAGGCGTCGCGCAACTCGAGAGACCGGAGCCACCGACCCGAAGGAGGAGGTGAAAGCGCTCGGTGACTAGCCCCGAGCGCCCGGAGACCCACCGGCCGCACCCGTGACGGACGTCCACCCCGTCACCGGTGCGGTTCGGCTTTTTGTCTCACGCCGCCGGCAGCACGCGGCCCACCACGAACTTGAGGTACCGGCCCTCGAGGTGCTGGGCGAACACCGGGTGGTCGGCGGGCTGGCCCGCCTCGTGGATGATCTGGAAACGGCGCTTGGCACGCGCCGCGGCCTCGGCCAGGGTCTGGAGGAACGCGTCGGGGCTCACCTGAGACGTGCAGCTGGCCGCAGCCAAGAGCCCCCCCCGGGCGGTCACCTGCATGGCCAGTGCGTTCAGCTTCACGTAGGCACGCAGTGCCTGCTTCTGATGCTGTTTGCTGCGCGCGAAGCTCGGTGGGTCGGAGATCACCAGGTCCCACGTGATGTTCTTCCGCCGGGCATGCTCGAGGTGCTCGAACACGTCGGCGACCACGAAGTCGTGAGCGTCGGCGTCGAGACCGTTCAATCGGAAGTTCTCGCGCGCCGCGTCCATGGCGCCGGCTGCCACATCGACACTGGTCACCTGCGTCGCGCCGCCCCGGGCGGCGTGGAGCGAGAACGCCCCGGTGTACGAGAACAGGTTGAGCACCCGTCGCCCCGCGGCCAACGAGCCTACGAAGCGCCGGTTCTCGCGGTGGTCGAGGAACAGCCCGGTCTTCTGGCCCAGCTCGAGATCCGCGGTCATGCGCACGCCATGCTCGGCGACCACCAGCTCTGCCGGTGGCTTTCTTCCCCACACCAGGCTGAGGCGGGCGCCCGCTTCGCGCCCCCGACGCACGATGCCCGCCAGGTCGGTGGTGGCGCGGAGCGCGTCAGCCACCCAGTCGGCGATGCGCTCGAGGCCGTCGGCATAGAGTGCGATCACCGCCCACTTCCCGTACACGTCGACCACGATGCCGGGCAGGCCGTCGCCCTCGCCGAACAACCAGCGAAAGGCGTCGGTGTCGGACGAGCGAACCAGCGCGCGCAGCTCCCAGGCCTGCCGAACGCGCTCGGCCACCCACGCCGCGCTGGGCTCTTCTCGGGTCGAGTACACCCTGAGCGCGATCTGCGACTCCGCGTCCCAGAGCGCGAAGCCGCTGAACGCACCGGCATGGATCCGAACCACCGTGCCGGAGCTCGCCTGAAAGTCCCGCGGCACGTGATCGCGGTACACCCACGGGTGCCCAGCCGACAGCGCCGCTTCGAGGAACCTCGGGAGCTCGAGCTCGGGAGCGCCCATCGCTCAGCGCCCGACGATCTGCGCGAGTGACGGATAGTCCGAGTCTTCGACCGCGCCCTTCACGCGGCAGCGCACCTTGCCCTCGGGATCGACCAAGAGGTGGGTGGGCAGCTCGGGATCTTCCTCGATCTCCGCGGCGGTCAGCCAGGCTTCGCGCTCCTTGCCCTCTTTCAGCCAATAGGTGGCCCGCACGCCCGTCTCGGGCTGTGCCTTCAAGAAGTCGTCCAGCTGTCGCTGGTCGTCGTCCAGCGAGACGAACACGACGCGCAGCTTACCCCCCAGCTTCTTCTCGAATTCGATCAAGCGTGGCATCTCTTCTTTGCAGGGCACGCACCAGGCCGCCCAGAAGTTCACCCACGTCCAGCCCTGGGCGGCCTGGCTCAGCTTGTCGGGCATGGACTTCGCTCCGGGTGCAGCGGCCCGCGAGAGCGGCTTGTCCGTCAGCTTCTTGCCCGGCTTGTCCAGCTCGCCGGCGCACAGCTTTCGAGCGGGCTTCGTCGGCACAGCCGGCGCCGAAGCGCTGGGCGCGGGCGCGACCTTCGCCGCCGAGCCGGCCGCGGTGGCGGTGACCGCCTGACTGCGCTGCGGCGTCGAGGTGGGCTCGGCCTTCTTGTCCCCGTTGCAAGCAGACGCCAGCGCTAGAGCCGACAGTCCACCCAGGACACGAAGGCAGAACGGTTGATGGACTCGTCGTCGCATTTCTTCCCGGTGCGGGAGTTCGGCCACGTGCAGTACTCCTTCG
>JAKLKA010000134.1 GCA_023150915.1 Polyangiaceae bacterium
AACTTGCAACAACCTTTACGCCCGCCAGGTCGCCATCTTCTGCCTCCACCGAAGCCGCCCGCGCGACTGGACCTCCTGAAGCCTGCAGCCTGAAGTCTGTAGCCTCGGCTTTCGCCCGAAAGGGCGAAAGCCGAGTCTGACTCACGACCCGCGACGGAAGTCGTCGACGTGGATGCCGTAGCGCTTCATCCAGCGGTGAACCTGCATGCGGGCCTTACCGAGCTGCCGACCCACGGCCGCGACGTTGCCCTGGTGCTGCTCGAGCAGGCTGCGCAGCTCGACGTCGGTGGGGATGCCCCGGGCCGGACCCGCGCCGGCGGGCGGGGGCACGCTGCCCGCGGGGGCGCCGGGGCGCAGCGCCCCGCCCGGGGGCACGGCGCGGGTCACTTCGCCATACTCTTCCATGGCCTCGATCACCGGCGCCGGCAAGAGCTGGTCGCCGAGCACGGGCCCTTCGCTGAGCGCCACGCAGCGCTTCATGCACGCCTCGAGCTCGCGCACGTTGTACGGCCAGTCGTATTGCAGCGCCGCGGTCATGAAGCCGAACGACGGGCTGAGCTCGGCGCGGCCGTGCCGCGCAAGGAAGGCGCGGACCAGCATGAACACGTCTTCCTTCCGGTCGCGCAGCGCCGGCAGCCGCAGCTGATACTCGTTGAGGCGCGCGAACAGATCCTGGCGGAACGCGCCACCCTGCTGCAAGCGCCACAGATCGCGGTGCGTCGCGCAGATCACCCGCACGTCTACCCGCTCGGGCGCGGTGGCGCCCAGGGGAAAGACCTCGCGGGCCTGGAGCACCCGCAAGAGCTTGGCCTGAGCTTCGAGCGGCATGTCGCCGATCTCGTCCAAGAGCAGCGTGCCCTCGTGGGCGCTCTTGATCAGGCCGGGCTTGTCGCGCTCGGCGCCCGAGAACGCGCCGCGCTTGTAGCCGAAGAGCTCGCTCTCGATCAGTGTCGCGGGGATGGCCGCGCAGTTCACCGCCGCGAACGCACCGCGCCGCCCGCTGAGGCGGTGCAGCTCTCGCGCCACGACCTCTTTCCCGGTGCCGCTCTCGCCCAGCAGCATCACGCTGAGCGGCGTGGGTGCGATGCGGGTGAGGTCGGCGGCAATCCGGTCGATCTGGTAGCCACCGACCATGGCGCCGTCACTGGGGCCGCGGCGCACGGCGCCGTTCAGCATGCTGCCGTCGATGCGATAGTCGGCGAAGGCCTCGGCGTGCTTGTCGACGAACTTCAAGATGGCGTCGCCGATTCGCACCTCGTTCAGCGGCTCGAGCACAGCGGTGTCGATCCGGCGCCCGTCCACCAGTGTCCCGTTGCGGCTGCCGCGGTCGCGCAGCACCCAGGCGCCGTCGACCCACGAGAGCTCGGCGTGCACCCGGCTCACCGCGTTGACGCTCATGCGGATGTTCGTGCCTTCGTCGCGCCCGATGGTCATGTGCTCTTGGTCGAGCACCCAGACCGAGGGCAGCTCTTGGTAGTTCTCCGCGTAGAGCAGCACCAGCCCGGCCACCGGCCCCCCTCGATTCGGCGAGGCGGGCGTGCCGAACTCGGCCATCGCTCCCGTGGTTTTCTCGATCATGGCGCGGACTTCGGGGAGCGTACCGACCCTTTGCCGATGAAACCAGCCTCGAGAAGGCCCGCCCCTTTTCGCCCCGGCGGGCGCGCGTATGCTCTGGCGCCATGACAGGCCAGTTTGCGCGAGAGCCGCTCAGCATTGCCGCCGTGCAGCTCCAGAGCCAAGCCGACGTGGGCGAGAACCTCGAGCGCTGTCGTCACTGGGTGCGGCAGGCGGCCCGCCGTGGGGCAAAGGTCGTGCTCTTGCCCGAGAACTTCGCCTTCATGGGCCCCGAGGCCGACAAGCGAGCGATTGCCGAGAAGCTGGGGGACGCCGGCGGGCCCATCCAGGCGGCGCTCGCGTCGATGGCCCGCGAGAGCGGCGTGGTGCTGATCGCCGGAGGCTTTCCCGAGGCGAGCGCCGACTACGAACGCCCGTTCAACACCCTGGCGGTGTTCGGCCCCGACGGCGCGCTGCGCGAGCGTTACCACAAGATCCATCTGTTCGACGTGCGTCTGCCCGACGGCACCGAGATCAGCGAATCGGTGGCCAGCAGCGCCGGGCGCGAGCCGGCGGTGGTCGACGTGTCGGGCTACAAGCTGGGGCTCAGCATCTGCTACGACCTGCGCTTTCCGGAGCTGTACCGCGCGCTCACCGACCGCGGCGCAGAGGTGCTGCTGGTGCCGGCGGCGTTCACCTTGCTCACCGGCAAAGACCACTGGCACGTGCTGCTCCGGGCTCGGGCCATCGAGGCGCAGTGTTTCGTGGTGGCAGCGGCGCAATGGGGGACGCACCCCAAGGGGCGCACGACCTACGGCCACTCGCTGGTGGCCGACCCGTGGGGCACGGTGATCGCCGAGGCCTCCGACGGGCCCGGTGTGGTGGTGGCCGAGCTGGACCCGGCGGTGCTCGAGCGGGTGCGCGCGAATCTACCCAGCTTGCGACATCGCGTGCTCTAGCGGCGGCGGCGGTCGACGCGCCGCTGCCAGAGTGTGCGCTGCCCGATCGCCACGGGCGCCAAGAGCTCCTCGCTCTGACCGCTGCGGCTGCGCCCGCACGCGGCCCGACCTGTCACAGGTGCCGCTTCGCGATCTCGGTCCAGGTGCCCTGGGGCTCGAGCGCGATGTAGCTCTTCCAGTACGGCCGTGCCTTGCCGGTGTCCCCCACCTGCTCGTAGGCCATGGCGAGATTGAAGTAGGCGTCGGCGAAGTTCGAGTCGCTCTCGAGCGCGCCGTGGAACAGGGGAATGCTGAGCTCGGGGTGCCCGCGCTCGAGCATCACGTAGCCCAGGTTGTATTGCGCTTCGGGCTGACGCGAGTCGATCTCCAGCGCCCGCCGGTAGAGCACCTCGGCGGCGTCGGCGTCCCCGCGGCGGAAGCGCACGTTGCCGAGATTCGTGTAGGCGATGGCGAGCCACGGGTCGAGCTCGATGGCCTGCAAATACAGCGATTCAGCCTCGTCCATCGTCGACGGATCTTCGTCGAGGTGGCTGGCGCGCAGATACAGCTCGTAGGCCGTCCGCGAGCGCTCGCGACCCGCCGACGGGCGGAGGACGCGGACCACGTCGTCGCGCAGGGACTTGACCTCGAAGTCGAGGACCATCTGCCCGGTGAGCGGTTCGAACGAACCATCTTGCGTGCGGACCACCACGCGCTGGCCGTCGGACACGATGCGCAGCTCGGCCAGCGGGCGGGCCACCCGGGGCAGGGTGCGCTTGAGCACGCCAACCGCTCGGGTCACGTCGCGCAGGCGCACGTGTTGGTCCAAGAGGGCCTTGGCGGTGCGCAGCGCGATCAAGTCCGAGAAGGTGTAGGCCCGCCGGCCACGCCGGCGGCCGGTCGGGGCCACCACCCCGGTCTTGTCCAAGGTGCGGAGCCGAGTGGGCGTGATGGTGAGCAGACGCGCGATCTCGCTCTGCGTGAAGAGATCGGTCAGCGGCTCGCGGTTCGGGCCGGGCGCATCGCGCCGTTCGGTCGCCGCGCGGCGCTGCTTGGCCTGGACGCGCCCGCCCCCGGGACCAAACACGACGTGGATCACCTTGTCGTCGCGTCGCTTCTTGCGCTTCATGCTCATCGGAACTGCTGCCTGCGCGAGGCGCGGCACCTTCTCAATTCTTCCGCGCGCGCGTTCCTGTCAAGTGCCGCGTTCGGGCGCCCGGGTCCGCCGCGGATTTCTGGTCGCAACGCGCGGCAGTGCGCTCACCATCGCCGGGCTTGACCTTCTTCGCGAGATCACTTCGCGCGTCAACCGGTGGTCGCCGCGCCGAGCGCGTGCACGTCGGCCTCGACGTCGATGTCGACGCGGGCGCCGCGCGGATCGCGCTTCACCGTGACCTCGGCCCGCACTCGACCGAGCGTGCCGCCCGAGCGCAACTGGGCCTCGAGACAGGCCACACGCACCGCCCGCACCCGGGCGTGCGGGTCGCACGGCAAGAGCGCGAGCAAGTGATCGAGGTCGGCGTCGGGGATCAGCCCGCCGCACGATTCGACCGTGAGCAGCAGGCTGGTGGAACCGTAATAGACCGGCCCCTCGGGCTCGGCGCGCGTGGCGCCCTCGCTCATCACGTCGGCGGCTTCGAACAGCTCGCGCCAGCGGTAGTCGGTGCTCTGCCACAGCTCGACCGAGCGGCGCCGCACCACCGGGTGACCGGCGGTCTTGCGAAGGCCAGGGCCTTGCCGACGGGAGCGCACCCCGAAATGGTACGGGGCCCGCCCCGCCGGCACTGAGTTTTCGGCGCTTGCCGAAGCGCTTCCGGAAGCCCCGCCGAAATTTGGCCGACTCGGCCCTCGGCTGCGAGCCTCGGCCGGTCGACAGCGACAGGAGCCTTTCCATGAGCCAGAAGACCAGCCAGGGTTTCGCGGGCGCCGAGCGCCGGCGCCACCGCATGTTCGTGACCAAGAACACCGAGTACCACTTCCGGGACGGCGTCTGCGTGGCCGTCCGGGACCGCCGCTCAGAGAGCTGGCTGCCGGCCCACCTGGCGCTGCAGCGCAAGCTGACCGGCCGGGTGAGGTTTCAGCCCAATGGCGTGGCCATCCCCGACCGGGGGGCTCCCGAGGTGGGCGAGGCCCTGTACTTCGGCGACGACGGCCGCGAGCTGGTGACCAGCCGGCTGACCGCGGTCGAGCGCCCGGCGAAGGTGCTGGTCACCGGCTACCCCAGCCCCAGCGTGTTCGCCGGTTGAACCAGTAGATGCGCAGGGTTTCACGCTGCCTCTGGCAGTTCGCGGCACGGTGCGAAGCCAGGTATGCGCGCGCTGCGTCATTCGGCGACGATCGGACCCAGACCGGGGCGCTCTCGGGCCCATTCGTCGTTGGCATCAATCTTTCATATGCCTGCCCTCGCAGACGCCTGACCTGAGAGTGGTTCATCCAGATGGCACTTCCGTTCGAGAGCAGCCCCGCCCCCAATGACCCCCGCGCCGCGCGGATCCTCGCCAAGACCATCTATCGCGAGCTCCGCGGCAGCGGGTTTTCCGAGCGGGACGTGATGGCTCTGGCCGGCGAGCTCTTGGCCCTGGTCACCACCGAAGTCCGGGGCCAGTCGGGCCCCGGCGAGCGCTGAAGACGACAAAGCGTCCGGGCGCGCCCAAATCTGCTTTAATCCCCCCGTCCGAGGGCCCTGATTGACAGGTCCCCGGGGATTTCGGCAGATCTATCGGGCCGCTTGTGATCTCCCCTACGCAATCGAGTGGGTCTTTGTTCGCCATCGTCATCAGCGAGAAGGGGGGTGCCGAGCGTCGCGAGGTCTTCGAGCGACCCGAGATCAGTGTCGGCCGCGTGCAGGGCAACGACCTGATGCTGCCCAAGGGCAACGTCAGCAAGCGTCACGCGCGACTGATCTTCCGTGACTCGCGCTTCATCGTCACGGACCTGAACAGCACCAACGGCACGTACGTCAACCGCCGGCGGATCTCGCAGGCCACCATCGTGCGCGAGGGCGACCGCATCTACATCGGCGACTTCGTGCTGCGCATCGAGATGCCCGACGGCGCCAGCGAGCCGTCGACCGGAGGCGAGCAGACCGGCAGCGGTCCCGTGCCCGCCGCGGTGCGGGCGGCGGCCAGCGAGTCCGGCGCCACCGCCTTCCCGGACAACGAGAGCGAGGAGCCCAGCGGCGCCTACCCCGAGGTCCCGGGCCCCCCGCGCATGCCGTCGGCGCCGCGCCCCGAAGCCCCGTCCGAGGCCCACCCGTCGGAGAAGATCCCGCTGGCCAGCGTGGTCGACGTCTCGCACGCCGACATCGACTTGAAGCAGATGGCCGAGTCGGGCGGCGGTTCGACCTATCGAAACGCGCTCGCCTCGCTCGTCGTCCGCGTGGTCCAGGACTCGGATCCCACCCTGCTCGACGGCATCATCGACGAGGCCACGCGCGGCCGCCTCGAGCGCTCGATCGAGGAGCGCGCGCACGAGCTTCGGAGCCAGGGCGAGCTGCCCGGGGACATCGATCTGGCCCGGCTCTCGCAAGAGGCGCGCGCCGAGCTCTTCGAGCTGGGGCCCATCGGGCCGCTCTTGGTCGACTCGGGCGTGAGCGAGATCATCGCCACCCGTTTCGACGCCATCTCGGCGGTGCGGGCCGGGCGCCACGTCCCGGTCACGCCGGGCTTCTCGTCGGAAGAGGCCATGCGCCGGGTGGTGCGGCGCCTGTGCCGCGCCGCGGGCCAGCCGCTGGGCTCGGACGAGACCAGCGTGGAGCGTCGCCTGCGGGACGGGTCGCGCCTGTGGGCCGTGGTCGGTGCCGCGGCGCCGGCGGGCCTGCTGGTGATCCGCAAGGTGCGGCGCGTGGGCGCCAGCTTCGAAGAGCTGGTGCGCAGCGGCACCATCTCGCGCGCCATTGCCACCTTCCTGGGTCACGCGGTCGCGGCGCGGTTGAACGTGCTGGTCTGTGGTCCGCGCGATCTGGGCACCAGCGCCGTGGTCGCCGCGCTGGCGTCGGCCTCGTCGGACTCGCGGCAAGCCGTGCTGTTCGACCTCGACGACGTCTCCCCGGCGGCCGAGGGCGTGATGCGCCTGTCGATCGGCCAGGGCGACGAAGCCGCACGCGCGCTGGGCGTGGCCGCTCAGGTGCCCGGTGCTCGGATGGTGGTCGAGCTGCAGAGCCCTGCGCTGACCGCGGCGCTGGTGGCCGCCATCGGCGACGGGGTCTCGGGTGTGGTGGCCAGCGTCGCGGCGCCGAGCGCGCGGCGCGCACTGGCTCGCCTGACCGCCGATCTGGCGGGCGCGCACCCGAGCGCCGGCGTGGCGGCGGCCCGCGAGTGGGTGTCGTCGAGCTTCGAGGTGGTGGTCGAGGTCGGCCGCCTGCGCGACGGTCGGCTGCGCGTGCTGCGGGTGGCCGAGGTGGCGGGCGTCTCGGCAGACGAGATCAAGCTCAGCGACATCTTCAGCTTCGCCGTCGAGCGCACCGCTGCCGGCGGCGCGGTCGAGGGCACCTTCAGCGCTTCGGGTGCGGTGCCGAAGGTGGCCGACGAGATCTCGGCGCGCGGCTTCTCGTTCGAGACCAGCCTGTTCACCCGGCCGCCGTCTCGCTGAGCCTGGCGCCGGGGGGCGCCGCCGAGCGCCGGCCGGTCAGGCCTCGGCGTCTTGCGACTTCTGCTTCTTGGCGAGCTTGCGACCCATCATGCGCTTCTTCAGCGCACTCAGCTTGTCGATCATCAAGACGCCGTTCAGGTGATCGTTCTCGTGTTGCAGGGCCACCGCGAGCAGCCCGTCGGCCTGAAGCTCGAACGAGTTGCCGTCACGATCGAGGGCGCGCACCGTGACCTGCTCGGCACGCTTGATCTCTTCGCTGACCCCCGGGAACGACAGGCAGCCCTCGTTCCAGACCTGGGTGCCATGGGTGGTGACGATCTCGGGGTTGATGAACACGTACAGCTCGCTGGGCTCGTCTTCGCTCGCGATGTCGATCACGAACACCCTCAGACTGACCCCGATCTGGGGCGCCGCCAGGCCGACCCCGGGGGCGTCGTACATGGTCTCGGCCATGTCGTCGACCAGCCGGCGGATCTCGTCGTCGACCCGGGGCACGGGCTTGGCGACCTCACGCAGCACGGGGTGGGGATACTCGAGGATCTCGCGAACGGCCATGCGACCAGAAACGTAACATCGGGCCCCCGGACCCGCCAGCGATCAGCGTGCGGCCACCGAGCCCCGACCCTAGCCGTGGGACGTCGTGCGCGTCGGCCGCTTGGGGTAGACCACCGGGCCCGACACGTAGGCGTCGTTGCCGCACAGCTCCCAGACCGGCGGGTCGATGCGCGGCGCATCCGACGGCGTCTCGGGACCGGCCCAGTCGACCGCGCCCGGTCGCCCGCGGGGCCCCAGCATCACCGGTGCGATGAACACGTGCATCTCGCCGGCCAGCCCCGTGGCCAGCAGGCTGCCAGCGAGCTCGGCGCCGCCCTCGCACAGCACGCTCACCACCTCGCGTGCCGCCAGCTCTTTGAGCGCCACGCGCATGTCGCAGCGCCCCTCGGCGGTGGTGGCCACGCGGATCACCGAGACGCCGGCCTCGGTCAACTCGTCTTCCGCGCTGCGCGGGCCTTCGGCCGTGGTGATCACGCAGGTGGGAACCTCGCGCGCGCCCTGGACCAGCTGTGACGACACCGGCAGGCGCAGCTTGCTGTCCACGATCACCCGCACCGGGCTGCGGCCCGGAATGTCGCGCACGGTCAGGCGCGGATCGTCGGCCAGCACGGTGTTGATGCCGACCATCACCGCGTCGTGACGCGCGCGCAGCGCCTGAACGCGGGTGCGCGACTCGGGGCAGGTGATCCACTTGCTGGCCCCGGTGCGCGTCGCGATGCGGCCGTCGAGCGAGACGCCGAGCTTGATGGCCACGAACGACGCGGCCTCGGTGATGTACTTGACCCAGGGGCGAATCACCCCGCGGGCGTCCTTCTCGAGCACGCCCACCACCACCTCGACGCCGGCGTCGCGCAGGCGCTGCGCGCCGCCGCCCGGCACGGTGGGGTTCGGATCGGCGCAGCCGATCACCACGCGCTGGATGCCCGCCGCCAAGATGGCGTCCACGCAGGGCGGGGTCTTGCCTTCGTGGTTGCAGGGCTCGAGGGTGACGTACAGCGTCTTGCCCCGCGCCGACTCGCCGGCCGCCCGCAGCGCCGCCACCTCGGCGTGATCCATGCCCGCGGCCTGGTGGAACGCCTCGGCGACGATGGTGGCGCCGTCGGCTACCACGCACCCCACGTGCGGGTTGGGCGAGGGGTCCCCGCCCTGCGCGAGCTCGATGGCACGCGCCATCAGTTTGGCGTCCACGTCGCCCATCTCACTCACCGTCCTTGGGCCGCACGAGCCCGCTCATCTCACGCATGAACTCGTCGATGTCGCGGAACGACTTGTAGACGCTGGCGAAGCGCACGTAAGCCACCTGATCCAGCCGCGCGAGCCTAGTCATGACGCGCTCTCCGATCACCATCGAGCTGACCTCGCGATCGCCGCTCTCCGACAGCTCGAGCTCCAGGGCCTCGGCCTCTTCTTCCAGCGTTTCGGGCGACACCGGCCGCTTGTTGCAGGCGATGCGCAGGCTGGCCAAGACCTTGGTGCGATCGAAGGGCACCCGCTGGCCGTCCTTCTTGACCACCACCGGCAAGCTCAGCTCCACCCGCTCGTAGGTGGTGAAGCGACGCTTGCAGGCGTCGCACTCCCGGCGCCGCCACGTCACCGTGCCGCCCGACACCAGACGTGAGTCCAGCACCCGGCTCTCCATCGTGCGGCATGAGGGGCATTGCATGGTCCGGGCTTCGTCCCAGTGCTTCAGCCTTCGAACGCGGCGAGCACGACGCTGGCGTTGGTGCCCCCGAAACCGAACGAGTTCGAGAGGGCGCGACGAATGCGCCGCTCGCGCGCGTGGTTCGCCACGAAGTCGAGGGGGCACTCCGGATCTTGGTCTTCGAGGTTGATGGTGGGCGGCACCCAGCCGGTCTCGATGGCCTTGACGCAGGCGATGGCCTCGACGGCGCCAGCCGCGCCGAGCAAGTGCCCCATCATGCTCTTGGTGGAGCTGACCCACAGCTGCTTGTCGAGCGCGTGGTTGCCGAAGCAGCCAATCACCGCCTTCGCTTCCTCGATGTCGCCGGCCGGGGTGCTGGTCCCGTGGGCGTTGATGTAGTCGATCTGCGTCGGGTCGAGCTTGGCGTCGGCCAGCGCGGTCTTCATGGCCCGCTGCGCGCCGACCCCGTCGGGTGACGGCTTGGTGATGTGGTGGGCGTCGCTGGACGCGCCGAAGCCCACGACCTCGGCGAGGATCCGGGCGCCGCGCCGCTTGGCGCGGGTCAGCGACTCGAGCACCATCGTGCCGGCGCCCTCGCCGCACACGAACCCGTCGCGGCCGCGGTCCCAGGGGCGGCTGGCGCGCGTCGGTTCGTCGTTGCGGCGTGACAGCGCGAACATCGCCGAGAACCCCGCGATCCCGATGGGGGAGATGGTGGCCTCGGCGCCACCGGCGATCATCACGCTGGCGCGCCCCTCTTGGATCCAGCGATAGGCCTCGCCCAGGGCGTGGGCGCTGGACGAGCACGCGCTGGTGTGGGCGTAGCTGGGGCCCCGAAGGTCGAAGGCAATCGACACCTGGCCGGCCGCCATGTTGGCGATGATCGACGGGATCAGGTACGGGCTGACCTTGCTCGGCCCCTTCTGGTCGAGCACCAGCGTGAACTTCTCGAGGTTCTCGAGCCCGCCCAGGCCGGCGCCGATGAACACGCCCGTGGTGTCGCGCTCTTCGTCGCTGAGCTCGAGGGCAGCCTCGGCCAGCGCCATCTTGGTGGCGCCCATGGCAAAGGTGATGAAGCGAGTCACCTCCTTCACCTTCTTCTTTTCCATGTGCTCGGCCGGATCGTACCCCTTCACTTCGCAAGCGAAGCGCGAGGGGTAACGCTCGTCGGCCTCGAACAACGTGATCGGTCCAGCGGCGCTCTCACCGGCGATCAGTGATCGCCAGGTGGCCTCCGTTCCGATGCCGTTGGGCGTGACCAGACCAATTCCGGTGACTACGACGCGCTCCATCCGAGGCTCCAGGGCACGGGCGCGGGCCGCCGCGCGCACACTTCAAGGCGCATGCGGCGACCCGAGCGAGAACATTCCGGGCTCAGGCCGGAGCGTGCTTTTCGATGTAGTCGATCGCGTCCTGGACGGTCCGGATCTTCTCCGTGTCCTCGTCCGGGATGTCGATCTCGAACGCCTCTTCGAATGCGAGGACCAGCTCGACCAACCCCAAGGAGTCTGCCCCCAAGTCGTCGATGAACGTGGACTCTGCTTTGATGTCCTTCTCGTCGACGTCGAGCTGCTCCTTGATGATGCGCTTGACCTCGGCCTCGATGTTCCGGCCTTCCGCCATTTTTTCCTCCAGAGGGGGCGCGTCCTACCGCGGCGCGCCCAGGGTTGGGTAAGGATTTTGAACTGATTGAACAAAGTGAGTGATTACATGTACATGCCACCGTTGACCCGCAGCGCGTGTCCGGTGACGTAGCTGGCTTCGTCGGACGCCAGGAAGACCACGGCGGCGGCCACCTCGGCGGCGGTGCCCGAGCGCCCGAGGGGAACTGCCGAGAGCATGGCGGTCTTCGCCTCGTCCGGCAGGTCGCGGGTCATGTCGGTCTCGATGAACCCGGGGGTGACGGCGTTGACCGTGATGTTGCGCGAGGCGTACTCGCGGGCCAGCGACTTGGCGACGCCCAGCAGGGCGGCCTTCGACGCGGCGTAGGCGGTCTGGCCGACGTTGCCCATCTCACCCACCACGCTCGACACGAAGATGATGCGCCCGCCCTTGGCTCGCATCATCGGCTTGAGGGCGCCCCGGGCGCAGGCCACGGCCCCCTTGAGGTTCACCGCCAGGGTGCGGTCGAAGTCGTCGTCCTTCAGGCGCAGCAAGAGCCCGTCGAGCGAGATGCCCGCGCTGAGCACCAGCACGTCGAGCCGGCCCAGGCGCTTGGCGACCTCGGCCACGGCCGCTTCGGCGGTCGCGGTCTGGCTCACGTCGAACTGGCAGAGCTCGGCCTTGCCGCCCAGCGCCTCGCACGCCGCCGCCGCCTCGCGCGCGGCGGCTTCGTTGCCGGCATAGCCGATCACCACGTGCGCGCCGCGAGCCGCCAGGGCTTCGGCGCAAGCGCGCCCGATGCCTCGCGAGCCCCCCGTGACCAGACAGACTTTGCCGTTCAGATCGAACATCTTCGCTCCCCTTCGGGCCGAGCCCGTTTACCACGCCTCGCCGGCCGTCGAGCGGGAAAGAATCTACGCACCCAGGAACGCGGCGACCTGTCGGGCGCCCTCGGGATCGCTCACCGAATGCACCGCGATGCGCTTGTCGATCCGCTTGACCAGCCCCGCCAGGACCTTGCCGGGACCGATCTCCAGCGCCCGCTCGACGCCCTGGGCTGCCATCAGCTCGATGCTCTGCTGCCAGCGCACGGCGCCGTCGATCTGCCGCACCAAGAGCGCCGCAACCCGGGCCGGATCGGCATTGGGCTGCGCGTCCACGTTGCTGATCACGGGGAACGACAGGGGTGAAAAGGCGATGGCCGACAGCTCGCCCTGCATCCGCTCGGCCGCGGGCGCCATCAGCGTGCAGTGGAAGGGGGCGCTGACCTTGAGCGGAATGGCCTTCAGCTTGCGCTCGGCGGCCAGGGCGGCGGCGCGCTCCACGGCGGCCTTCGTCCCGGCGATCACGACCTGACCGGGGGCGTTGAAATTCGCTGGCGCCACGCTGCCGTCGGCGGCTGCGTCCCGGCACAGGGCCGCCACCGCCGCGGCGTCGCCCCCCATCAACGCTGCCATGGCGCCCTCGCCCTCGGGAACCGCGTCTTGCATGGCCTTGCCGCGCACGTGCACCAGGCGCACGGCGTCTTCCAGGCTGAGGGCGCCTGCAGCCACCAGCGCGCTGTACTCGCCCAGCGAATGTCCGGCGGCGAAGGCCGGCGGCGGCAGCGCGGGCAGCGCTTCGCGGATCGCGGCCAGGGTGGCGATGCTCACCGTCACGATGGCGGGCTGGGTGTTCGCGGTGAGGGTCAGCTCGCTCTCGGGGCCCTGGAAACACAGCCGCGAGAGCGGCCACCCCAGGGCGCGATCCGCCCGCTCGAACACCGCGCGCGCGGCCGGCGAGGCGTCGAACAGCGCCTGGCCCATTCCGACGGTCTGCGTGCCTTGTCCGGGGAAGAGCCAGGCCACGGTCATGGCAGTCACATCCGGGCGAGGGCGCTGGCCCACGAGATGCCCGCGCCGAGCGCGCACATCAGCACGGTGTGGCCCGGCTGGATGCGGCCGTCGCGCACGCCTTCGTCGAGGGCGATGGGGATCGAGGCGCTCGACGTGTTGCCGTAGCGCTCGATGTTGAGCACGAACCGGTCGAGAGGTATGTCGAGCCGCTGCGCCACCTGGGTGATGATCCGCATGTTGGCCTGGTGGGGCACGACCCAGTCGACCGCGTTCGCGTCGAGCCCGGCGACCTCCAGCGCTTCGCGCGAGGCGCTGGTGAGGTTCTTCACCGCGACCTTGAAGATGTCGCCGCCGACCATGTGGACCTTGTCGCGGCCCTGCTCGATGGCCGCGGCGGTCAGCGGCTCTTTGCTGCCGCCGGCCGGGATGCACAACGACTCGGCGAGGGTGGCGTCGGTGTAGAGCCGGGTCGAGAGCACGCCGCGGCCGTCTTCGCCGGCGGGGGTCAACACCGCCGCCCCGGCGCCGTCGCCGAACAGCACGCAGGTGGCGCGGTCTTTCCAGTTGAGCACCCGCGAGAGCAGCTCGACGCCGATCACCAGCACGTTCCGGTGGGCGCCGCTCTGGATGAACTGGTCGCCGATCGACAGCGCGTACACGAACCCCGCGCAGGCCGCCGCCACGTCGAATGCCGGAATGCCCGGGCAGCCCAGCTTCTGCTGCACGAAGGCAGCGCAGGCGGGCAGCGGCATGTCGGCGCTGATGGTGCCGACGATGATCATGTCGAGATCGCTGGCAGAGAGGCCAGCCGCCTCGAGGGCCCGGCGCGCAGCCTGCACGGCCATGTCGCTCGCCGACTCGCCTTCGGCGGCGATGCGTCGCTCTTTGATCCCGGTGCGCTCCTGGATCCACTCGTCGGAGGTGTCGACCAGCTTCTCCAGCGCGGCATTGGTCATCACCCGCTCGGGTACGTAGGCCCCCGTGCCGGCGATGCGGCTGCGCGGTCCGGCGGTGATCGTCATGGCCGGCTGCGTACGATCTAACGCCCGAGGCGTCACCGCAAAAAGTCCGCGCGGCGCGCTGCGTCGCGCCCTACGCGGCGGTCACTTCTCGTCGGCGGCCGGCGCCTTGCCGACGGCCTTGCCCTTGTAGTGGCCGCAGGCCGGGCAGACCCGGTGCGAGACCATGGGCGCCGAGCAGTTCGGACACGGAACGATGTTCGGTGCGGCGACCTTGTCGTGGTTCGCGCGCCGGGCGTTGCGTTTGCTGGAGGTGTTACGTCGCTTCGGAACGGCCACGGGATTGCTCCTTAGTTCTTTCGCTCGCGCAACCGCTCTGCGATCGCGGCGAGTGGGGCGAGCCGGGGATCGATTCGCCCGCTTGGCTCCGGGTCGGGAGCCGGGGGCGGAGCGATACCGGGTGCGTGGTCGGCTGGCAAGTCCTTATGCGCGACCATCGGCAGCTCGAGCAGCAGAAACTCGCGGACGAAGCCGTCCAGGACCACGTCGTCCCCCGAATAGGTGTCCCGGCCGGCCTCTTCGGCCGACAGCTCGGGGTCCTGGGTCCAGCCCCGGGAAGCCGGCTTGTCCCCGGCCTTTTCAGGGCCCTTCCGTGGCTGACGGCCCCGCTTCGGCCCGACGTTGGTCGGGGCCGGCGCCAGCATCAGGCAGATCTCGCACTCTAGACCCAGCTCCACGGGCTCGAGCGTCCGGGCGTCCGGAACGGTCACGGTGGCTTGGGCCTGGCCCTGCACCAGCACCTCTTTGCCGGTCTTGGTCAGCCGCGCCTCGAAGCGCCCCGGGCCGACCGGCTTTGCGTCCGTACCCTCGAGGGCGCGCGAGAGCCACGCCTCGCCCAGCGCCCACTCGACGCTCTTGGGGCCCTGCTCGAGATCGGCGATGGGAACGACGAGGAGAGGCTTGGACACGGCGCGGAAGGTACACCAGTCCCGCCGTTTGTCGACCCGCGGGCTGTGGTAGCTTGCGACCCCGATGTGGTCGAGGCTCCGCGACGACGGGCGCGCACGCCGACTGACCCTCGCCCTGGCGGTGTACGTCGTGGCCACCGGGGCCTACTTCGCCTGCGCGTCACGCCAGACGCTGACCGACCACACCCCGTTCAACCACTTCGCCCTGCTGGCCGAGAGCTGGCTGAACCGACGCCTCGATCTGGGCGGCCCGCCGCCGGGCTACGCGCAGAACAACGACTTCGCCGAGTTCGGTGGCCGTTGGTTCATCGTGTTTCCGCCGTTCCCGGCGGTGCTCTTGCTTCCGATGGTCAAGCTGGGCGGCAGCGCCATCCGGGTGCAAGACGGCCAGTTCTTCATCTGGCTGGCGGGGATCGCGCCGGCGGTGCTCTTCCTGTGCGTCGAGAAGCTGCGGCGGATGGGCCTCACCGGGCGTGGCACGGCGTTCAGCCTGGGGGTGAGCCTGCTGTTTTCGTTCGGCAGCGTCTACTTCTTCACCGCCGAGCAGGGCACGGTCTGGTTCGCGGCCCACGTGGTCGGCGCAGCAATCGCCGCCCTCTACGTGCTGTGTGCCCTCGACGCCGAGCGACCCGTGGTGGCGGGCCTGTTGGTGGGCATCGGCTTTTTGACCCGCGCCCCACTGCTCTACGCCGTTCCGCTGTTCGTGTTCGAGGCCGTGCGCGTGTCGCTGCCGGCGGACTTCGCCGGCGGCGGCGGGCGCCTGGCTCTCGTCCGCGACCTCTGGACGAAGCTGGACCGGCGTCGTTGTCTCGGTCTGCTCTTCGCTTTCGGTGCGCCGCTGGCGTGCGTGCTGGCGGTGGCCGCCTGGTACAACCGCGCGCGCTTCGGCGACCCGCTCGAGTTCGGCTATCGCTACCTGACGGTGCTCTGGCGCCCGCGCATGGAGAAGTGGGGGCTCTTCAGCTACCACTATCTCGGTAAGAACCTGGGGGTGGTGCTGACCAGCCTGCCGTGGGTCGCCAAGGCGCCCGCGGATCCGCGCTTTCAGATCAACGCCCACGGCCTGGCGCTGTGGGTGACCACGCCGCTCTACCTGTGGCTGCTCTGGCCCCGGAAGTGGACGAAGGTGCACTGGGCGCTGACGCTCACGGCCCTCAGCGTCGCGATCCCGACGCTGTTTTACCAGAACACCGGCTGGGTCCAGTTCGGCTACCGCTTCTCGAACGACTACGCCGTGTTCCTGTTCTGTCTCCTGGCCGTCGGCGGCTTCCGGCTCGGGCCGCTGTTCTACGCGGCGGCAGCGTGGAGCCTGGTCGTCAACTCGTTCGGCGCGCTCACCTTCCAGCGCCCGAAGTTCGCGAAGTACTACCACCAGGAGGGGACGCAGTCGGTGATGTACCCGCCGGATTGAGGCTGCCTCCCCCGGTCGGTGCGCGCCGCGCTGCGCGCGGCTGCGCGCCGCCTGCCCCCTCCAAGTCTGTGCTCGCGCCGGCGGTGCGAGCAGCGACGATCTGGTGGGCTCGAAGCCCGGGGCAGCTCCGAACACGGGTAGGGGCCGGCGCTGCGCGCAGACGGAGGGGGCGCGTCCCACTTCTGGGACTTCCCGGGGTCGTCGTTGCGAGACTGGACGCGTCGCGCGTCCGGTGGGCCCATGCGCGCCTCGCGCCCGGGGGCGCCGTGGCGAGATCAGCGAGGCGTGTGGCAGAACGACGCGGCGGCGGCTGGGGTGGGGCGGGGGTGCTGGCGTGCGGCCACCGTCGTGAGCGCACAGGTGCCGCCGCGGGGCCGGGGGCACCGGTTGGAGGCTTGGGAGAGGCGTCATTTCACCGGAGCGGACTGCGCGCATTCGACAAGCTCCAGAAGACGGTCGAAGAACCGCGACATCGCTTCGCTATGGGAATCGCGGCAGCGCCGATCAGAGTACGGCATGCGACTCCGCTGCTCGTACGTGCCGCTCGACACCTGGACCACACCCCCGCGAAGGTGCTCGATCTGGACGCTTGCACCATCCTCGCGTACGCAAGCCGGCTCGGACGCAGCAGTCCGAGGCTCAGGTCTGACTCGCGGATAGTACTCCGTCCTGCCCTTGGGCAGCACGGCCGCGGCGCGTTCCAGGGAAGCCCATTCGGCCCCGGAGAGCCGTCGACTCGTGATCCACGCCAGCGGCCCGGGGCCCCGTTCCAGGACCTTTGCGACGAGGAAGAACTGGCCATCGAAACGAACTGCGCGAACAAGCACGGCGGCGCCGAGGGAATGGTCGTAGAGCCCTCGGAAAGCCTCCTCCACGCCCAACCCGTCCAACGGCCGCTCCTGGAACGCGGTGTGGCGGAGCGCATACCTGCGGAGCGCGTCGCAGTAGACGGCGTTCCCGGTGTCTTGCCGTGCACACATCCCTCCGAGGTTCTCCAGCTTCTCACTCCAGCCCAGAGTCGGGTCGAGGGCGGTTGGCTTGTCAGACCTCGCAGCAGGAACCACGTCGTCGCCGAAGGACGCCTGGAGACTTGCGCACCGGAGCTTCGAGTACACCGCAAGTGGGGGGTGGGGTTCGTGGCCCCGTGAGCACGCCACGCAAACCGCGAGGCATGCGAGCCACGCAACCTGATCGGTGGGCGACGTCATGGTGAACGCCGGCCGAGCCAGTTGCCGAACCCCGCGCCCGGCCCGACCGCCGCGGCTGGCCAAGGGCCGATCCCGGCCGGTGCGAGAGCAGGGATGTACTTCGTGTCAACCAACTGGGTTTCGGGATCAAAACGATGGACCTCACCGTGGTTCCCAACGGCGGAAACCGGGATCGGACGGCGCGCTCTCGCGGTCGCAGCATTGCTCGACGAGATGTCACCATCCCCGGTCAACTGGCCGCTACCCGCGTCGAATCCCAGCTTGCCCTCGGAGAGCGTTGCATCGAGCCGCCCGTGGGTATGAGTAGTCCCGGCGAGCCCCTCCGAGGCATCAGCGGGATACTCGACGTGCTCCGCCCCTGGCTTCCCGACATGGAAGTTTCGGAACTCGTACCCGCCTCGCCCGTTGCGGTAGAGCGCAGCCCGGTACTCCACGTCGTGCTCCACAGAGCTCGCCGTGAACTCGTCGCGAAACCACGTGTTCGCCTCGCGTTCGCTGCTGAAGGCCGGTGACTCGTGCCCGAAGCGGCCAGGCGGCGGCGGTGCCATGGGCGAAGGCGCCGTTGCCGCGCCGACGATCCCCCCCGTGATGGCACCAGCCCCCGTGCCGACCCCTGCGGACGCCGCGAGTCTCCCGTAGTCGACGCGCTCGCCTTGCGCCGCGGTGGTGAGCAGATAGCTGGTCGTGCCCGACACACCGCCCCCCGCTGCGCCTGCTGCGGCGCCGGCTGCCCACGGCGCCCACCCCGCGCTCGCCGCCGCCCCGCCCACCGCTGACCCGGCGCCGCCGCCCGCTGCTCCCGCTGCGCCGCCGATCCCCACGGCGATCGCAACTCGCCCCAAGGCCTCCCCTGGTCTTTTTCGCCACGCAAAAGCGTTGCCTGTCCCTTGCACGCGCGACTCTTGGTAGTACGCCGTCCCGCCAGCGATCAGCGCGCCGATCACGAATCCGATGGCGATCGCCGTGAGCACCTCGTTGCCGTCCGGATCCACGAACGCCGTCGGCCGGCCGCCGACGTACGAGTAGGGATTCGGATCGGAGCGAAGCCGGTGCACCGTCGCCGCATCCGCGCTGGCCCACCTGCCCAGGCCGACCACCAGGTATCTGGCGCCGAAGTACTGGAGGCCGACCTCGACGTCCTCTTCCTTCCCGCTTCTTCCTGCCTCCCCCGGTCGGTGCGCGCCGCGCTGCGCGCGGCTGCGCGCCGCCTGCCCCCTCCAAGTCTGTGCTGTGCGTCAAGAAGCTCTGTCCCGGAGGATGCCATGTAGAAGCCAATACAAAGCTGAAACCAGGTGAGTGACCCAACGGGTTCGAATCCCGTCCAGCCAAGGGTGCGCCGCCATCTGGAAGCGAGCCTTGCGTGGCATGATTGGGCTGCGAAATTTGGGAAGTGGTGGGAGCCGACGGGACAGCACAGCCCGGAAGGCAACATCGGTGAGGCAAGAGTCAGGGGCAACGCCCCGACGGCGCGTCCTCACCGGCCTGCCGCGGTCGGAGAGCACGGCATGTACAGCGAGGGTCACCAGGGAACTTGAGAGGTCCTGTTTGCTCCGGGCGACCGGAACCGCCAAGCGAGCGCAAGTGAGCAAGGTGGGGCAGCGGGAAGTCGGAGCGCCGCCATAGTAGCGGCGAAGCCGGGGAAGCCGCCCAAGCGACCCGGCGGAGCGAAGGGCGGTGCCGGGAAAGCGTTTCACGGAACCGAGCGAGGGCAAGATGACCGAGACACCGAGCTTGACCACCATCTCAACGAAACTCGAGCGGATAGCAAAGCAGGCGCATCAAGCGCCCGACATGGCATTCACGACGCTGGCGCATCACATCGACCTGGAGTGGCTGCGCGAGGCATACCGACGGACTCGCAAGGATGGGGCCGTGGGCGTCGACGGGCAGAGCGCGAAAGAGTACGCGGAAAACCTGGAGGGAAACCTTCGGTCGCTGCTCGACCGCGCGAAGTCCGGAGCGTACCGCGCGCCTCCAGTGCTGCGCGTGCACATCCCGAAGGGGGACGGGAAGGAAACGCGTCCGCTGGGGATCCCGACTTTCGAGGACAAGGTTTTGCAGCGCGCCGTCGCGATGGTGCTCGAAGCGATCTACGAGCAAGACTTCTTGGACTGCAAGTTTGGCTTTCGGCCTCGGCGCTCTGCGCGTCAGGCGCTGGAAGTGCTTCGAACACCGGCGGTGATCATGGCTGGCGGTTGGGTCGTGGAGCTCGACATACGAAAGTATTTCGACACTCTCGACCACGAACGTCTACGGGAAGTGCTGCGCCGCAGGGTGCGAGACGGAGTCATTCTGCGTCTCATCGGAAAGTGGCTGAACGCGGGCGTGCTGGAGGACGGAGAGCTGAGCTTTCCAGATGCTGGTACGCCACAAGGCGGGGTGATTTCGCCGCTCCTGGCGAATGTCTACCTGCACGAAGTGCTCGACGTGTGGTTCGAACGAGAGGTCCGACCCCGGCTTCGGGGCCGGGCGCACCTCGTTCGGTACGCCGACGATGCCGCGCTGCTGTTCGAATACGAGGAGGACGCGCGGCGCGTGCTCGAAGTGCTTCCGAAGAGATTCGAGAAGTACGGGCTCGCGTTGCACCCGGACAAGACGCGGTTGGTGCCGTTCAAGCGGTCCGATCGCATCCGACCCGGTTCGCGCGACGACGGCCGGGGACCCAAGGGGCCCGGGACCTTCAACTTCCTCGGCTTCACCTTCCACTGGGGCAAGAGCCTCGCTGGCAAGTGGGTCGTGAGGATGCGAACAGCGAAGGACCGCTACCGCAGGGCGCTGGGTGCGATCACCCAGTGGTGTCGGTTACACCGGCACAAACCCATCCGCGAGCAGCAACGTGCGCTGGCGGCGAAGCTCTCTGGTCACTACGGCTACTACGGTCGTACAGGGAACTTTGGCCGTCTCTGGTGCTTCTACTGGCACGTGACCTGCTTGTGGCGGCGATGGCTGTCACGCCGCTCCGACAAGGCGTATCTGGACTGGGCGGCGATGAACAGGCTTCTGGAGCGCTACCCGCTCCCGAAGCCGTCGGTCGTGCGCGCACGTCTCGCAGCGAATCCGTGACCGAGGAGCCGGATGCGGGAAATCCGCACGTCCGGATCTGTGGGAGGCCCCGGCAGGTAACTGCCGGGGCCCACCCGACCGCGCCGGCGGTGCGAGCACAGGCGCTCGGGTGCACTCGCAGCCCGGGGCAGCTCCGAACACGGGTAGGGGCCGGCGCTGCGCGCAGACGGAGGGGGCGCGTCCCACTTCTGGGACTTCCCGGGGTCGTCGTTGCGAGACCAGCGAGGTCTCGGCGGCGGAGAGGGTGCGCCGCGCGAATGGCGCGCGCGGCAGCACCGCGCGGCGCCGGCTGGGGCGGGGCGGGGCTGCTGGCGTGCGGCCACCGTCGTGAGCGCACAGGTGCCGCCGCGGGGGCGGGGGCCGTGGTCGGAGGCGAGGGAGAGGCGTCATTTTGTCGGTGGAGAGGCTGCGTTCACCGTTGACCGGCCGGTTCGCTCTGACCCCACCGGGTGGGTTGCCCGTTCGGCCACGTGTAGAGAAGGTTCGTCAGCTCGCGCCGAGCCGGGCGGTGGCCCTGAAGCAGAGCGGCTATCTCCTCGTGCAGGCGGTTTGGATAGTCCAGTGACGCGAGGGCAGCCGCGCCGATCTGCCGTGCCTGCGCGTCCGATCCCGTGCGAGCGAGCTCGGCCAGGGCCGATCGCGTCCGTTCCTCCACAGGGCGGATCCGGGACAGGGCCAGCGCCGACAGCCCCAGGTAGGACGTCTCGTTTCGCCCCCGCCCTTTGCTCAGCTTGGACAGAGTGCTGAGCAGCGCGCTCTCGTAGCCCGGCTGCGGGTCAACAGCCAGCAACGTGAGCGCAACGTAGCGCGTGTCGAACGGTCCTGCCTTCGGCTCTCTTGACACCTGCAGCAACCGCGCTTCGGCCTCGGGCAGCCTCGGCCTGAGCACCCACCAGGCGAGGAGGAGGCCGTCGAAGCTGCGACCGTCGCGCTTGATTTTCGGGCCGAGTCCCACCCAGGCTAAGACCCAGCGCTCAGCGTGCCGCGCGTTCGTGCCCCTGAGCCCCTCTGCCGCCCGGCCTGGGAACGCGGAGTCGACCAGCAGCAGCGCGAGCCCGTTGATCGCGCGCTCGTCCGAAGCGCCTTCCACCAGCACTTCGAGCGAGCCTCGTCCCTGCGCGAGCAAGATCTTGCGGATCACATCGCGCGACACCAGGGTCGACGTCGGAGACGTCAGCGCGTCGGAGAGCTCGAGCGCTGCTGTCGGGCCATAGGCGGCGAGGTCGGCGGCAACGCTCTCTGCGCACGGAGTGTTCTCTCCCAAGATCAGCGCTTCGGATTCCAGCACCCAGATGCAATCCGCGACGGCTCCAATGCACGAGCACGACCGCGGCGGGCTTTCCGCGGGGCCGGGATCGCACGCGCCAGCGGTGATCGCAACGCCGCCGAGAAAGCAGATCATTCGAAGAGAGAGTTCCATAGTCCCGCCGTTGCCGTGGCCGCAGTACCGCCCGCGAAAGCCGACGCGCCGGCCCAGGGTCGCGCGTAGACCAGCCTCCCGTGATCGGGGACTTCGAGCGTGTTGGCGTCGATCGAGCGCATCCGGCCACCCGTCGGTGCTCGCGGTGCTTCGGGCTCGGCCCCGTCGGCGCAGCCAGCGCCGGCGAGTGCGATGGCCACGACCCAACCCTGATGACGACTGCCGCACTTCAGGTTCACTTGCCTCCTGTTTCTGCACAGCAACGAAACCCGACCGCTCCGTAGCCCCCTGCCCGGGAAAGGAACTCGAGAGCGTCGCAGCGCTCCCCGGAAGGGCCCAAGGTCGCGGAGCCGCCGCGGACGACGCACCCCGACGCGGTGCAGGCGTCTTCCCACTCGGCCGCGCTCGACGACATGTCGTGGAGGCCGGGGAAGCCGCCGACGCACTTCGCGTGGCTCTTCACCGACGGGGGCGGCTGCCCGCCGTATGCGCACGCCTTGAAGTCCCAGACGTCTCCGTACGGATACGCCTGCGTGCCGCCTTTCGAGCAGGCGTTGAACCACTCGCTGTGGTGCGCGTCGGCGAGCTTGGCGGCGTCGGCCGGGCCGCCGCCGATCTTGCCGCACAGCCGCTTGCCAGCCCACTTGCAGTAGGCCGCCGCGTCGCACCAGTCCACGCAGACCACCGGGCGGTTCGGATACTGCCACGGGTTGAACGTGCCGCCCGAGTCGTAGCACTTGCCCGGCGCCACTGACTGGGGAACGAAGCTGGCGTTCGCCGCGCACTCGCCGGCCTGCCCCGCGGTGCTGGGCTTCGCTTGAAGGAACAGCTCGTAGTGGAGCTGCGTCGCCTCGGTGCTGTCCACGCAATAGTGGCCGCCGCTCAGCGTGGGCACGAGCACCATGGGCGCGCCGGGCAGCCCCGCCGGGCACTGCGCCCCCGCGCTGCCGCCGTTACTGCCACTCGCGCCGCCGCTGCTACTCGCACCGCCGCTGCCACCCGCGCCGCCGCTGCCACCCGCGCCGCCGCTGCCACCGCCACCACAATCACACGCGCTCCACGTCCCGCTCGCGTCGCAGCTCTGCGCGCCGTTGCACGCGCCGGGCCCGGCGCAGGTGCGCGTGTCGCCCTGCTGGCACTTGCCAGACGGCGTCTGCTCCGCTTGATCCGAACCGCAGGCGCTGGCGATGAGCCAGGCGGGTGCGAGCAGCGCGCGGGCGGCGCGCGCGCGGCCCTCCAAGTTTCTTGGTTTCGTCGCGGTCATCTTCAGCCCTCGGCCCCCGCAGCGCCGTGCGACGCGGATCGTGCCTGCCATCGTCCACCAAGATCAATGGACACGAACCTGACAAACGTGTGCGCATGTGCCCCGGTGTGGGCGCGGGTGCGGGTGCGCGGAGTTCAGCGTCGCAAGATGCGCTCCGTGCGGAGCTGGTGCCGCTCGTTGAACACGCGGCGCACCACCAGCAGCGTGACGCTCATGCAGCCGAGCGAGGTGGACGCCGCCAGCATGAACATCACGACGATCTGGTACTTGACCGCTTCCAGCGGGCTCGCACCCTGGAGGATCTGCCCGGTCATCATGCCCGGCAGCGAGACGATGCCGACCACCGTCATCGAGTTCAGGATCGGGATCATGCCGCGGCGCGCCGAGTCCGTGAGCGAGTCTCGCGCTGCCTCCCAGGCCGTGGCGCCCAGCGACAGCTCCATCTCGATGCGCTCCCGGTGCTCGTCCAGATCCGTGAGCACGGCGTCCAGAGAGAGCGAGATCCCGGTCAGAGAGTTGCCGAGCACCATGCCCAAGAGCGGGATCACGTACTGAGCATGGTACCAGGGGCGCACGCCGATGATGGCGCCAGTCACGGCGAAGGTCGTCGTGAGCCCGGTCAGGACGAGCGTCACGAACGCGCCCAGCTGCGCGCCCGCGAACGTACGGCTCGACCGCGCCAGGGCCGCGCGGCCCGCGGCGGCGGTCATCAGGCCGAGGACAGCGAAGAGCACCAGCGGGCTCTGGATTCGGAACACCCACTCGAGCACGTAGCCCACGAGGAGCAGTTGCACCACCGTGCGCAGCGCTGCGACACCGAGCTTGTGCTCGAGCTTCAGGCGGAGCGCCAGGCTCACGGCGCCAGCCACCAGGACCAGGCCGCCGGCGATGGCGAGCTCGACGGGCCCGAGGGGGATCACGCCACCATCAGCCATGGCGGGCCGTGCCTGTGCCGCGTGCGCGGTGCGCCGAGAGGTCCAGCCGCCGAGAGGTCCAGCGCGCACGCTGCTCTGGGTCGTGGCTCACGATGATCGCGGCCAGCCCGTCGGTCTGTGCGCGCGCCCGTACCAGATCTTCTACCCGTGCCGTCGCCTCGGGGTCGAGGGCGCTGGTCGGCTCGTCCAAGAGCACCACGCTCGGGCGGATCCCGAGGGCGCGGATCAGCGCCACGCGCTGCTGTTCGCCCACCGACAGCTTGCGCGCAACCTGGTCGAGCACGGCCGGGGCGAGGGCCAGGCGCTCGAGCAGGGCGCGGAGCTCGTCTTCGTCAGGCGTGGCGCCGACGCTCGCGTAACGGCTCGGGCGGTGCAGGTTCTCCCGCACCGTTCCGTCCAGCATCACCGGGCGCTGCGCGACGTAGGTGACGCGCCGGCGCCAGACCGGGAAAGACAGTTCGCTCGGAGCCCTTCCTCCGACTCGCACCGCGCCGCTGTCGGGATCCCGAAGCGCCCCGAGGGTTCGAAGCAGCTCCGTCTTGCCGCAGCCGCTGGGGCCCACCACGCCCACCAGCTCGCCGGCATCGAGCGTCAGGCTCACGTCCTCGAGCAGGCGTCGCCCCTCGACCGAGACCCCGACCCTGGCCACCTCGAAGAGCGTCACGGCGCGTGGCTAGCACGGCCGGCGGCGGGCCGGTTCGACCTCACAATCAGAGGACGTACCCAGCGCCCGGCACGGCGAGCGCGATTGGACTGGTGGAAGCGTCCCGCCTTCGCGCCCTGGCACGCGGAATGCACCACCGCAGGTGTGCCAAGTCGCTCTCCGGGAGAGCTGCGCTCGTCGAAAGGAGATGCCCCAATGAAATCCCTGGCTCGCGCCGCTTCGGTCCTCGCGCTCCTGGCCGTGCAGCTCGGGGGCTGCGCTGGCACATCGGGCGATTCGATCACGCCGGGCGACCCGGGCAAGCCCAAGCCCAGCCAGCCCATCACCCCGGGCAAGCCGGTGACCACCCAGCTCTCGGCCAAGGACGCCGCCGAGCTCGCGAAGCTCGAACAAGCGCTCGCGGCGGTGGCAGGCCTCGACGCCCAGGGGTTCGCCGCCAAGTACTCCGTGCCGTTCAACGAGTCGCTCGGCTACGCGCCGCTCTCGGCAGCCGGCATGGACCTGATCCAGAAGTCGGCGCTGGCGCTTCCCAGCGCGGACCAGACCATCCTCGAGAAGCGCGGTTTCGTGATCAGCGAGACGCGACGCTTCCCGAGCTTCATCTACGGCTACCAGACCCTGTATCTCCAGGATCTGCCCCTCTACGTGTCCGCCGACTCCATCCTCTATGCGGTGCACCAGTCGTACGACGCCCTGCTGCTGCGCGTGGAGATGTACGCGCTGATCCCGGCTCTCCAGCGGCTGCTTGGTGCCATGCGTGCCGAGCTCGCGTCCGGGGCAGGCAGCGCGCTCGGCCAGAGCGCGCGCGCCGACGCCGATCTGTACCTCTCGGTGGCGGCCAGCCTGCTCGGCGACGAGCCCATCGACCCCGTGGCCGGCGCCAGCAAGGCCGAGGTCGCGTCCCTGGTCGCCAAGGCCAACGCCGCCCAGGGCGAGGAAGAGCTGGTGCTGTTCGACGCCAAGCGACACCTCGACTTCTCGCAGTTCGAGCCACGCGGGCACTACACCGAGACCGAGGAGCTGAAGCGCTACTTCCGCGCCATGATGTGGCTCGGGCGCGTCGACTTCCGCATCCTGGAAACCCAAGAGGACGGCAGCCAGCTCTTCCGCCGCCGCCAGCTCGAGGGCGCCTACGCGCTGCGCGCCTTGATGTCGCCGGCGTCGCTCGCTGACTGGAAGCGCGTCGACCTCATCATTGGCGCGTTCGTCGGCGAGCACGACAGCATGGTCGTGCCCGAGCTCGACTCGCTCTTGTCGGATCTGGGGCTCTCGAGCCCAAGCGATCTGGCGACGGCCTCCGACGCGACCATCGCGCAGGCGGTGGTCAGCGGCGGTTACGGCACGCAGCGCATCGCGAGCCACATCATGATCAACGGCCTGGGCAGCGGCACGTTGCCGCTCTCGAGCTCGTTCTTGCTGTTCGGCCAGCGATACGTCCTCGACAGCCACGTCTTCAGCAACGTGGTCTACGACCGCGTGCAGCACGGCACGCAGCTGCGCATGATGCCGAGCCCGCTCGACGCGGCGTTCGCGGCCTTCGGCAACGACCAGGCCGGGCTGCTCTTGGGTCCCGAGCTCGAGCAGTGGAAGTACGCGCCGGATCTGGCGTCGATGCGCGTGCTGGCCGACGCCCACCCGGCGGAGTACTGGCAGGCAAACCTCTACAACTCGTGGCTCGGGATGCTGCGGGTGCTCTCGCCCGGGGCGGGCGTGGCCAGCCCCAAGAGTATGGGCTTGCCCGCCGTGACCGGGACGGAGGCCTGGGGTCGCCGTCTGCTCAACACCCAGCTCTCGTCCTGGGCCGAGCTTCGCCACGACACTTTGCTCTACGCCAAGCAGTCGTACACCGGCGGCGCGTCCTGCGAGTTCCCCGACGCGTACGTCGAGCCGTACCCGGAGTTTTTTGCCAAGCTCGGAGCCTTCGCCACGCGCGGCGCGACGCTGGTCTCAGGCCTCGATCTGGGGCCGGGGTCCTCCGTCGTGACCCAGGCGCAGGCGTACTTCGAGACCGTGAGCCTGGTGGCCGCCAGGCTGGGGAAGATGGCCGAGAACCAGCGGACGGGGGCGCCCCACAGCGCCGAGCAGATGGCGTTCATCAACGACGCGGTGGTCGTCGACGAAGGCTGCGGCGATCCCAGCTTCCAGTCCGGCTGGTACAAGAAGCTGTTCTTCGAGCCGGGCCGCGGCATCAAGCTCGATCCGGTCATCGCGGACGTGCATACCCAGCCGACCGACGAGGGCGGATCGATGGTGGGCAAGGTGCTCCATGTCGGCACGGGCATGCCGCGCCTGATGGTCGTGACCGTCGACACCTGCAGCGGGCCCCGCGCCTACGCCGGCCTGGCTTCCAGCTACTTCGAGCACGTCACCTCGAACTTCGACCGACTGACTGACGAGGAGTGGTCCGGCCTGATCCAGGCGAAGACCCCGCCGGACGTCGCCTGGATGAAGGATCTGGTCGCGCGCTGAGCCCAGAGGGCCCGCGTCTCGTCGCGCTTTCCGAGACCTCGACCTTCATTCACCGAGGTCGACCTTCGAGAGCAGCACGAATTTCGTCCGCTTGGCACGATGCGCCTCGATGGCCCTCATGCCGCACGAGCCGAGGGTCAGATCTCGTGTTTCGCCCTTTCGGGCGAAACACGAAGGCTCCAGGGGTCAGGCTCCAGGCTGCAGGCTCAAGAGCGCGCGTCGAGCGATCGAATGAGCCCCTGGAGTGCACGAACGAGTTCGTCGTACGCGGGTTCGAGCCGTT
>JAKLKA010000135.1 GCA_023150915.1 Polyangiaceae bacterium
AATTCCCTCCGACCCCGGCGTCGCCGAACCCGCCGCCACCGCCCGTGGACGAGCAGGCGACGAGCCCCAAAGCGAAGAACGCACCCCAGGCTTTCATGGCACCTCTTACGCAGGCCTACCCTGGGATCTCCCTCGGCGCCATCAGCTCTTCACCTTGAGCATGGACGGATCGTAGAGCGGCTTCATGGAAGCGACCGCCGGGTAGAGCCGACCGGCGATGTCGACCTGCCACGTGCCCTGATCGAGGTAGGCCTGCGTCACGGGCTCGCCGGCCTCGACCATCGCCAGGCCCACCGCGCCGCCCAGCGTGTGGCCATACGATGCGGCGCGGATGTAGCCCACCGGCTTGCCGTTCCGGTGCACCACCTCGGCGTGGAACATCAGCGGCTCGGGATCTTTCACCAGGATCTGCACGATGCGCCGGGTCAAGGGCCCCGCGGCCTTCGTGGCCAGCACCGCGTCGCGGCCCAGGAACCCGCCCGGCTTGTCGAGCGCGACGGCGAAGCCCAGGCCCGCCTCCAGCACCGAGTCGGTGTTGTCGATGTCGTGGCCGTAGTCGCGATAGCCCTTCTCCATACGGAGGCTGGCCAGGGCCTTGAGCCCGGCATGACGCAGGCCGAAGCGCTCACCGACCTCGACCACTCGATCGTAGACGTGGGTGGCCTGTTCGGTGGGGACGTACAGCTCGTAGCCCAGCTCGCCCAGGTACGTGATGCGCACGCAGAGCGCGCGGGCGTAGCCGATGTCGATCTCGCGCGCGCAGCGGAAGGGGAAGGCCTGGTTCGACAGATCGGCGCCGGTCACCGCCTGCATCAGCTCGCGGGAGCGCGGCCCTTGCACGTTGATCTGCGCGTAGCCGCCGGTCACGTCGGTCACGGAAGCGCGGAGGTCGTCCGACAGATGGCGTCGCATCCAGCCCAGCACGTGCCGGTGAGCCGTGTCGGATGCCACCACCCAGTAGCGTTCGTCGCCCAGCTTGGTCACGGTCAGATCGGCTTCCAGCGTGCCACCCGCGTTCAGCCACTGGGTGTAGGTGATCACGCCGCTCGGGCCGTCGACGTCATTGGCCGAGAGGAAGCCGAGGAAGCGGCCCGCGTCGCGGCCCTCGACCCAGAACTTCGCCATGAACGACATGTCCATCAGGATCACGCCCTCACGCGCTGCCTGGTGCTCGCTGGCCCACTGCGAGAACCAGCGCTGCCGGCCCCACGACAGCGTGCCCGGATCCGGCGTTTCGCCCGGTGGTGCGTACCAGTCGGCACCTTCCCAGCCGCTCACGTCACGGAAGTAGGCGCCGCGCGCTGCCAGCCGGTCGTAGATGGCCGACTTCTTCGCGCCCCGGGCGGTCTGCATCGAACGGGTCGGGTAGTGGCACTGGTAGACCATGCCCAACGACTCGACCGTTCGGGTGCGGCGGTATTCGGGGTTCGCCTGATAGGTGTGCAGGCGGTCGATGTTCATGCCCGTGATGTCCACGTCGGGCCGGCCGGTGACGATCCAGTGGGCCAGCACCCGCCCCAGGCCCGGTCCGGTGATGATCCCGATGCTGTTGAGCCCGGCAGCCACGAAGTAGTTACGAAGCTCGGGCGCCTCGCCCACCACCGGAGCGAGATCCGGCGTGAAGCTCTCGGGGCCGCAGAAGAACTTGCGCACGCCGACCTCGAGCGAGATCGGCACCCGCCGCATCGCCTTCTCGACGTAGGGACCCATGCGATCCCAATCGGGCGTGATCTCTCCGAACGAGAAGTCGCTGGGGATGCCTTCGACCTTCCACGGCGCGCACACCGGTTCGAACAAGCCGATCATCAGCCCGCCGACCTCTTCGCGGTAGTAGCCGTGAGAAGCCGGGTCTTCGATCACCGGGAACGACTTGGACAGCCCCGGGACCTTGTCGGTGATCAGGTAGTAGTGCTCTGCCGCCTGCAGCGGCACGTTCACCCCCGACTGCTCTGCCAGCTGGCGCCCCCACATGCCGGCGCAGTTCACCACCACCTCGGCCTCGACCGCGCCATGACTGGTGATCACGCCGCGGACGGCCCCGCCCCCGCGGGTGAGCCCGGTGACGGTGACGCCTTCGACGATGGTCACGCCCCGCAGCCGGGCGCCTTTGGCCAGGCTCATGGTGGCGTCCACCGGGTTCACGCGGCCGTCGCCCGCCACGTAGAACCCCGCGAGCACGTCGTCGGTCCGGGCCAGCGGAAACAGCTCTTTGACCTGCGCCGCCGAGATCTCGTGCACGTCGACGCCGCAGTGACGATTGAAGGCGGCGACCCGCCGGTACTCGACCAGCCGATCGGGCTCGGTCGCCAGCTCGATGAAGCCGACGGGCTCGAAGCCGGTCGACAGCCCGGTCTCGGCTTCGAGGCGGCTGTACAGATCGCGCGAGTACTTGCGCATCTCGGTCGAGGTCTCGGACGTGGAGCCGAAGGTCACCATCAGCCCCGCCGCGTGCCAGGTGGTGCCCGAAGTGAGCCGGCTCTGCTCGAGCAGCAGGATGTCCTTCCAGCCCATCTGGGCCAGGTGATACGCGACCGAGCAGCCGATCACGCCCCCTCCGATGACGACCACGCGCGCGTGTTTGGGCAAGACCGGTTCGGACATGGCCGGCGAGCATATCAAAGTCCGAACAGGACTTCGGCCATCGAGGTGGGCGGGTGCTCGACGCTCTGCCCGACCGGCGGGGGAACGAAGCGCTGGTAGCCGCGGCCCCGCCAGATCACCAGCACAGAGCCCGGATCGTCGAGCGGTGCGTCGAAGCGCGCGCGCAGGGCTGCCGGCAGCCCGCTCTGGGTCAAGGCGATGACCTGGGTGCTCACCACAGCGGTGCTGGCGCCCTCGCCCAGGTGCCAGGCGCGCTCGGGCGAGCGGAACAGCGCATCGAGCGTGCCGCTGAAGAACCCCGCTTCCGAGCGGAGCTCGAGCGTGCGCTCGTCCGGGCGTGAGATGCGCACCGCGCCGGTGGTGACACCGATGCAGCGAAGGCGATCGGGCATCGAGTGCCCCAGCGAGGCACCGTGCGCGAGGATCTGAACGCACATCAGCCCATCGGGCGCGCTGAGCACGACCAGTGTCTTGCCGCCCAGCTCGCGCGGAACACCGCGGAGCGCGCGCTCGGCCATCTCACCCAAGGCGTGGATCGACCGCGCTCGCACCGGAAGCAACAGGGGCGCCATGACCAGATGAACGACTACCCAGTACAGTGCCAGCGCCCGCGACACGCCTTTGCCCTGCCGCCACAGCCCGATCCCGTGCGCCACCAGACCGGCCGAGGGAATGCTGGCGATCAGCAGCAGGCGATCGTTGGGGAAGGTGGCGCACCCGGGCAAGACCGCCAGCACCAGCCACAGGCCGTAGAACCGCGCCAGGCGGTCGCGCTGGAACAGGCGCCCGAGCCCGAAGCCCAGCGCGGCGCAGCCCGCGGCGGCGACCACCACGAGACCGAGCGCCGCTTGGCGCGGGACGAGCGCCCAGGGGTCCGAAGGCAGCCCGCCGAGCTGAGCGAACAACAGCAGCGGCAGGCGCTGGCTGACCTGTGACGCGAACGCCAGCGGCGAGTGCACCGGGTCCAGGTAGAGACCCGAGCCGTGGGCGCCGTAGCCCAGTAGCGAATACGCCACGCGCCACGCGATCACCACCGCCAGGCTGGGCGCCAGCGCCAGCAGCCGGGCGCGCAGGCCCTTCTCGAAGGCCAGCGCGTGGGCCAGGACGCCGGCCCAGGCACCGAGCGCGATCTCGCCGCTGAGCAGGCCCGCCGTCAGGGCAACCCACGACAGCACGCCCCCCGGACGCCAGCCATCGCGCCGCCAGCGGTCGTGGGCCAGCACCGCCAGGCCGCCGAACACGGCGGCAACCAGCGCGTTGCGGTTGGCGAGCCAGCCGATGGGGATCCCGTGACCGTCGTCGATGGCGAACACCAGGGTCGCGAGCCCCGCGGCCCACGGGGCCGTGTGCCAGCGTCGGAAGAGCGCGCCCGCCACCAGCACCAGGGCTGCCAGCCACGCCAGGGAGTGCGAGTGCATCAGCACCGGGTGGTTCGGCCAGAGCGCGAAGTCGACCTGGTGCAGTGCCGAGCTGATCGGTCGCCAGAAACCGACGCGCAAATCGGGGGACGCCCACCAGGGTGCCAGCCCCAGATCGAGCCAGCGCGTGTAGAGCGCCGGATCGCCCGAGAAGAAACGAAACAGGTCCCACTTCGTCGCCAGCGCCAGCGCCGGCGGGTTCAGACCCAGGGAGGTCGCTCGCAAGAAATGGTCGTCCGCGATGATCCCATTGCCCAGCGTGGGCAGCGACAGCAGGACCGCGATCAGCGCCGCGCGCCGCGCTGCCGCCGGCTCGGCCAGCCAGCGCACGAATCGACCCCCGACCGTCACCCCGGACGGATCTTCCCCGCGATGTTTGCCAGCCACTCGTTGCCGGCGCGCTCCAGGTGATCGAACGTGGCGTCGTCGCCGTAGGCGATCGCGGACCACATGGCTCGGGACAGATTCACGAGCCCGGAAATGCGCGCCGAGCGCGTCACATTCCCCAGGGCGATGGCGGCTTGCTCGGTCTGGGCCAGCGACGACATGAGCAGGGCGCGGGGCGCCGCCGCCGCGCTGAGCCCGCACCACGCCTCCCAGTCGTCTTGGTAGGCCTCGGGCGTGGCAGCACCCAGCCCCAGCTTCGCGGCGAGGTTCGCGAGGTAGTGCCACTTGGGGGCGGGGTCGCTGGCGTCGTAGGCGTCCCCCGACGCGGTCCAGATCTCGACTGCGCTCTCGATGGCGGCGGCGTCGAGCTTCTCGGCGGCGGCCGGTGCCCGCGTGCCGAGCGCCTCGGCCACCGGGGGCGCCTGCTTGCGGGCGAAGTCGTTCACCGCCTGCGCCAGCCAGATGCGGGCGACGCGACTTGCCTCCCACCCGAGGAGCGCGAGCCACAGCTTCTCGGAGCCCGCCTTGGCGAAACGCTCCGCGGCGGTCTGCCGACGGAGGCCCTCGCGGCTCGGCGTGGTGCCGGCGGCGGCTGGGCCGGGGGCGTGGGCGCGGCGGAGCTTCCTCTTGTTGGACACGGCCGCCAGTCTACATCGTTGATCGCCCGGCCGCGCGCGGGTACTTCTCGAAGCGGGAGAACCGAAATGCCGAAGGTCGAAGACATCATGACCCGGAACGTGATGACCGTGGCGCCCAACACCCCGGTCGACGACCTGGCGTGGGGGCTCACTCAGAAGGGGGTCAGCGGCGCCCCGGTTCAAGACGCCGGCGGGCACCTGCTCGGTCTGGTCACCAAGAGCGACCTCGCCGATCCGAATCGTCCGAACAAGCTGCATGCTGCGACGGTCGAGGACGTGATGAGCCCGTTCGTGTTCGCGGTGAACGCCAGCGACTCGGTGCTCGACGCTGCCAAGCGCATGGTCGACACGGGCAGCCACCGACTGGTGGTGGTCGACTCGTCGGGGCACCTGGCGGGCATCGTTTCCACCATGGACGTCGTGCGTGCGCTGGTCGCCGGCAAGCTGGGCGGGTCTTGAGCCGGCGCGACAAGTCCGATCGCGACGCCATTCTCGGACGCCGGCGCTTGTTCATCGCTTCGGCGATGGCGACCATCGCCACCACCGAGGCCGGGTGCGATGCGCTGTTCCGTCCGTGCCTCGAGCCCGCGGCGCGCGCGGACGCGGAGCCCACCGTGTGCTTGTCGGTGCCGCTCAGCCGGCCGGACGCATCGGTGTCGATCGTCACCGACGCCGGCCCTGACGACGGCGCCGCACAGCCGTGCCTGAGCGTGGCTCAGCCGCCGGCCGATGGGGGCAGTGACGCGGCCGCGAAGCAGCCCCCCGGGCCGCCGCGGCCGCTGGTGTGCCTCTCGCCGCCGCCGCCCCGCCCTTGCCTGAAACCGGTGAAGGTCGACTGACCTTCAGAGCATCGGCGAGAGCAGCCGGGCACCGCCTTCGAACAAGCGCTGGCCGAGCTTCAGTCGAAGGCGGCTCGCGGTGGTGATCTGCTTGGCTTCGGTCAGGTCGCTCTCGAAGGCCGCCGCCAGCGCCGCGGCCACCTGCTTGCCGTAGACCAGCGCCGCCACCTCGAAGTTCAAGCGGAAGCTGCGGTTGTCGAAGTTCGCGGTCCCCACGCTGCCCAGCCAGTCGTCCACGACCAACGTCTTGGCGTGCAGCATCCGCGGTTGGTACTCGAAGATCCGGACCCCGGAGCGCAACAGGCCGTCGTAGTGAGAGCGGCCGGCGGCGGTGACCGTGCGCGAGTCGCTCTTCGTGGGAAGCAGCAGGCGGACGTCCACCCCGCGCAAGGCCGCCGCCATCAGCGCGAACGACATGGCCTCGTCCGGGATGAAGTAGGGCGTGGTGAGCCACACGCGGCTCGACGCCACGCCGATCGCGGCGAAGTATGCCGCCTTGATCGTCTCGTGCTCCTTGTCGGGGCCCGAGTCCAAGATCTGCACCAGCTCGCCGGTGGTCGCCGGCTCGCGGGGGAACAACCCTGGGTCTTGCGGGGCTCGCCCTTTCGCGTAGCACCAGTCTTCCAGGAACACGAGCTGCAGCTGGGCAACACACGGGCCCTCGAGCCGCAGATGGGTGTCGCGCCAGCCCTGCGGTCGCAGCTTGGTGTTCTCTTCGTCGGCGATGTTGATGCCACCGCAGAACCCGATGCGACCATCCACGATCACGATCTTGCGGTGGTTGCGGAAGTTGAGCACCCGGCCCCAGAGCGCCGCGGGGCCGAGCGGGCTCCACGCCCCGACTTCGGCGCCTGCGGCCAAGAGTGGCCCGAAGAAGTCCGAGCGGCGCCGCGCGCGCGCCGAGCCGACGGCATCGACCAAGACACGCACCTTCACCCCGGCCCGCGCTCGCTCGAGCAAGGCGTCGCGCAGGGCGCGGCCGGTCTCGTCTGGCTCGAAGATGTAATACAGCACGTGCACGTGGGCCTGGGCGGCGGCGACCGCGTCCAGGATCGAGGCGTAGGTCTCGGCGCCGTCGATCAGCACCTCGGCGCGGGTCGCGAGGGCGAGCGGAGCCTTGTTCACCGACTCGACCAGCTGGGAGAGCTGGGCGGCGTCGCGAAACGCGGCGGGGTCTCGGATGGACAGCGCCTCGGCCTCGAGGGCCGGATGCGTCACGGCGTTCTTGGCGCGCAGCCGGCGCAGGCGCCGACGGCGCACCCGGCGCGGACCGAGGAAGAAGTAGATCACGAAGCCGGCGCCCGGCAGCGCGATGAGTCCGAAGATCCAGGCGAGCGTGGCGGCTGGGCTGCGCTTCTCGAGCAAGATCCAGCCCGACAACAGCAGAACGTAGAGCGCCTCGATGATGGTCAGCGCCGTGACCAAGGTCTGGCGGTCGGCGAGCTCGATCAGTTGCACGTTGCCGTCACCCGCAAACTCGCGAGAGCCCACCGGTTCATGCGAGCACTATATCTCGCTGCCGGTGGGCTGGTACCTTTCGTTCGAAATGTCCCCGCCCGAGCTGCGGCAGCACACCCGAAGGACCATCTCGGCCGGGCAGTTCCACCCGCTGGGCGCCAACGTGCGCGCCGACGGCGTGAACTTCGCGCTCTACAGCCGCGACGCCAGCGACGTGTTCTTGCTGCTCTTCGACGGCCCCGACGCGCCGCCGACGGACGTGATTCGCCTGCCGCGCCGCACTCGCTTCGTCTTTCACGGCTTCGTCCACGGCATCGGGCCCGGTCAGCTGTACGCGTTCAAGGTCCGGGGGCCGTTCGAGCCGGCGCACGGCTTGCGCTTCAACGAGCACAAGCTGGTGCTCGACCCTTACGCTCGAGCCTTTTCTGGAAAAGTGCACGGCGGCGACAGCGCGCTCTTGGCCTACGACCCGTACTCACCGGCGCGGGATCTGTCGCTCGACACCCGCGACTCGAGCGCAGCCATGCCCCGCTGCGTGGTGGTGGACGACCGCTTCGACTGGCAGGGCGATACGCCGCCCGACGTGCCCTTCGAGCAGCTGGTGATCTACGAGGTTCACCTCAAGGGTTTCACCGCTCACCCCACGTCGGGGGTACGCCAGCCCGGGACCTATCTGGGGTTCATCGAGAAGATCCCGCACCTGGTCGAGCTCGGGGTGAACGCCGTCGAGCTTCTGCCGATCCAGGAGTACTTCGTCGAGGACTTTCTCACCCAGAAAGGGCTGACCAACTACTGGGGGTACAACACCCTCGGGTTCTTCGCACCCGAGAGCTCGTATGCCTGGGGCAAGGCGCCGGGTGCTGCCGTATTCGAGCTGAAGAGCCTGGTCCGCGAGCTGCACCGCGCCAAGATCGAGGTGATCTTGGATGTGGTCTACAACCACACCGCCGAAGGGGACGAGCGCGGGCCGACGCTCGCTTTCCGCGGCATCGACAATCGGACGTATTACCTGCTCACCGGCAGCGCGACCGAGCCGCAGCGCCACTACATGAACTACAGCGGTTGCGGCAACAGCATGAACCTGGCCGACCCGGCGGTGATCCGCCTGGTGATGGACTCGCTGCGCTACTGGGTCGAGGTGATGCACGTCGACGGCTTCCGCTTCGACCTGGCGTCGGTGCTGGGGCGCCAAGAGGGCACGTTTCGCACGGCCGCTTCCTTCTTCGACGCCATCTCGCAAGACCCGGTGCTCTCGCGCGTGAAGTTGATCGCCGAACCGTGGGACCTGGCAACCTATCAGGTCGGGAACTTCCCGGTGGACTGGGCCGAGTGGAACGGCCGGTTTCGCGACACGCTGAGGCGCTTCGCCCGCGGCGAGCCCGGGCTTCTGCGTGAGCTGGGCTTTCGCCTCACCGGTTCGCAAGACCTGTATGGCGACGACGGTCGCACCCCTTACAACAGCGTCAACTTCGTCACGTGCCACGACGGCTTCACGCTGTGGGACCTGGTGTCTTACGACCACAAGCACAATGACGCGAACGGCGAGCAGAACCGCGACGGCACCAACGACAACCACTCTTGGAACTGCGGGGTCGAGGGCGAGACCAGCGACCCGGGCGTGAACGCCCTGAGACGGCAGGTGGCGAAGAACCACGTGTGCCATCTGCTGTTCTCGGCGGGCACGCCCATGCTGCTCGGCGGGGACGAGCTCTTGCGCACCCAGCGGGGCAACAACAACGCCTACTGTCAGGACAACGACCTCTCGTGGTTCGACTGGTCGCTGCGCGAGCGGAACGCCGACTTCTTCCGCTTCGTGCAGAAGGCGGTGCACTTCGTCCGCAAGTACCCGGTGCTCTCGCGGCGCAGTCACTTCTCGGGTCGCGACCAGAACATGAACCAGGTGCCCGATCTGCGCTGGTATGGGCAGAATCTGGACGAGCCCGCGTGGGCCGACCCCGAGGCGCGGCTCTTGGCCTATCAGCTCGACGGCTCCGAGGCCGAGCTGGGCGCGGGCGACTACTTCTTGTTCGTGATCTTGAACGCCGACCGGCAGATGCGCGGCGTGAAGCTGCCGCCCATCGACGGCCACCGCTGGCATCGCGTGATTGACACCAGCCTGCCCGATGGCCCTGATTTCGCGGAAGACGGGCACGAGGTGCTACTGGTGCCGCAAGACGAGTACCTGGTTTCGCCGCACAGCACCGTGGTGCTGCTCGGCTGCCCGCGCTGACGCGTCGCGCGAGAGAGAGCCCGGCGGCTCGATGTGTGGCGGCCTCCTACCCGTGGCCCGCGACCCGACCCGCGCAAGAGGTGGTAGAGTGGTCTCGGGTTCACCCTCAGGCGGAGGTTCGACGATGCGAAATTGGATTTCGAGCGGTGTCATGTTGGTGCTGGCGACCGCCTGCGGATCCGACAGCACGGGCGATTCGGGGAGCTCGACCGGCGGCGCCGCCGGAGCTGGCAACTCGGGCAGCGGCGGCGGCGGTGGCATCAACGTCGGCGGCACGGGCGGCGGCATCAACATCGGCGGCGATGCGGGCACCAGCGGCAGCGACGGGGGCACGCAAGACTGCGTGATGGGCACCAAGGCCTGCGCGGGCAACGTTCCCCAGATCTGTGGGCCGGGCAACAAGTGGATCTCGAACCCGGCGTGCCCGTTCGTGTGCGCTGCGGGCGCGTGCGTCGGCAAGTGCGCGCCGGGCACCACGCAGTGCAAGCTGGGCAAGACCCAGACCTGCGACAACACCGGCCAGTGGGGCCCGAAGACGGCCTGCGAGTTCGGCTGTGACCCCACCGGCACGTGCAAGGCCGCGTGCACCGCCGGGTCGTTCCACTGCAACGGCAACCAGGTCCAGCAGTGCGACCCGGGGCCGCCGGCCAAGTGGGTGCCGAAGGCGCCGGCCACCACCTGCAGCCCGGCCAGCGGTCAGGTCTGCGATGCCACGACCGGAACCTGCACCACGGTGGCGACCACCGGTGGCACCACGCCCACCGCCAAGTACTACCAGTACGCCATCTTCCAGACGAGCAAGTCGGAGTTCAAGGGTGGCTACGACGTCACGGCGTGGGGCGACCAGATCTACATCAACCGGTCTTCCGGCTACATCGACGTCTACAAGCTGACGCTGCTCGACAGCGACGGCGACGGCAAGCTCGAGCCCAACCAGCACCCGAACAATCCGAAGCACACCGGTCCCATCGAGCAGCGCACGCTGACCTTCGTGAAGACCTACGCCAAGGCCGCCCCCGACCTGGCGCCTGCCGGCCCCTCGGGCTCGTCGGAGCTCTTGGCGACTTCGAACAACGACATCTACTCGCTCGGGCCCACCAAGAACGGCGGCATCACGCTCTACGACTTCACCAGCAAGACCTCGACGGTGCCGTTCAAGCCCACCGCCACCACGCCCGTGATGTCGCATCTGGGCTATGCCCACGACGAGAAGATGTTCTACGGCGGCAACGAGTCGGCTCGGCGCGTGTACTCGTACCACGAGCCCTCGAAGGCCTGGGTGCTCGAGTTCCAGTACCCGAACCTGGCCGGCAGCCACATGGACGGCATGGACTGCGTCGTGTCGCCCAAGACCGGCGAGCAGTTCATCTACGTCTCGGACATGACCAGCGACTTCATCGGGCAGTATCGCCGGGACGACGCCAAGGGCTGGGTGCAAGAGCAGCTGTTCGACTACGCCGACGCCACCAGCTCGGTGGTCGAGGGCTTCGGGTTCGGCGCTCTGAACCACTTCTGGGCCACGTCGGGCACCTACCTCTACGAGCTCGGTGGCGGCGACATCCAGGAAGATCTCGAGCCGTGCCCGGACAACAAGGTGGCCTGCGGAACCGGCAACACCTGCCAGGGCACCGACGTCTGCCTGGACGGCTGCTGCTACCCGAACACCTGTCCGGGCGGCGCGCAGATCTGCGGCGGCAGCCAGCCCGCCTGCCCCACCGGGCAGGTGTGTCAGGGCGGGTGCTGCGCGAACCAGTGCCCGTCCGGAAAGCAGGCTTGTGGCGGCGGGTTGCCGGCCTGCCCCACCAGCAAGTACTGCGTCGCGGGCTGCTGCTCCGACCAGCCCCAGTGAGTGGGGGAGCGGGCTGCGCGCGCGTCGGTGTGCGCAGCCCGCCCACATCTGCTCCGCCGCCGCCGTGACCCCGGCCCGCCGATCTGGTGATAGGATCGGAGCGGCTCAGGCTTAGCTGGAGGTTCCGTCATGCGAAATAGGATTGTCGGTGGTGTGGTCCTGCTTCTTGCGACCGCGTGCGGTTCCGACAGCACCGGAGGTTTCACCGCCACGGGCGGTTCCGGCGGCGCAGCGACCGGCGGCTCCACGAGCGGTGGCGGCGGCGGAAGCGGCGGCATCAACGTCGGCGGTACCGGTGGCGGCATCAACATCGGCGGCGCTGCCGGCACGGCCACCGGCGGCACCGGTGGCGGCACGCAAGATTGCGTGATGGGCACCAAGGCGTGCTCGGGCAACATTCCCCAGATCTGCGGCCCGGGGAACAAGTGGATCTCGAACCCGGCGTGTCCCTTCGTGTGCGCTGCGGGTAACTGCGTCGGCAAGTGCGCGCCCGGCACGAATCAGTGCAAGCTGGGCAAGACGCAGACCTGCGACAACACCGGGCAGTGGGGGCCCAAGACCGACTGCGAGTTCGGTTGCGACCCCACGGGCGTGTGCAAGGCCGCGTGCACCGCGGGCTCGTTCAAGTGCAACGGCAACGAGGTGCTTCAGTGCAACCCGGGGCCGCCGGCCAAGTGGGTGCCGAAGAGCCCGGCGACCATCTGCAACGCCTCGAGCGGTCAGATCTGCAGCGCCGCGACCGGCACCTGCACCGCGGCGACGACCATCGGCGGCACCACGCCCACCTCGAAGTACTACCAGTACGCCATCTTCCAGTCCGGCTCTTCCGCGTTCCTGGGCGGCGGCGACGTGACCAGCTGGGGCGACTACGTCTACGCCACGCGCAGCTCGCAATACATCGACGTCTACAAGATCACCCTGCTCGACAGCGACGGCGACGGCAAGCTCGAGCCCAACCAGCACCCGGACAACCCCAAGCACACCGGGCCGATCGAGCAACGCACCATCCAGTTCGTGAAGACCTATGCGAAGTCGGGTGAGGGCGCCCCGGTGTACAGCACCACGGTTTCCGGCCTGCTTTCCACGTCGAACAACGACATCTACTCGGTGGGGCCGAGCCACAACGGCAGCATCACGCTCTACGACTTCGCCTCGAAGACGTCGACCGTCCCGTTCATGCCCACCAGCACGACGCTGGCGATGTCGTTCCTGGGCTACGCCCACGACGAGAAGCTGTTCTACGGCGGCAACGAGTCGTACCGCCGCGTGTACTCGTTCCATGTGCCCACCAAGGCCTGGGTGCTCGAGTTCCAGTATCCGAACCTGGCCGGCAGCCACATGGACGGCATCGAGGCCGTGGTCTCGCCCAAGACCGGGCAGCAGTTCGTCTACGTCAGCGACATGACCACCGACTTCATCGGGCAGTATCGTCGCGACGACGCCCAGGGCTGGGTGCAAGAGGCGCTGTTCGAGTACAACGACGCGACCAAGTCGATGCTCGAGGGCTTCGGCTTCGGCACGCTGAACCACTTCTGGGCAACGTCGGGCTCGGGCCACCTGTACGAGCTCGGCGGCGGTGACATCCAAGAAGATCTCGAGCCCTGCCCGGACAACAAGGCGGCCTGCGGCGGCACCCAGCCCGCGTGCCAGGGCACCGACGTGTGTCTCGACGGCTGCTGCTACCCGAACACGTGCCCCGGCGGCGCGCAGATCTGTGGTGGCGGTATGCCCGCCTGCCCCAGCGGGCAGGTCTGCCAGGGCGGGTGCTGCGCCAACCAGTGCCCGGCCGGAAAGCAGGCGTGTGGCACCGGGTTGCCGGCCTGCCCGACCAGCAAGTACTGCGTCGCAGGCTGCTGCTCGGACCAACCGCAGTAACGGCTCGTCCCGGTCCCCGGTCGGCGCGCGGGCTTGGTGCCCGCGCGCTCGGCGCTGGCCGCGAAGCCAGAGTCGTGGTGCAATGGGGCCATGAAGCGCGCTTTCTCGTTCCTGGTTCTTGGCTCGTGCGTGGCCGCAGTGGTCGCCTGCTCGAAGAAGTCCGATCCGCCGCCGCAGGAACCGCAGCCCTATTACCAGCAGCAGCCCCAGCCCTATCCGCAGCAGCAGCCCTATCCGCAGGGCCAGCCGGCGCCGGCCCCCGCCCCCGCCCCCGCCCCCGGGCCCGCGGCTCCGGCGGCCTCGGGCTCGTCGACCCCGACCGCGATCCCCGGCGTCACCAAGAACGCCGACGGCACCTGCTCGGTGATGGTTCCCGGCGGAACCGCGCCGCTCACCGGCCCCTGCCCGCCCGGGATCTGAGCCGCTTCACCCGCCCAGCACCCGCGCGAGGCGGTCGACCGCCACGGTCGCGGTGTGTTCCGGCACGGCGGCAAAGCACAGCCGCATGAAGCCGGGCTCGCTGATGCGACACGCTGAGCCCGGCGTCAGGTTCACGTTGGCGCCCTCGACCAGGCGCCGCCAGAGCCGGGCTTCCGCGTCCCAGCTGGGCGAATCGAGGAAGCGCCGCAGATCCACCAGCAAGAAGAAGCCCGCCTCGGACGGCAGGAACGGGATGCCGCTGGCGGTGAGGGCCCGGGTCACCGCGTGCTGTGCGCTGCCCAGGCGCGCCCGCATCGTGGAAACGTAGCCCTCGACCCAGGCCTGGTCCGAGAGCATTTCGCCCAGAACCAGCTGGGTGTGACCCGAGCAGCACGCCCAGTAGGCGAGCCCGTCGACTGCGGCGAGCACCTCCGCATTCTCGCTGACCAGGACGCCTGCGCGCAGGCCGCTGGCCGCGAAGTCCTTGGAGAACGCCCACACCACGTGCACGCGCTCGCCGAGTGCGGGCCGAAGGCTGGCCGCGCTGACGAAGGCCTGGGGCCCGAACACCGACAAGGCATAGATCTCGTCCATCACCAGATGGATGCCCGCATGCTCGGCCCAGCTCAGCACGGCTTCGAGCTCCGGGCGCGAGTACACCCGCCCCAGCGGGTTGTCCGGTGAGGTGAAGAGCAGCGCGCGCACCCGCCGCCCGGCGCTCTTCAGCGCGCTGTCGAGCAGCTCGGGCGTCAGGCGGAAGCCGGTGCTTGCGCTGGTGTGGACCGGCACGATGCAGAGCTCGTCGCGCGTCTCGAGATCGGGCCAGAAGCCCGCATAGCTGGGGGTGGGCACCAGCACGGCGTCACCCGGATCGGCGATGACGTGAAACAGCAGCTCGAGCACGCTGCCCGCGCCGGCGAGCACCGCCAGGTGCTCGGGGCGCACCGCGCGGCCCAGGAAGCGCGGCAAGAAGCCCGCGAGCGCTTCGCGGAACTGCCAGCTGCCGATCATCGCGTCGTAACCCAGCACCCGCGCCGGGACCTGGCGCGGGCGGCCCAGCTGCGGGCACAGAAGGTCGCTCATCAGCTTGTTCTCGGCGACGCACAGCGGAATGTACCCGTCGGGTCGAAGCGCCGGGTCGTGGGGCGCCGGCGAGCGCGCGAAGTGCTCGCGCAGGTACTCGGCGGCGGGTGGGCTCTGGACCAGGCGCTGGCCGCGGCCGGAAAGGCTGCTCATGGCCGAAGAATAGACCACGCGATTCGGACTATGCTGGGCCGCGATGATGAAGCGCTGCCTCGGGCCCGCGTTCCTGCTCTTGGCGTGCGGTGGTCCTCGACCCGCCGCGTCGCCGGTGCCGGCCACCCAGGCGGGGGCCACCTCTCTGGCCGACCAATGCCTGGCCGAGGCGGCGGCTCCGCGGCAGCCGCGCTCCGACGCGCCCGAGAAGATCACCCTGTCGCACGTGCTGGTGCGCCACAAGGATCTGAAGCGTCCCGAGGGCGCCACGCGCAGTCGCGGCGAGGCATGCCTGCGCGCTCGCGAAGCGCGGGAGAAGCTGCTGGGCGGGGCGGACTTCGCGGAGGTGGTGGCAACGTATGCCGACGGGGGCGACGCGACGGCCGGCAAGCTGGGATCCGTGTCCCGATCCGATCTCGACCCGACCTTCGCCGACGCAGCCTTTGCCCTGGGCGTGGGGGAGCTCAGCCACGTGGTCGAGACCCCGCGCGGGTTCCACGTGATCGCACGCAGCGACTGACCCAACCGTGGTATGCGCCGGGCATGTCGGTCCTGGTGCTCAACGCTGGCTCGTCGTCACTGAAAGCGCAGCTGCTCGACCCCGAGACAGGGGCCCTTCTCGAGAAGGTTGCCGTGGAGCGCATCGGTGAGTCCGGGCGCACCCACGAGCAGGCGGTGGCCGAGGTGCTCGAGCGCGTGAGTGGGCAGGCGATTGTCGCGGTGGGCCACCGCGTGGTGCACGGCGGGGCCGAGCTGACCAGTGCGGTGGTGATCGATGCGGCGGTCGAGGCCGCCATCGAGCGCTGCATCCCGCTGGCGCCGCTGCACAATCCGGCAAACCTCGCCGGGGTCCGCGCGGCCCGCCGCGCGCTGCCGAACGTGCCGCACGTGGCCGTGTTCGACACCGCCTTCCACGCGCGCATGCCGCGCCGTGCCTCGACTTATGCCATCGACCAAGAGGTGGCCCGCGAGCACGGGCTCCGGCGCTTCGGGTTCCACGGCACGTCGCACGCCTACGTGGCCGAGTTGGCCGCCCGGGCCGTTGGGCGCCCGCTGGCCGACCTGCGCATGATCACGCTGCACCTGGGCAACGGCGCCAGCGCCTGCGCGGTCGAGCACGGGCACTCGACCGAGACCAGCATGGGCGTGACCCCGCTCGAAGGTCTGGTGATGGGCACGCGCTCGGGCGATCTGGACCCGGGCGCGCTCTTGACGCTGGCGCGCGCCGGCTTCAGCGCCGAGCGGCTGGACCAGCTGCTGAACCACCAAAGCGGGCTCGCCGGCCTTTCGGGCGTGGGCAAAGATCTGCGGGACATCGAGGCGCGCGCCGAGGCCGGCGACGATCGGTGCCGACTGGCGATCACGGTGTTCTCGCACCGCGTGCGCAAGTACATCGGCGCGTATGCCGCGGTCATGGGCGGGCTCGACGCCGTGGTGTTCACCGGCGGTATCGGGGAGAACGGCGCTGCCATGCGCCGGCGCATTTTGCAGCGCTTCGACTTCCTCGGGATCGTGCTGGACGAAGAGCTGAACGCCGACGCGCGGGTTTCGGAGCCGTCCCCCACGGCGTTCGTGTCGGCGCCGCACTCGCGGGTGGCCGCGCTGGTGGTCAAGACCAACGAAGAGCTGTCGATCGCTCGGCAGGCAGCAGCCGTGCTGCGCGATCGGGCGCGCACCCCGGCGCCGGGGCCCATCGCCATCGCCATCAGCGCCCGCCACGTGCACCTCACCGCCGAGACCTTCGCGGCGCTGTTCGGCGCGGGCGCAACGCCGACCCACCACAAAGACATCTCGCAGCCCGGGCAGTTCGCCTGCAAAGAGATGGTGAATCTGGTCGGCCCGCGCGGGCGCATCGACGGCGTGCGCCTGCTGGGCCCGCTGCGCAGCAAGAACCAGGTCGAGGTGTCACGCACCGACGAGTTCAAGCTGGGCGTCGACGCACCGATCCGCGACTCCGGCAACACCGAGGGCTCGGCACCCATCGTGCTCGAGGGCCCCAAGGGCACGGTCGCCCTGGGCGAGGGGCTGATCTGCGCCAAACGTCACATCCACATGGCGCCGGCCGACGCGGAGCGCTTCGGCGTGCGTGACGGGGACGAGGTCGAGGTCGCCATCACCGGCGGCCCCCGCGATCTGGTGTTCGGCGACGTGCTGGTGCGCGTCAGCCCCAAGTTCGTGCTCGAGATGCACATCGACACCGACGAGGGCAACGCGGCCGAGCTGAACGCGAACGCCGCGGGCGAGCTCACCTACACCGACGTGCTCGGTGCTCAGGCGGTGCTCACCACGCGGCGTGTGCGTTTGCCGGGGTGACCGGGCTCAGCCCGCGGCCTTCTTGACCACGTCCACCACGCTCTGCACGCTGGCGGCGCTCTTGGCGAGCATGCCCTTTTCCTCGTCGTTCAGCGGAATCTCGAGGATCTTCTCCACGCCGCCGGCGCCGACCACCACCGGCACGCCCATGTAGAGGTCGTTGTAGCCGTACTGACCGGTCAGGTACGCGGCGCAGGGCAAGAGACGCTTCTGATCGCCCAGGTAAGCCTCGGCCATGGCAATCGCTGCGGCCGCCGGCGCGTAGTACGCGCTGGTGCCCATCAGGCCCACGATCTCACCGCCGCCCTTGCGGGTGCGGTCGACGATCGCCGACAGCTTGTCCTTGGCGATCATCTGCGGCAGCGGCACGCCGCTGATCGTGCAGTTCGACAGCACCGGAACCATGTCGTCCCCGTGGCCGCCGAGCACCATGGCCCGGATGTCTTTGATGCTGGCGCCGAGCTCGCGCGCCAAGAACAGCGTGAAGCGCGCGCTGTCGAGCACGCCGGCCATGCCCACCACCTTCTCGGCGGCAAAACCGGTGCGACGCTTGAGCTCGTAGACCATCGCGTCGAGCGGGTTCGAGATCACGATCACGAATGCGTTCGGGCAGTGCTTCTTGGCGTTGTCGGCCACGTCGCGAATGATGGGCAGGTTGACGCCCACCAGGTCGTCGCGGCTCTGGCCCGGCTTGCGGGGGATGCCCGCGGTGATGATCATCACGTCCGCGCCGGCGCAGTCCTCCCACTTCGCAGTACCGGTGACGCGCACGTCGCCGCCGTTCATGGCCGAGCTCTGCTCCAGGTCGAGCGCCTTGCCCTTGGCAAAGCTCTCTTTCGCCGGAATGTCGAAGAGCACGACGTCGCCGAGCTCTTTGGTCACGCACAGGTTGGCGAGCTCGCCGCCGATGTTGCCTGCGCCAATGAGTGCGATCTTCTTCCTTGCCATGTGACGTGGACCTTTCTGAGTACTTCGAGGGGCGGCTCTCACCCCCCGGCGAGCACGGCGCGGCACACTTAGCTCGATGCCCTGCGGGCCGCAATCGCGGCAGAACGCATCCCCGCCCGGAAGTCGGGCCGGACGGTTGCAAAAAGGGACGCGTCTTCGATCAGTTGAGGCGTGGCGCGTGTGGGCTGGAAGGCGAAGCACAAATTCGCAATGGAGTCGGAGCGAGCTGCCTCCGCCTCGCCCGGCCTTCGGGCAAGGTGCGTCGGGTCGCCGCGGGGGGA